>DATERV010000103.1:0-93847 GCA_035271185.1 Lachnospiraceae bacterium | reverse complement strand
GTATTAGCAGATCCAAGCGTGTGCAAATTGATATGCCCACGCAAAGAGGTACCATTATTGTAGGCAATGGTACCATCATTCAGTATCACTGCATAAGATAAATCTGCCTCTGACTGATATTCCTTTGTGCGCTCCATCTCTGCTGCCATTTCACCTGCATCATTTCGTAAAGCATTGATATTGAGCGTCTTTAACTGTGTCTTTATGCTATTAATACAAAGCAAAGCAGTTATAAGCAACAGTAAGCCTATAACTGCAGTCATACCTATGAAAAATTTTCGTCTGACTATATCTCCCACTTGTATCCAACTCCCCATACGGTTTTGATGTAACAAGGCCCATACGCAGATAATTTTTCACGTAGGCGGCCTACATATACGGTTATTGTGTTAAGATCGATGTATTCCGTAAACCCCCATACGTTGTCAATCAATTGTTCCTTGGAAAATACCTGTGAGGGATGCTGTGAAAGATAGTCAAGCAGCTTGAATTCCTTTGAAGTCAGCTCCACATTCTGTCCACAGACTGTCACACTGTGACAAACGGTATCAATCACAATTTCTCCCAAAACCCGTTTGGTATCAACACTTGCACTGCAGCTTACAGCACTACCAAGAGTAGTAAATCTTCGTAGATGAGAGCGTACTCGTGCACCAAGTTCGATTAGAGAAAAAGGCTTAATCAGATAATCATCTGCACCAAGTCCGAGAAGCAGCAGCTTATCCATATCCTCACTTTTGGCCGAGATAATCATAATGGGCACATTGGAAAATGTTCGAATGACTCTGCAGACCTCAGCTCCATCTGTTTTAGGCAACATGATATCAAGAAGCACAAGTTCCGGCGAAAAATCCTTTGCCATTTGTATGCCTGCACTTCCGTCAAATGCCTTTTTCACTATATAGTTTTCCTTTGTCAGATACCCACAGATAATCTCATTTAAATCTTTATCATCTTCAACAACAAGGATTTTTTCATTTGCCATATTATTCTCCCTTGTTAAATACTACCATTATTATGCCTCTAAATCCTTGCATTGTAAAGAAACTTACCAATTGTGCTCGTTTAAAAATGCAAATATTTTTTCTTCGCGTTCCCGTTTGCTTTCCGGTGTATATTTACCCAGATTCAGTTCCCCTCCAATTTTACCGTCAGTAAGATAAAGCAGTCTTGTTGCCCTGGAGGCAGCCTTTATATCGTGAGTAACCATTACAATGGTCTGACCTTCGTTGTTGAGAGTGGTAAAAATATCCAACACCTGTTTGCCCATTGATGAGTTGAGTGATCCTGTTGGTTCGTCTCCAAAGATAATCTTTGCACCGCCAATCAAAGCTCTGCCAATTGAAATACGCTGTTGTTGACCACCTGAAAGTTCAGAAGGATATTTTTGAACCGAATCAGAAAGCTCAAGTTTATTAAGCAATTCATTGGTGCGCCTATTTATGTTTTCTTTGCTGTCTGTACCGTATCCACAGTAGGCAATATTTTCAAATGCATTGAGCTCAGTAAGCAGATTCATGCTTTGAAATACAAACGAAATCTCCTTTTTACGTATGTTTGCAATCTGCTTTTGTGACATTGCAGTAATATCATGACCAAGTAGTATGACCTTTCCATCAGTAGGTTTATCCATTGTGGAGAGTGAGTAGAGAAGTGTAGATTTTCCACTGCCTGAGCTACCCATGATAATTGTAAAATCTCCTTCATATATTTCAAGGTCAATATTGCGTAGAACGTTGTTTGAACTTTTTCCTATCACAAAGCTTTTACAAAGCTTTTCTGTTTTTATAATCACATTTTTCATAGTATCATTTCCTTTCCTATTCACTATTCTTCCATCAGTTCTGTTGGAGAGACCTTTATCATGGGGATCGTAAACATCATTGTTATCACGACTATTATTGTAAAAAGCAATGCTGCCACCGTCAGTGCCAGTGACGGATTTGAAATAAGTCCGTTTACGTGTATGATGGCAAAAAATAATTTCTGTGAGAATAACGCATGTACCAGTAATGCAACTGCAGCTGAAATACTGGTAAGCAGGATATTTTTCAGTAGGTTTTTGGTACAAATATATCTATTCGTAAATCCCATTGCTTTCAAAATGCCGTATTGACGACGGTTTTCAATATTATTCATAATTAGCAGATTAATAATGTTCATTACACTGAAAAGTGAAAATACAATCGCAAACATTGTGGTAAGAGGCTTTGATATGCTGTTAAGCGAATTCATGGAGCCTTCCAGGAAAGAGGCTGTTTCAGATATGCCTATATCCAAAAAAGCTGCTTGGACAGAACCTTCAAAATCCCCATACTTTACCCCTTCCTTTAGAAACACCATGGCACTGGTGTAGTTTTCCGGACGATCATATTTGGCATACTCGCTTCCATTCATAATTATATTGAGTCCACCGTTATACATACTGGAAAACAGACCTGTTACAAGATAATCATTGGAATAGGTATCATTTTCAATATGAAACCATTCTCCCTCACAAATCCCTGCTTTTTTTGCCAGATCATAGGACATGAGAATTTCATCTAAAGCCTTTGGATGCCTGCCTGAAACAAGTGGAATACCAAGTTTTTCTTCCGAACAATCATCATAGATTTCCATATATAATTCATTTTCGTTGATATCAGAATCAGTACGCATACCGGACATTCCGATATCCAGATTAGATAATACATATTGCTTTACGTACTCCGACTGTTTGAGAAAAGTTTCTATATCCTCATCCGGATTCAGCGATAAGATAGCGTCATACTGTGGAAAAGAAAACCAGCTTCCTGTCATTATATCAAATCTTTCCAACGAATAATTGACAGATAAAAACAGGATTGACATATAGAAAGAAACCGTCAATACAATTACGGTTACCATACTTGCACCTCTTTTCCAGGCAATATCATTGATGGCAACCGAGAAGGAGGAATATGCATTTTTGATCAGAGAGTGTCCGACTTTCTTTTTTGAGGATGGACTTCCCACGGAAAATGCTTCCACCGGAGTAATCCGGCAAATCTTCTTCAACGAGAATAGTACTCCTGCAATAAGCATACCAATCAGCAATAATGCCGATGCTCCGGCAAGAATTACGGATAGTGCGGAAAGCTTAAATGTGCCAAGATTTTGTAGAACCATGCCACATAAATACTGTGCAATTGGGAAGCTTATGGCTGCACCTGTAAGAATTCCGATTCCACCTGCGAAAATAAAGCTTTTGGTATAGAAACCAATAATCTGCCTGTTTGTAAAGCCAAGTGCCTTATATGTGCCGATTTCCTTGTATTCATTAGCAAGGTTTGACATAATAATAAACTTGATAATGACAAGCGAAACCACAAAAATGATGATAGCCGCAAGAAGGCCTACCCCACCAAAAATATCAGCGAGATAAGAAATACTTAATTTTATACCGTCTGACTCAATCATTGACGCCGCATTAACAGTAAACTCTTCAGGGAGCAGCTTCATATATTCATTGCCTGACATCTCTTCCTTTGAGAAAAAGGAAATCCCACATAAATCATATCCATCAAACAATTCTGCTGTGGAAGCATTTATGTAGTAAGGAATGGTACCCATGTACTGTGAGGGACAGATTAAAGTTGCAACAATACCACTGACGGTAAGTTCTACCCCATTTTCAGAACCAATACTGATTTTGTCACCCAGCTTTATATGATATGAATCTGCGCATACCGAGCTGATCCAGACTTCACCTTTATCTGGTGCAACTTCACTGCCCTCAATCATCTCCAAACCATGCATGAAGTCATTGATATCCTCTACATGATAAATCGTGCTAAAGTTTGTCTTAATTTGCTTACCCTTAAAAAATAAATTATTGACAAGCACAGTAACATTACAAAAGCTAATTCTGTCCGTCTTTCTCATCAGATCTTCGTATTGCTCAAAATAACTTTTGTCATACTGACTGTCCGCTATTGCAACTATACGTGGACATTCTTCATATGAAGTGTATTCATTGGTAAATTTTTTTGTTTCAGCCACAAAACATACACAAGCGGCAAGTATAGCAGACGTAAAACAAAGCATAAGTCCCACCAGAATAAACTGGAATTTTTTCTTTTTTAATTTCTTAAGCCACATAATCCTGTATCCTTTCCTAACGTTTGTTAATCATATGACTTCATCATAAATAACTAATATAACTATATTACGACAAAAAAATAAATAAAGTATGACATCATTATCTTAAACCTCTCGTTTCATTGCACCAAGAGGATTGTGTTAATTTCTTGTTAATATTACATTTTTTGATGTCAAGATTTCTTAACATTCATTCTTTATTAGGTCTGTGGATGTTAAGATTACTTATGAAAAGTCCATTCACCATGTTAAGGAGGTTTTACATATGAGTCCAATGATAATAGTCATTGCTGTAATTGGGGCACTTGCTGGTGGCTTATCCACCATTTACCTGACAGTCAGTCTTCCTGCGGTAATCATTTGGAAAATTTACCGTAGAGCAGTCAAAGGAATTCCCATTACCAAATAGTTCCCTTACAACAGAAGCTAGTATATTTTTTCCCCCTGTTTCATATGTTGCATTAGGCAGACAACCTGCCAAATTCTATGTATGACACAGGGGGAATTTTATGCATACACCAAATCCGCCACTTTCTAATGCAATACGTGGTCAGAATGTTTTAGAAGAAGCGCATAGAAAAAATGTTTTTCAGCGCTTTTTAGAACAAATGAATGACCCGCTCATCTTTATTCTCTTTATTGCTGCTGCCATTTCCATGCTACTACGGGAATTCAGTGATACCGCCATTATTCTGGCCGTTATTCTGCTAAATGCCATAGTGGGACTTATTCAGGAGGGAAAAGCCAAACGTGCTCTGGATTCCTTAAAAGAAATGACCAGTCCTAAAGCAATTATCCTGGATAAAGGTCAGCCTACAGAAATCTCTGCCAGTGATCTGATTCCAGGTGATCTTGTACTTTTAGATGCTGGCCGCCAAATTCCTGCCGACCTCATTCTGACAGAATCCCAAAGCCTAAAGGTAGAGGAATCTGCCCTTACCGGTGAGTCTCTGCCTGTAGAAAAGGATACTAAGCATCATAACCAGGCGTTTATGTCCACCAATGTTACCTACGGCAGAGGGATCGGCAGAGTCAGTGCCATTGGGATGAATACTGAAATCGGAAAGATAGCACAGCTGATTAATGAAGCCCCTGAGGAAACCACTCCCCTGCAGAAAAGATTAGCAGATTTAGGCAAGGTGTTAAGTGTGGTTTCTCTGGTTCTCTGTGCCCTGCTTTTTGGCATTGCCCTGCTTCAAAAAAGAGATGTGCTAGAGATGCTGATTACAGCCATTTCCCTGGCTGTGGCTGCTGTACCGGAAGGACTGCCTGCTATTGTTACTATGGTACTTGCGCTAAGCGTTTCCCGAATGGTAAAGGTAAATACCATCATCAAAAGGCTGCCCAGTGTGGAAACCTTGGGTTGTGTGAGTGTGGTGTGCTCTGACAAAACAGGTACCCTTACCCAGAATAAAATGTCTGTTTCTGAGTGCTTTTCCAACAATATGCTGTGTACACCCCATCTGCTGAATCGAGAGCAGAACCGTTACTTTTTGGAGGGATTTACTCTTTGTAATGATGCGGTTCTATTGGAGAAAAAAGCTCACAATCAGGATCTGGCTGCTGCTGAAACCTTATGTACCCGTATGGGCGATCCCACCGAACTGGCTCTCTTGGATATGACTGCAGGTTTTCATTTGTATCGGTCTGTCTTGGAAAGCAGACTGCCAAGGATCGATGAAATAGCTTTTGATTCCGACCGTAAGATGATGAGCACGATGCATAGGCAGGGGAATACTTCCATTTCCTACACGAAGGGTTCTCCGGACGAAATCATCAAGCGCAGTAGATATATCTGGGAAGATGGACACATGATTGCCCTTACACAATTACACAAAACCAATATTTATCATGCCATTAAATCCATGTCAGAAGGAGCTCTTCGTATACTGGCCTTAGGCATGAAAACCGGGGACGCTAAAATTTCAGAAAAAGACCTCACTTTTATAGGCCTCGTAGGAATGAAAGATCCCCTCAGACCGGAAGCCAAGGCTGCCGTGGATGCTTGTCACAGTGCGGGAGTACGTACCATTATGATTACAGGAGACAGAGTGGATACGGCTTGTGCCATTGCCAAGGAGTTAGGAATTGCAGACGATAGCTCGGCATGCATGGCGGGAAGTACACTAAATGCCTTATCTGGAGATGCCCTGATTGATGCATTAAAAAATGTAAATGTGTTTGCCCAGGTTTCTCCTGAACATAAAACGAAAATTGTGACTGCATTAAAAGCACGAGGGGAGATTGTGGCCATGACGGGGGATGGTGTGAATGATGCTCCTTCCTTAAAATCCGCAGATGTAGGAATTGCCATGGGTATAACTGGAACAGATGTTGCAAAAAATGCTGCAGATATCATTCTCACGGACGATAACTTTTCCACCATTGTCAAAGCCATAGAACAGGGCAGGAGTATTTACGCTAACATCAAGAAGTCTGTATTGTTTTTACTTTCCTCTAATTTTGGTGAAATCATCACCATGTTAGCTGCCATCCTTTGCGGGTTCTCTTCTCCCCTAAAGCCCAGCCATATTTTATGGATCAACCTGATTACGGATTCTCTGCCAGCTTTGGCACTGGGTATAGATATCAGTGATACTTCCCACTTCATGAAAAAGCCACCCCGTCCCAAAGAAGAACATCTCTTTGCTGGCGGCGGCCTGGCTTGTACCTTAATCTATGGAAACCTGATTGCCTTCATCAGTATCAGTGCCTTTTTGCTTCTTCCCGTGAAGCTGCTAATGGGCAATGATTTACCAGTGACATTGGAGAACCTCAGGAAGCTATTAACGGTACCGGAAATCATAACCCGGTCCCAGACCTATGCCTTTACTGTATTAGGCATGTCTCAGCTATTTCATGCCATTGGCATGAGGGATATGAACTGTTCCGTGTTCAAAATGAAACATCTTTCCAACAGGCTCATGATCATTGCTGTCATAGTTGGTTTTGGACTCCAACTTATGGTGACAATCTGCCCTTATTTCACCAATGCTTTCGGTACCAGTCTGCTTCATGCGTCTGACTGGAGACTGCTGCTTTTCTTTTCTGCGATGCCCCTTGTGGCACATGAAATCCTGCTGCTTCCGAAGCTACTTAAGCCAAAAGAAAAGTAGAATGTATCCCCATGAATTGGATGACACCTCAGGCGCGCTCTCGTTATATAAAAGCCTGAGGTGCAATAGAAAAAACATATTCAGAAAGGGTACACTTACCTGTCGAAATCATATGTTGAAGTAAGAAACTTTTTTTAGGAAAACTATGATTATTTATACCGTTCAACAGGGAGATACCGTAGATATGATTGCTACCAACTTCGGCGTCCCTGCTTCGACTATCATCTTCTATAACCAATTGCCATACCCCTATAGGCTGGCTATCGGGCAGGCTCTTTTATTATCCGTAGATACGGATTCTCCTGATAAGCGTTCCATCTATACGGGCGGCTATGCATATCCATTTATAAGCAACTGGGTTCTATCCCAGACTCTTCCCTATCTTTCCTACTTATATGTCTTTTCCTATGGTTTTACTGCAGATGGGAATTTACTTCCTCCGCAACTGGATGATACTTTTATGATTACTATGGCAAAACAGTATGGTTCATCCCCCATTCTCACCCTGACTCCCTTTGACGAGACCGGGAATTTTAATAATTACCTGATCTCACAGGTTGTCAATAATCCGGAGGCTAGAACACAACTTAAAGATGAGATTGTGTATACAATCAACAGCAAAGGCTTTGAAGGTCTGGATATTGACTTTGAATTTATACTGGCAGCCGATCGGGATGCCTTTGTGGACTTTGTGGCTTATATGCAGGAAAGTATTAGTGCTCTGGGTTACCCAGTTTCAGTAGCACTGGCTCCCAAAACATCAGATACCCAGGTCGGACTGGTCTATGAAGGAAAGGACTATAAAAGACTGGGGGCAGCAGCTGACTATGTACTGCTAATGACGTACGAATGGGGCTATACTTACGGCCCGCCCATGGCTGTGGCTCCCCTGAATAAAGTACGGGAAGTAGTAGAATATGCAATTACTGTGATTCCTGCCAAAAAAATACATCTCGGTATTGCCAATTATGGTTATGATTGGAAGCTTCCCTTCGTACGTGGGCAGTCAGAAGCTGTTTCCATCAGCAATGTAGAAGCCGTACAAATTGCTATTAGAAATAATGTGCCCATTCTATTTGATGAGACTGCCATGTCTCCGTTTATTAACTACCAGGTATATTCTCAGGAAACAGGGGAAACGGAGTATCATCAGGTTTGGTTTGAAGATGTAAGAAGCTATAATGCAAAAATGGATCTGATAGAGGAGTATCAGCTAAGGGGGTTTACCTGCTGGCAGATTATGAATCTGTTCCGTGGACTCTGGCTGGTTGCAGCGGACCGCTTTAACATAATATAAAGAAAAAGGAGCTGTCAAACTGGCTTGATGTTAGTTTGACATGCTCCTTTTTTGACCAAAATCAGTCTTTTTTAATTCCCAATACCAGATACCGTATAATGGAAATTCTCTTCAGCAGTTCAAACACTGCAGGTGACAAAACCAATACCCCAATCACAGCAAGGATATATATGAGAACTAGCGGCAGGTTGGTATAGCATTTCAACAGATAACACAAAACCTGTACAACCAGATAGTGGATTATGTAAATCCCGAAACTTGACTTTGTCATATAGTCAGAGAAAGCATTGGTTTTATTGAACCAGGCCTTTCCACATCCCAGAATTGCCAGTATAGCGATCCAGGCATACACATTTGTAAAAATACTCTTTAGACATGGAGCATCCGCATAGTTTATTCCAAAGTAATAAATAGTATATGCAATTCCCATCACTACTGCAAGTATAAGCATGGGAAGATGCATTTTTTCAACTTTTTGCTCCACTTCATCATGGGAAAATACAAAATACCCCAATAAGAATGCCACAAAGTAAATACCAAAACGATAGGTGGTAATTACCGGTGCGTTTAAAATCTGGGAACTGCCCCAGACCAGAACAGCAAATAGAATAATCAGAACGTATCCAGCTTTTCCACATAAATTATAAAATTTATCTTTGGCATCCAGTTTTCTAATGAGCACCAACAGTAAAGAAAATAAATAAAGCATTTGTATAAACCAAAGTGGTCCAATTCCACTAAGCACAAATACCGGGTAACGAATATACGATGGAATCATATCCAAACCGCCACCTACCAAAACATTCAAATATCCGGAAATCCACTGGAATACAAATAGTCCTAATGTAGACGGTACCAAAAGTCTTCTGGTCCTGTCATTGATAAACTGTTTGTTGGTACGATGTGACAAAGAATATCTGGAGCTGATACCGGCTACCAAAAATAACAGTGCCATAAACCAGGGATACACCAAATAAAGAAGGGAATCCTGATATTGTACCTCTCGGAAGCCTCCCAATCCTCCAAAAACACCTGCCGCATTAAACATATAAAATACGTGATAAATGAGAACCAGAATCACACTGGCCCAACGAATATTATCTAAATAATGTTTTCTCATCATTTGTCTTCCTGCTCATCTTCACCTACAAAGATACTGGCTGCAAATTCTGCAAATGAACTTTTAGGTGGAATGGCTATTCCTCGCTTTTCATCACCTAACAAAACCAAAGTATCACCCGGCTTAATATGAAAGATTTCTCTTGCCTGCTTAGGAATGACAAATTGGCCCTTTTCTCCAACTGTAACTGTCCAAGCATATTTTCCTTTTGGATTTTTCATGGTATTTCTCCTTCCAATTGATATCCTTGTGTATGTAATGTATGATATGTTATACATAGTATACTCTATTTGCAAAATAATGTAAATAGTATAATTGATGCTTCATATTGACATTGTGATAACGATGCTATATAGTTCATTTTGTGAACTATATTACTAAGTGATCTACTTATGTGATGAATTGTTATATAGTGAACTACTTTTCAACAAATACTTTATAATATGAACCTTTTATGGATTAATATTTTTCTAAAGGAGGAACTCTATGAATGATCTAGTATCATTAAGGCTTACCAAAGAACCTGTCAACTTAAGTGAGGAGCTGCTAAATGCATGGCTCAGTCTGTCTGCTGTTGTGAGAAATGAAAGGCTGGTACAGACCATGACTTTTCGAGAAATCTTTATATGTAATATCCTACATCAAGAGAAGTCTACGGGAAAAAAAGCAGTTACCGCCACAGATATTGTATCCAGAACAGGCATGCTAAAATCCCAAGCGAATAAGGTATTATGCTCTTTAGAGGAACGTAAGCTCATATGTCGTACTCGTTGTGATACAGATAAACGCCAAATACACATACAGCTCACGGAGGTAGGCAGGAAAATGTATCTCACTGAACATCAACGAATACTGCAATTACTATCTCAGTTGGTTCATAAAATGGGAACTGACACCATAGATCATTTCATAAAAGAACTGAATCAGGCAGCATGTGTCATGAAAGAGTTAACAGATAAAGGTAACACGAAATCAACTTGATAAAGGAGAAGATTATGGTAAAAATTATAACAGATTCAGCTTCTGACTTGGAGATCAATGAGCAACTTGAAAATCATATCATTGTATTACCCATGACCATTCAATTTGGAGAAACAGCCTACAGAGATAAAATAGACTTATCTGCAGAAGACTTCTATCATAAACTGATTGAATCGGATACGCTCCCTACCACCAGCCAGATCAATCCCTATGCTTTTGAAGAAGTTTTTGCAGAAATCACAGAACAAGGTGATTCTGCTGTTGTCATCTTGATAAGCAGTGAACTTTCCGGTACTTATCAGAGTGCGGTTTATGCTGCAAAGAATTACGATACTATTTATGTTGTAGATTCTAGAACTGTATCAGTGGGAGAACAATGCCTCATCAGCCTTGCTGTGGATCTGCGGGCTAAGGGGCTGGATGCCGGACAGATAGCTGCACAGCTTGAGGATGAAAAGGATCACATTATTGTACTGGCTTTATTGGACACATTGGAATACCTAAAAAAAGGGGGACGTATCTCTGCTACTGCTGCCTTTGCAGGAGGCCTTTTATCTATTAAGCCTGTTGTCACTGTGAGCGATGGAAAAGTAGCTGTTTTGGGAAAAGCACGGGGATCAAAGAATGGAAACAACATGCTGATGCAAGAAGTGCGTAAGAACGAAGGCATTGATTTTACAAAGCCTTTGTTTTTGGGATATTCCGGATTGGATCATTCCCTTCTGGACAAATATATTGAGGACAGCAAATCTCTTTGGTCCGGTTGTACTGAGAAGCTGCCAATTATCAGAATTGGCAGCACCATTGGCACCCATGTGGGACCGGGAGCCATAGCACTAGGCTTTTATAAAAAGTAAATTGTTTTTCCCTGTATTATAGTATAAAATGGTACTAGTTCAGTTGATAAACAAGTATACTAAGTGAGTGATAGGAGAAGATAGGAAACCACGGTATGTCTAAATATGATTCTTTTAAGAGAAGGGGAAATCATGGATACTACTTATTTTGATAACAGAGTTCCAAACCATACTAAATTTGATAAGATGATATTTGTTAATCAGGCAGGATATCTGCCAGATAGCGAAAAAAAGGCTGTCATCACTGTGTTCTGTAAAACCTTTCAGGTAATGAATACAGATGGTAAGCCATGTTTTGAAGGACCGGTCTCTCACTTTGGTCTTGACAAGACCTCAGGGGACGACATTTACCTGGCAGATTTTTCTGCATTTCAAACTCTCGGCACCTACTATATTCAAACAGATGATGCCCACCAGTCCCTACACTTTTCCATAGACAGTAAGGTTTATACGGATGTGTTTCGTGCCACCATGAAAGCTTATTATTTTTTACGCTGTGGATGTGCTTTGGAGTCTGCTTATGCAGGACCATTTACTCATGGTAAATGTCATGACAAAACTGCATTACTATGGGAAGATCGAAGTGTAGAACTGGAGGTCAGCGGAGGTTGGCATGATGCCGGGGATTATGGTCGATATGTAACAGCTGCCGCTTGTGCGCTAGCACATTTATTATATGCATACAAATTGTATCCTACAGTTTTCAAAGACTTTCATTTACATATTCCCGAAAGCGGAAACGGCATTCCTGACATTCTGAGTGAATGCAGGCAGGAACTTGAGTGGATTCTCAAGATGCAGCGAAAAGATGGCGGCGTTTATCATAAGGCTACGACACAGGTTCATGCTCCCTTTGTGATGCCGGAGGAAGACACTGCTCAGATGTTTGTTTTCCCGGTGTGTTCCCTGGATACAGCCGACTTTGCAGCTGTTTGTGCCCTGGCATCAGGTATCTATGAAAAATATGATGAAGCCTTTTCCAAACGACTGTTGGAGGCAGCCCAATTATCCGCTGAATGGCTTGCGAAGAATCCGGAGTTTTTAGGCTTTGAAAATCCAGAAGGCTGTAACACCGGCGATTACAGTGAGCCAACTGATGTTGATAACCGCTTCTGGGCTCTTGCAGAACTATACGCTGCCACCGGAATGAAGGAATACCATGATGCGTTAGAAAAAGCATCTCATAAAGTGTTTTCCAAAGTGGGACTAGGATACCATGCAGTAGGTGGTTTAGGATCCTTAGCCTATATTTTGTGTGAAAGACAGGTGGACCTGAAACTGAAGAAGAGGTTAGAAAATGGTTTTCTGAAGCAAGCCAAAAAACTGGCCAAAGTTTCTGATTCTTGTGGTTACGGCGCTGCTATGGAAGAATCTTATTACATATGGGGCAGTAATCAGGTCTTATTGAAAATTGGTATGATTTTTGCCATTGCAGATATGATTGAAAAAAATAACAACTACCGTAAGTATGCGGAACGGCAGATTCACTACCTGTTAGGGGTAAATGCTACCGGCTACAGTTATGTTTCCGGAACGGGTGAATTTAACATACAAAATCCACACTTACGTCCCGCTTTCGCAGATGGCATCGAGGAATGTATCCCCGGAATGGTAAGCGGAGGGCCAAATCGTTACCTGATGGATCCGGATGCCAAGCTTTTGATTCCTAAGGGAACTCCTCCCATGAAGTGTTTTGCAGATGACATGGGATGTTATTCCCTAAATGAAATCACCATTTACTGGAACTCCCCCGCTGTTTTTCTATTCGCATCCCTGATTTGCTCTAAAGAATAATGACAGCATGATTTGAACATAGTGTCCTTTCAAGGACAACTTATTACCTAATTACAATAGCAAAACATAAGTAACCCCCTTCTGTAGTGAACAGAAGGGGGTGTTTTCATTGTAATCCTTTGATTAAAATCCTGCTATCTTTTCAGGTGTAATGGGCAATTCATAAAATCTTTTCCCGGTAGCATTGTACACTGCATCTGCTATAGCTGGCAGTGGTGTATTGATGACTACTTCCCCTATAGATTTTGCTCCAAAGGGTCCTGCCTGCTCAAAGCTGCTTTCAAATTCCACACGGATATGCCCTATATCCAGTCTGGAAGGTATTTTATACTGCATAAAGGAATTTTCTATCACATGTCCTTTTTCCGTATAAGTAATATTTTCCATCAATGCCATGCCTATCCCCTGTAAAATACCACCTTCTGCTTGTACTCTGGCCAGATTGGGGTTCACAGTTGTGCCACAATCAACCGCAGCAGCATAATCAACCACCGTTACTTCTCCGGTAAGAGGGTCTAGTTCAATTTCAGCTGCTCCTACCATAAAGGGTGGCGGAGAGATGGGGGATGTATGTGTTTCGGTTACTTCTAAGGAAATGGTATTTCCACACATGGAAGCTGTTGCAATATCCATTAGGGATACCTTTTTTCCATCACCACCTATTACTACTTTTCCGTCAAATTCCACTGTTTCCGTCTCACAGCCAAGAAGTTTGGCACCTAACTCACAGATTCTATCACATAACTTCAAAGCACAGTTCTCAACTGCCTTTCCGGTAATATAGGTGGTACTGGAGGCGTAAGAGCCGGAATCATAGGGAGAAGAATCCGTATCCGCACCTAAGACAGTAATGTCTTCCAGATTACAATCTAAAACCTCTGCTGCTATCTGTGCCAAAATAGTATCACATCCGGTTCCCATATCGGCAGCACCAATCATCAGGGTATAAAAACCTTCATCATTTATTTTTAAGGTAGCACTTCCTACATCCATGCTGGAAATACCGGAGCCCTGCATGGCCATTCCCATACCTACACTTCGAATTTTTCCGTCTCGCATTACCCTGGAAGGATACTTCTCGTCCCAGCGAATCATTTCTTTGACACGTGCCAGACATTGATCCAGTGTACAGCTGGTATTTACCTGCCCATAATAAGCGGGCATCAGATCACCCTCATGAATGATATTCTGCTCCCGAATGGTAAAGGGGTCCATCTTCAGCCTGGCCGCAAGCTCATTGACTGCGGATTCCACTGCAAAAAGGCCCTGGGTGGCACCGTAACCACGGTAGGCACCGGCAGACATAATATTGGTATATACCACATCACTGGCAAAGCGGAAGGCTTCTGCTTTCCCATAAAGGGGAATGGACTTGTGTCCGGAAAGTCCTACTGTTGTCGGTCCATGTTCGCCATATGCGCCGGTATTGGATAGAGTATACAGATCAATCCCACGAATTCTGCCATCCTTCATGGCTCCCAGTCTCACATGCATCTCCATCTCATGTCTGGGAGAAGATGCTGTCATACTTTCCTCTCTGGTAAAAATAATTTTGGAAGGCTTCTTGGTCATCCAGGTCACAAAAGCTGGATACACTTCACAGACAGAGGTCTGTTTTGCACCAAATCCGCCTCCAATACGGGGTTTGCTGACACGAATCATGGATTTGGGGATATGCAGTGCATTGGCTATGATTCTACGGCAATGGAACACAATCTGGGTGGAACTCAATACATTCAGTCTCCCATAAGCATCAATGGAGCAGAAGGTTCGAAAGGTTTCCATCATAGACTGCTGGCAGGCCTTTGTATGATAGGTTCGATCTATTACAATATCACAATCAGCCAGTACCTTCTCAATGTCACCTCCACTGGATTCATCATGGGCACAAAGGTTTCTTTTAGAATCCGCACCCACATCACAAAGGCTTTCCCAATTATCCTCCGGATGAACCAATATGGGGTTGTCCTTTGCTTTTCTAAAATCAAGAAGGGGCTCTAATACTTCATATTCCACCTTAATACATTTTAAGGCTTTCTCTACACATTTTTCATTTAAGCCTGCCACTATGGCAACCGGATCTCCTACAAAACGTACGTGACGGTCTAGAAGCAATCTGTCATAGGGACTGGGTTCCGGATAGGTCTGGCCTGCCTGGGTATAGCGTCTGCCATCCTGGGGAATATCCTCCCAGGTATAAATGGCTTCAATTCCCGGTACCTTACAGGCTATATCTGTTTGTATGGATTTAATGATAGCATTTGCATGGGGAGAACGAAGCAGCATTACCACCAGACAATCTGTGGGGGTCACATCATCCAGATACACTGGCTTTCCCGTCACAAGCTGCATGGCATCCTTTTTCCGAACAGGTTTGTTGACTACTTTCATTTTGTAACCTCCTTACGGTCCTTTTTCCAGGCCAAAAATGCCTGGATCCCCCGTAATTGCCCTTCGTATCCGGAGCATCGGCATAGGTTTCCTGCCAGATATTCTTTGATTTCTTCTTCTGAAGGATATTCTTCCTCACGAAACAGCGCCAGTGCATTCATGATAAAGCCTGGGTTGCAAAAGCCACACTGTTCGGCACCCTGATCGGCAATAAAAGCTCCAAATTCCGCTGCTTCCTCTTGCAATCCTTCTATTGTGGTTATTTTTCTTTTTTGTGCCCTGGCAACCAGTACAGAACAGGACAAGACAGGAGAATCATCCATAAATACGGTACAAAGTCCACAGTTGGAAGTCTCACATCCCCTTTTTACGCTGTAACAGCCATGCTTTCTCACAAAGTCTATAAGCACCATATCCGGCTCTATCTCATCTATGATCTTTTTCCCATTTAATTCTAACTCTATCTGCATGGAGTCTCTCCTTTCAGCTTCACAAGGGCTCTTTCCACCAGTACCCCTGCTAAATGGGTACGGTAGGCAGCACTGCCCCTCACATTTGTCTGAGTGGGAATCTGCTTTTTTGCATACTCTACAAAGGTTTTTATCGTATTTTCCTCAATTGCACCATGCAAAATTCCTTCTACATCGTCCAGTAACAATGCTTTTGCAGGTCTTGCACCTATGGCAAACCGATAGGTTTCGTCAGCTTCCTTTACTGCAGCACAGGTTAATACTGGAAAGTCCGTCCTGGTATTTCTTACCGACTGGTAATAGAAAGAAGCAGGCTTTTTCTTGATAATCAGGCGTACCAAAATGTCTCTGTCATAAGGCGTTTTGGCAAATTCTCTTAATGGAAGAATTCCTCCTTTGTATAGTTCCACATAAGCATCCATCACCATAAAAATAGTTAGCACATCAGAAAATCCAAATCTACCGTATATGCTTCCCCCTATCGTAGCCAGGTTACGAAACTGTACCCCCACGATATGGCGGACTGCTTCCCTGACCGCTCCACTGCTATACTCATTCAGTCCCTTATGCTGTTCCAGCTGACGCAGACTCACCATACAGCCTATCCGAAATTCTTCTTCTGTCTCCTCTATGGTATCAAGGGAAAGGCCAGATAGATCAATGGCTGTCTGAACATTGCCGGAACCCATTTTCACCCAGAGCATTCCTCCAATGATACGATTCGTTCTTTTTTGATTGATCTGCCAGGCTTCTTCTAGGCTTTCTGCCATCCTGTATTCTTTGATCTTAATCATGTATGCTTCTCCTATCAGTAATTTATATAAGGATAATTATCACATTCTACTATTTATAGATTTAGTTTATCATAGTTCTGACTGTCTCGCAATTATCCAAATATGGAAAGAAACTAATACTTGGCATCTTTCAGATTATCTGTTAGAATTCGTTGTAGTCATAAAAATATAACGCGAAAAGGAACTGATTATCATGAAAACTCTAAAACAAAAAATATGTATCATACTTGCACTTAGTTTGGTTTTATCAACTACTGCCTGTGGAAGCGGAAAAAATCCCGGTACTGACATGTCTTCTGAAATCACAGCAAGTACACAGGCTTCTGAAATCACAATTGATCCTACCCAGACAACGGATACGGATGTTACTGAAACCGTGAAAGCGGATTCTGAAGACTTTCAGGTTACCTATCCGGTCACTGTAACAGACCACCTTGGGCGGGAAGTGATCATTGAAAAAGAACCCCAAACTATTGTCAGTGGTTACTATATCTCTACCAGTCTGTTGATTGCATTAGGGATGGAAGACCGTCTTACAGGTGTGGAAGCAAAAGCGGACAAGCGTGCCATATATAAGCTATCTGCTCCTGAGATTGTGAACTTACCAAATGTGGGCTCTGCCAAAGATTTTGACTTAGAAGGCTGTGCTGCCTTAAGTCCTGACCTGGTAATTCTACCTGTGAAATTGAAAGATGCTGTGGCAGCTCTGGAAGAACTGGGGATTACAGTCCTTGCCGTAAAACCAGAAAATCAGGAATTGTTTAACGAGGCAGCTCACATGATAGCCACTGCTACAAATACCTTATCCAAAGAAACCGAATTGGTAAACTTTGCTAATGATTCTTTAAATACCTTAGCTGATGCAGTGGGCAACACATCAACGCTCACTGTTTATCTGGCAGGAAACAGCTCCCTGCTTTCCACTGCTCCCGCCGGTATGTATCAGAATACGCTGATAGTAAATGCAGGTGGAAGTAACGTAGCAGCAGAAATCAATGATACCTACTGGGCTGAAGTTTCTTACGAACAGCTGCTTTCCTGGAATCCTGATGTGATTATTCTGGCTTCTGACGCAACCTATACCGTAGATTCTGTACTGGCTGATTCCAGTCTTGCTGCATGCAAAGCTGTGAAAGAAGGCAGGGTATATCAGATTCCCGGAGATATAGAAGCCTGGGATTCCCCCGTACCCGGAAGTTTCCTGGGAAGTCTGTATATGGCCTCTGTACTTCATCCCACTGAGTATTCCACTGAGGATTACGAAAACACGGTAGCTACATTTTATAAAACCTTTTATGATTTTGAACAATAACTGATTGTAACTTACACAAACGTAACTGTAGCTTTATAGTAAGCTTACAAATTGTCAAAAGAGGAACTGATGAAGAAGAAGAAAAGCACTGTTACTATTGTTTTGCTATCTGTTTTGATACTCATAATTGTATTTGTGGCAGCTCTTCTCTTTGGGAAGTACCCCATTTCCCTAGAGAAGCTGCTTTCACAGGACACTATGGCCGCCTCCGTGTTCTACACTCTCCGGCTGCCTCGTGCTCTTATGGCGCTTTTTGGAGGCTTCGGGCTTGGAATTGCCGGTATGGTATACCAGACCATTTTCCGTAACCCCTTAGCTTCTCCTGATATCATTGGTGTTTCTTCGGGAGCCAGTGCAGGAGCTGCTTTTGCCATTCTGTTTTTATCTGCTGCCGCCCTGCCGGTTACCATTTCCGCCTTTTTGGGAGGTTTTTTTGCTGTACTCATTTCTCTGGCACTCTCTTCCCTTGCACCGCGAAAAGGAAATTACACTATTGTACTATCCGGTATCGCCGTCCAGTCCCTGTGTCAGACCTTTCTTATGATTCTCAAAACTACTGCTGATCCGGAAAAGGAACTGGCTTCCATAGAATACTGGATTATGGGAAGCTTGAGTACCATTACCTCTAGCAAGATTCCTGTTCACATTGTGATCATTGTGGCGGGAAGTGCAGCTATTTTTTTCTTGTACAGACAGGTATTATTACTTTCTGTAGAAGATGAAGAGGCAAAGATGTTAGGGGTGCCTGTGCGACAAATGCGACTTTTTGTTATTCTTGCTGCTACTTTGATTGTTGCAGCAGTGATCAGCATCACCGGATTAATCAGTTTTATCGGATTGTTAGCACCTCACATTGCCAAGCTTCTCACCGGGAAGTCTCATCTTAAAACCCTGATACTAAGTGGACTTTGGGGCAGTATCCTTTTGCTGCTTGCTGATACCTTAGCAAAAAATGTGGCGTCCGGTGAATTACCGGTGAGCATCTTTACTTCTCTGCTGGGTGCTCCCTTTTTACTATACTTACTGATTAGGAGGAGTCCACATGAATCCTAATTCCCTTTTTTCCATGGAGCATGTTAGTGCCGGATATTCACAGAAAACCATTCTGACAGATGTTTCCTTTTCACTGGAAAGGGGCACTGTTACAGGACTCTTAGGTGCCAACGGATGTGGAAAAACCACACTGATCAAAACGATCTGTAACCTGGTTCCCCATACCGGTGAATGTTTTTTGGATGATACCCCACTATCAAATCTTTCCGCCAGAAAATTGTCCCGTTTCATCAGCTACATTCCCCAAAAGAGCGGAATCACCATATCCCTGTCTGTTCTGGAGGTTGTACTAATGGGCTTTAATCCTGTGTTAAAACCTCTGGAATATCCAGATTCCAGACAGAAGGCAGCTGCTTATAGCTCTTTAGAGCTGTTTGGTATTGCACACTCAGCCCAGACTCTTTATGAGAAATGCAGTGAAGGGGAAAAGCAGCTCTGTATTCTGGCCAGAACCTTTGTGCAGAATACTCGGCTTTTGCTTTTAGATGAGCCTGACAGTGCTTTGGATTTTCACAACCGGTACCATATGATGAATGCTCTGGTAGAGCTCACTCATGGCAGAGATAAATCAGTGCTCCTTTGTCTGCACGATCCCCAGCTGGCACTGGATTATTGTGATCAACTGATTCTGTTACAGGACGGGAGATGTAGTTCCATCCTACATCCGCATGTGGATAGCCTTGACACTATGGAAACAGCTCTTTCTCATATTTACGGCCCTTTGAACTTAATGCAGGTACAAAATAAATCAGGCAACATGCGCATTATTTTGCTGTCAGATTTAAAATGTACATAATTACAAGGAAAGCAGGAAAAACTATGTATCCAATGATAAAATTGTATCTAATGGATGATGACCATGCTCGTTTTTTTGGAGAAGGACCTTATCAGCTTTTAAAGGCTATTGAAAAAGCCGGTTCTCTTCGTAGTGCTGCTCTCTCCATGAAGATGGCATATTCAAAGGCCACCTTTATAATGAAACATGCTGAATCCGCTTTAGGCTTTCTGTTAACTACAAAAAGCATTGGTGGAAAAGGTGGCGGTGGCAGTGTACTTACCCCAAAGGCAAAGGAGTTTCTCTTAAAATATGAGCAATATAAAACAGCCTGCCTACAGGCTAACCAGCAGATCTATCATGAGATCTTTTCAGAACAGTCATAAAAAGCATCTTTTTATAACAGGTAGCCGTCTATGTGGTAAATCTACCTTGCTAGGGGACTTACTCACTTTATTAGATTTGCCGGATGGGCAAAAACCTCAGGGGATCATCACCCAGTTAACACCGGGAAGCCATGTCACTTTGACTAACTGCCAAACAGGAGAATCTGCTGTTATTGGAAGATATGTCCCTGAAGAAAAACATACCGGTAATTTGGAGGATTCTTTGCCAGATGGCTGTCAGATGGAGCCGGTCAGAGAAGGTTTTCTTACACTGGGAATGGATACCCTGTATAAAGCACTTCAGTCCGATTGCCCTTGGTTTATCATTGATGAAATCGGGTATTTAGAGAGTAACTGTGAAGCATTTCTTGACACTTTGAGAGAGCTCTTAGAAAAAAAACAGGTAATTGCTGTTATCAGGAAACAGGAACTTCCCTTCTTAAATGAATTGAGAAGCAGAGAAGATGCCTTTGTGTATGACCTGGAAACACCCCTTCTGCCCATTGGCTGTGTGATCATGGCCTCCGGCATCAGTTCCCGTTTCGGCTCCAATAAACTATTGGCCGACCTAAATGGAAAACCTCTGATATCCCATGTCTTAGATACCATAGAGGAACTTCCCTTCTTAGAAAGAATAGTAGTAACCAGATCTGAGGAAGTGGAAAATCACTGCAAAAGGAAAGGTTTTGCAACCCTTATACACCAAGAACCTTGGCGTAGTGATACCATACGTTTGGGTTTAAAAAGTCTGTTATTTCATACCCATACAGTACTTAATGGCTGCTTTTTTTTACAGGCCGATCAACCTTATGTGAGTAAAGAGACCTTGGAAACCATGGCTCTGTCCTTTTCTCAGTCCCCGAAGGGCATTTACCGCCTTTCCTATGAGAAACAGATGAGCAGTCCGGTTTTGTTTGCAGACACCTATTTTATGGAACTTCTCTCCTTATCAGATGGGGAAAGTGGCAGTACCCTTACAAGAAAATATCCCGAACAGGTACATGCCGTTCCTGCCCGGGATGAATATGAACTATTTGATATTGATACCAAAGAGGATCTGCAATTCATGCATTCACATGAAATGAGTTAAATCCTATAACAATTGAATCAAGGCTTCCACATCTTCTTCTCTGGTCGCCCAGCTTGTTGCGAACCGAACAACAGTGTGATTTTCATCAAGCTTCTCCCAGATGCTAAAGGAAACCCTTGCATTCAGTTTATTCAGTTGCTCCTGATCCAATGTGATAAATATCTGGTTTGCGGGTGATTCCAGAAAAAAAGTATATCCTTTTTCCCGGAATGCCTTCTTTAAGCGCTCAGCCATTTCTATGGCGTGACGACTGATCTTAACATACAAATCATCTGTAAAGAGTGTATCAAATTGAATTCCCAACAGACGTCCCTTGGCTAGTAAAGCTCCATGCTGTTTTACCCGTGTCATGAAATGTGCCGGTGCATATTGTCCTGTAAAAACCACTGCTTCCCCACATAAGGCACCTACCTTTGTACCACCGATATAAAAAGCGTCACAAAGCTTTGCAATATCTGAAAGTGTCACATCTGTACCATGGCTCATAATACCATACCCCAACCTGGCACCATCCATATAGAGAGGAATGTGATATTCCTTACAAAGATGAGATAGTGTCTCCAATTCCGCTTTTGTATAGAGCGTCCCATATTCTGTGGGATGGGAGATATACACCATACCGGGGAATACCATATGATCATGATTTTCATCTGCGTAAAAGCTTTGCAGGTAATTTCTTAAGGTTTCTGCCTTTAGTTTTCCATTCTCCGCAGGAAGTGTGAGCACCTTATGTCCTGTGTATTCAATTGCGCCGGCTTCATGGCTGCTTACATGTCCGGTCTGGGCTGCCACCACCCCTTCATAGGATTTTAACAAGGAATCAATGACAATCTGATTGGTCTGGGTACCGCCTACCAGAAAAGAAACCTCTGCCTTGGGACAACCGCAGGCTTCCTTTATTTTTTTCTTCGCTGCTTCACAATATCTATCCAGTCCATAACCTGATAACTTCTCAAAGTTCGTGCTGCTTAATTTTTTTAGTATCTCTTCGTGAGCACCTTCTATATAGTCACTCTCAAATACCAGCCGTTTCAAGCTGAACCTGACTACTTGCACATTCCCATCCATTTCTTTTTTAAGAATCTGAAACCCGCATTTCTTTGTATAAAAACGAATATTTTCTTCTTTAT
The DNA here is from genome assembly GCA_035271185.1 of Lachnospiraceae bacterium. Classification (GTDB taxonomy): domain Bacteria; phylum Bacillota; class Clostridia; order Lachnospirales; family Lachnospiraceae; genus Acetatifactor. The sequence goes on along the minus strand of DATERV010000103.1, from coordinate 71,162 downwards.
CTGCAGGTGTAATCAGCTGTATTTCCATCCAGTCCGGATATTTCTCCAGAATATGTTGGATGGCTTCCTGGCCGATTCCCCTATGTTGAAATTCAGGTATAATACACAGACACCCTATTTCATATAGTCCATATTCCTTCTGCTCTATGGATACTACCCCCACCGGTATCTCATCACAAAGTATAATATCCTTGGGAGTTTTTTCTATGGAACTTTTCATTCGCTCAGGTGTCCTGCCATATGCCGGACATTCGCCATATTTTACAAAGTCTGCATAAAATGACTGATTGTAAATAGTAATTACCAGTTCCACATCACTTACTTGAGCCTGCCTATAGGTTATCTGCATAATTATGTCTCCCTAAAAGTATTTCTTTCTTTTCATAATTGCTTCTCACATTCGGTCTACGTAACCCGCGATTATTGAAAGCATTTCCTCGCAAAACTGCGATGCCAGTACTTCATCCGACTGCATTTCTCTTTCCGATACGTAGGCTTTTAAAGCTGATGAAATTATATCATGATATTTTACAGGAAGCTCTTTTAAACCCCATTCTCCTCCCTGTTTTTTCGATACCACTTTATTCTCCTGTACAAAAGCTGCCACTCTGCAAAGATTCAAAATGATATAAACAGGATTTCCCTGTATATCTTCTTTTGCATCCCTAATATCTTCCCAGATACTATTCAGGTAGTCTTCCTTGGGAATATTAGAAAAAGTATCCTTTATATCTGCTCCATACAAAACCACACCATAATGATTGATGATTGTAAAATGAGCTGCCAGGTCCTTATCTACTCCCTTCATTTTACTTACATAATCCGTGGGATTATCCAGATACCATTGCAAATGCATATTGGAAAAATGTAAAGTAAAGGGGGTAGGATAAACAAATTTTTCACAGTACTCCCTTTTTACAATACTTAATTCAATACCTTTTTGTGGAGCCTGCTGATTGAGCATAATCACATGGTTCATAAAAGTTTTTTTCTGCTCATCTATAATATCCTGTTCAACCACATAAATCAAATCTAAATCACTCTTAACAGGGTTAAAGCATCCCATGGCCAATGAGCCGTGGAGATAAACCCCGGTGAGGTTACTGCTAAAGATCTGTATGGCGGATTCAACCAATTTCTGAAGAACACCCTGATACTGATTGTTAATTTCTATATTATCTATATTTGTCATAACTATTCTACCTATTAAAAATCCTTTACCATTATCTGTTTCAGAAAACAAATTAAGTACTTATAAAACAAAAGCTAATTCTGGTAGTACTGCGCCTGAGTTGCAAACATTTTGGCGTAAATACCATCCTCCTTATTGACAAGCTCTTTATGGGTGCCATATTCCATAATACTGCCTTCAGAAAATACAGCTATTCTATCACAGAACTGGCAGGAGGACAATCTGTGAGATATGTAGACAGCTGTTTTACCTCCTACCAGCTGTTCAAACTGTTTGTATATTTCATACTCCGCAACCGGATCCAATGCGGCAGTAGGTTCGTCCAAAATTACCACAGGTGCATTCTTATATAGTGCCCTGGCAATGGCAAGCTTTTGCTGTTCCCCACCGGAAGGCTCCAGTCCTTTCTCATCAAAGGATTTAAATAGAAGCGTATCAGTTCCCTTTTCCAGGGATAAAATTTTTTCTTCCAATCCTACTTGAACTATAAGCTCACCTACTCTTTGCTTCTCCTTATCAATATCCTTGGAATCATCTGTTTCCCGCAGCAGAATATTCTCTGCAATGGAAAAGGCAAATAGCTTAAAGTCCTGGAATACGGGTGCAAACAGTTTCATGTATTCCTCATAATTATATTCCTTTATGTTTACGCCATCCAGCAAGATTTCTCCTTCTGTGGGATCATAAAGCCGGCAGAGCAACTTCACAAAGGTGGTTTTTCCTGCACCGTTTAAGCCAACCACTGACAAATGTTCACCTGGACTTAATTTTACTGATATATCCTTCAGTACTGTGGTATCTGATCCGGGATAGGTAAAGGATACATGCTGAAATTCCAAAGTATGACTCTGGTTCTTTACATGAAGTTCTCCCTTTTGCAGCGCCTCAGGATATTCCATATATTTCACAAATTCATAAGCATAGCTGCAGCGCTTGATTAATTCCTGTATATGCTGGCTAATTGCCTGTAGTGAATTATAGCAGGTGGAGCCTGCCGCCACCATCTGGGCAAAACCACCAATGGATATTTTACCAAGCACTGCCAAAATGCCCAGATACAGATAAATGATCACCTCTCTGATAGCGGAAAGTGCACCACTCATGCCTTGATATTTACACATATTCTGAAACATCGCACTCTGCTCACTGATCAGATCTACTGTAAAATGATTCCACTTCTGAACCATCATTTTTCTGGCTCCATAAAGTCGGATATCTTTTCCATAACGAAAATCTGAAATGTTGTAGCCATAATATCTAAATGCTCTGTTCAGTTTTGACAGGCCTTTGAAAAACTTGATTTCTACCTGGTTTACACTTCTCTGCAAAAACACATTTCCAACCAGAATGACTGCAGTAATAATAAACAAAATAGGAGCCTTTAAGATGATCAGAACAACCACACCTGCGAATTGCAGTATAGAAGAGATCAACTCAAACAAATGAGAATAGATTCCCCTTACTCCCCCGGAATACCATTCCATACCATTCTTGGCAGCATTTAACTGGTCCAGGGCATCCTTATTTTCTGTGAGCTGGAAGTCCAACTCCATGCTATGTCTGCCTAACAGATTGGAAAAATAATTATTCATTCTCTCATCAAATCTATCGATTTGCGTGGTTAACATATTTCCTGTCAAGCTAAACAATCCACCACCAATTGCAATGATTGCCACATAACAGATCAATTTATCTAGATCTCTGTTTCCTATGAGTTCATCAATCAGCATGGGAGAGACCAGAATTAGTAAAAAGGGACTCATCGCATCTACCAGTGCCTTTACCCCACTGACAATAAAATAGCCTTTAAAATGTTTCCATGCCTGTTTACCCAGATAGCTGATCGTACCCATAATATGATGCATGGCTACATTTTGGTTTGTATCAGAAGTTTGATTCTTTTCTTTATGCTTCATGTTCTTCCTCCTCCTGATAATATTGTGCCTGGAGGGCAAACATTTCACTGTATGCACCACCCTTAGCCAAAAGGCTGTTGTGAGTGCCATATTCCACTAGTTCACCATTCACAAACATGGCAATATGGTCGCAAAACCTGGTAGAAGATAAACGATGGGAGATGTAAACAGCTGACTTATTGCCAATCATGGTGTCAAAATTACAATATAGCTCATATTCTGCCAAGGCATCCAGTGCAGCAGTTGGTTCATCCAAAACCACTATCGGTGCATCCTTATACAGAGCCCTTGCCAATGCCAACTTCTGTTTTTCCCCACCGGAAAGATCTATACCTTCATCATAAAGTATTTTTAAAAGCTGTGTATCTACACCCTCAGACAGGCTCTTCAGCTTTTCTGTCATGCCTGCCATTTCGAGACAAACTCTGCTCTTTTCTTTATCTGTTTCATCCGGCCGTTTCATGGAAACATTCTCAGCCATGGGGAATGCAAACAATTCCACATTTTGAAACACCGGTGCAAATAATTCATAATAAGAATCCCTGTCGTAATTTCTGATATCCACTCCATTTAACAATATTCTACCTTCGCTCACATCATATAAACGAAGTAACAGCTTAATAAAGGTAGTCTTTCCCGCACCATTTAAGCCTACCACTGCAAGCCTCTCTCCTGCTTCCAGTTTTAAATTCAAATGTTTCAATGCATCATTATCTGCTCCCTGATACTTAAAAGATACATCCTGGAAATCAAAAACATAGGAATCTGCCTTAGGTACCGGTAGATCACCGGTGGAATTCATATTCATACCTATAAAGGAACGAAAATCATCCACCTGCAGAGAAGCTCTGCGATATCCTGCCAGGGAATTTAACAGCTGGGTCAGGGCTGCACTAAAGGTCTGTGCCATACCAAGGAATAAAGTAAAGTTACCAATAGACATATCCAGTTTTAGGACATGGTAAATCATGAATGCATAGATCGCGAAAGTAGACACCATTACCAGTGCATTCGAGAAAATCATATACCTGGCCCAAAGTGATGTATGGTGATACATCCGTTTTTCCTTTGCCTTAAGTATTCCATTCTGTTTACCGGACAAGTATCCCTGCATGTGGAACAAGCGTATATCCTTGGCAAAATCAAAATCCTGTGTGGCGCGCTGCATATAGTTGATTTTACGCCAGGTAGGCGCAAGCAGATCCCACACTTCCACCTTATCTACCTGTACAATATACTTAAAATACAGATACTGTAAGCCATTGATAAAAGCAATCGTAAGCAGAAGACGCATATCCATAACAGAAATGGTTGCCATGGTAATCACCATGACAAATGCATTCACACCCATTTCATACATCATCCTCATGAGGCCTTCCACCCCTTGATTGTTGCCATTGGTTGCTTCCTCTGCCCTTTGCTCCATATCCAGGGCTTTGGGCTGTTCCAGCTTTTCATAATACATGGCCAAGGTTTTATCCACGCGTTCTGTAATCATGTTCATTCTGGTTTTTATGTATAGAAAGTTCCTTTTATTATCAGTAACTGCATTTCCAACAAACGCTGCTACTTCCACTAACAGAACGACTGCCATAATCAGCAGTAGGGGTTTTATGTCCTTGGTCTGGTTACCAGCCTGCTGCTGTATCATATCAATCACTATTTTACTGATAACACTCCACAAATAACGTATCAAGGACTGAGTCACCATACCTATCGCCATCAACAATAACAAAACGGGACAGTATTGCTTGATTTTTGATAGTATATAGATGGTATTGCTCCAATCTCCATATCTGTAATAATATGGATTTTCTGCCTTTTTCTTCTCCTCGTCGGATATCTTTCTTTTAAATATCTTCATATTTATTCCTATCTGCGTGCTTTAGCATGCATACAATCAATCTATTAACAGCATTTAATGTTACCAATTAATCATAAGTGCGTCACCACCACAATTGTCAGTTTGTTCATTCAAATTTATCCATGATTATACCACATTATGGACACAAAAGAAAAGCCGATAGAGTACTCTATCGACTTTTCCATACTTGTAATTATAGGAGAAGGATATAAATCCAAATTATTGTTTTGTTAGGACTTTGATCCATGATTTTGAGACATTAAAATAGGACAACACATTTCCTTCTTTATTCAGGTATAATAATGCAGGGCCCTCCACTTCAGGCATGGCGTTTTCCGTCCAGGTCACACAATTATCAGTTGTGGAATAACTCTTTAACAGCTTGGTACTCTTTTGTGTACAGTACAGAGTAAATGAATTCTCTCCATCTTTACATATTGCCAAGTTCTGCACGCTGGTGTTGTAGTCTTTTTCTAATGGTAAATTCAAGGGGGTTTTCTCCCATGTACTACCACTATCCATGGTTTTGTACAGACAGTAATCGCTGCCTATGTAGTAAAACTCCTGAGGGGATGCCATTAGTATCCCTGCTATTAAGTTGCTTTGCTGCACTTCTGTCCATGTAACACCACCATCACTTGTGATACCCATTCTTTCTTTTGCAGCTATGATGCCATTGTTTTCATCAATAAAGCTTATATCTACACACTGGCATGGAGAAGCTTCAGTAAAGACCCCAACCACACTAAAGGACTTACCACCATCCGTACTTTTTGTGACTTTTCCCTGATTTCCACATGAGTACATGATGTTCTCATCAACAAAATCCAAAGAAAATAAACATGCTGAATCATTGGTAGACTCAGGCCAGTTTTCACCGCCATCTGTAGAACAATGAATCTCTCCTCCATAACCTACCGTAAGGCCAAAATCCGGGGTATTATAAGCGGAAAAATTTACCGGAAAGTCGTAAGTTTGTTCTTGAACAACACTCCACAAAGTCTCTGCTAATGGTTGTGCTGACTCTTCCACAGGCGTCTCACTTATAGTACCTTCCGTGTTAGCTGCAACTGAAGACTGAACAGATGCTTCATTTGATGTTTGTACTCCGCATCCCGCCGTTACCAATACTAAACTTATGCATAACAAAATTGACACCCTATTTCTTTTCATACCCAATTCCTGCCTTTCTGAAACGACCCAAAATTCCTATCGTTATTCTCATATTACATAAAGTCACAAGGCTTTTGAATTGCGTATTTAATTGAATATTATGTCAATTGTAAAGAAAAAATATAAGTATGTATATTTACATCCAATTATACTCTTCTCGATATGTGGAAGGGGTCATCTTGGTTATTTTCTTAAAGGTACGTAGAAAATGAACCTGATCAGTAAACCCAACCCGAAACATAATTTCATTCACCGGTAACAGAGTGTCTCGCAGCATAGTTGCAGCTATGGTAATTCTCAATTTATTCAGATAAGACAAAAAAGAGTCACCTACATTTTTCTGAAACATCTGTGCAAAGGTAGTACGACTAATGTGAAACTCATTGGTAATATCTGCAACACTTATCTTCTTATCATAGTTATGATAAACATATATGAGAATGGGGTAAAACTCCTGCTGCAGTACTTCAATACTGGTTTCGTTTTCGAAGAGACCTGCTTCATACATATTATCCAAGAAGAAAAGAAGCTGCATCATATACGCACGACTGCGACATGGCCAGCCGTCACCGGGTTGTTTACTGATCAGGTCATGTATTTCATCTAAAAGCATATTCACTTTTTTTGCTGATAGAGGTCCTAGGTTGAATTTACCTTTAAAATTATCATCTCTATTCACAAAAAACTTGAACATATACTTGTCCTGCGATACCGTCAGAGCTTCCCACTCATCATTCCGGATATTCTCATAATTAAGGTAACTGTTAATCACACTGGGATGAAAAAAGAGGGCTTTCATTTTACTCTTGTCCGATTCCGGAATGACGCAGTGCTCCGTTTCATGAAGGCAAAAAACACAGGGTGCAATATAGGGAACGGCATGTCCATTTATGGATGCTATTCCGGAACCATCTTCTATCAGCAAAAGAGTCAGGCGAAATCCAATCGCATCCCCATTGTCGAAGCTTGTTCCCCGATAGTCACTAAAAGCCAATGAATAATAATTATGCTTTTCATAGGTTGTAAACGGTTCCATTCTATTCCTCCTCCAAGATCTATTTGATCCAAATATCCATACCGGGACCACCCTGTTCATTTGGTCTTTCTGCAAATCCAAATTTTCTATAAAAGCCCTCTTTACCTTTTGCTGCTTCCAGCACAATCTTTATTTTCCAGCCTTCTTTCAATTGTGATTTTATGTACTCCATGGTTTTCTCAACCAACTGTTTTCCGATTCCCCTGCCTTGATATTGTGGTGATACAACCACATCAGATAAATAGGCAATATAGCCTCTGTCCCAGACAATTCTTGCCATTCCTATCATAGTATTACCTTCATAACAACCAATCCCATAGGCAGAATGTAAAATACCTGACTCTGCCTGCTCCCTGGTCAGCTTCAGCCATCCCACCATCTCTCTAAGGTTCTGATAATCATCTACATTAATTGATTCTCTGTATTCCATATGTTATCTCCTCATGCAATTTTATCTTTATGTAGATTTCTCATGATGTTAAATAACCTATTCCAAAGTATATCACTTTTAGACAAAAAAACATATGTATACATTTACTGTACAACTCTCTACATATTATAGTCTTTTCAAATATTGATTTAGCAGCTCTAAATTTTTTATGGTGCGTTCATCCAAGAAATGCTCAATCTTTTCTACTTGTTCCAATTCGTTTTCTGAGTGATTCAGCAAACATAAAAAAGTCTGCAGCACATCATGGCGATAAAGCAGGTAGTTTCCTAGCTTGCTTCCATTTTCTGTAAGTATGATATCACCATACTTCTCTGCATAGACAAGTCCGGTCCGAGCCAGCTGCTGTACCATTTTGGTAACTGAGGGGGCCTTCACATGCAACTGTCTGGAAAGATCACTGACCCTGACATCAGCACCACCCTTGTTAATGCGGGCAATCATCTCCAGGTAGTCTTCCATGGCACTGGTTATTTCCATGTTCGTCTGAAGGGCGTAGCCTTTCATGGTATAAAATCCCTTAGCATCTTTCACCTGTTACACCTCATAATGGAATTCAAAATCGTCACCATACTGCTTCATATAGAATACTATGTTATTAAAAAGTTTCCTTACCCTAACATTATTCGAGAGGTGTGAGTGTTATGAATCAGCATTTTAGTCTGAATGATATAGTACCCGGAGAACGGGCAGTTGTCAGTGCTCTTAAGTGTACCGGTAATATACGCCGTAGACTATTAGATATCGGCCTAATTGAAAATACAGAAGTGGAGTGCCTGGGTAGAAGCCCTGGAGGAGACCCTTCCGCTTTTTTAATTCGAGGAGCGGTGATTGCTATCCGGTCTGAGGATTGTAAAAATATATTAATTCATTTTGTAACGGATATATAAATAACTTGGAGGTTTCTATGGGTCTTACAAACAGTTCTATGGGAGTTAAAGTAGTAGATTCCGGATTGGTTATTCAAAGACAAACTCTAGAAGATAAGGTAATTGCACTGGCCGGAAATCCCAATGTGGGAAAAAGTACAGTGTTCAACGGTCTCACAGGCATGAATCAACATACCGGTAACTGGCCGGGAAAGACTGTCACCAATGCCCAGGGATATTGTGCCACAACAAAGCAATCCTACGTTATGGTAGATATTCCGGGCACTTATTCTCTGATGGCCCATTCTGCTGAAGAAGAAGTTGCCCGTAACTTTATCTGTTTCGGTGAGCCTGATGCTGTTGTAGTGGTATGTGATGCCACCTGCTTAGAGCGCAACCTAAACCTGGTTCTGCAGACCCTTGAGATTTCTCCTAAGGTACTGATCTGTGTCAATCTGATGGATGAAGCAAACCGCAAACAAATAAAGCTGAATCTTCCCTTGCTCTCCAAACGTTTGGGTGTTCCAGTAGTGGGATGTGTTGCCAGAAAAAAGAGAAGCTTAAAACAACTCATGGATGCATTGGATGAGATTTCCTTGGCCAATAGGGTAACAAGTCCTTTTTCAGTAAGGTATACAGAGGCTATCGAAGCTGCGATTGCATTCATAGAACCCATTGTTAAAGAACGATGTGATGACAAAATAAACTGTAGATGGCTTAGTCTGAAGCTACTAGACCAGGATGAATCCTTAATTCGTGAAATCAATACTTATTTAGGCACAGATTTCTTACAGAATCAGGAAATATCCATTGCACTGAATCAGGCAATGTCAATGCTTTCCTCTCATGGTATTACAGATGGAGACTGTCTAAGGGACCTGATTGTTTCCGCTCTGATTCATAGTGCAGAAACTGTATGTCAAGGAGTGGTTTCTTATGAGAATCGACAATATGCAGCTTCGGATCGGAAACTAGATAGATTTCTGACCAACAGGCTCACAGGTTACCCGGTTATGCTTGGGTTATTGGCTCTGGTGTTCTGGCTTACCATCACCGGTGCAAACTATCCTTCACAGCTTTTATCAAATGGTCTGTTTTGGCTGCAGGACAGACTGACAGAATTCTTTGGCTACATTTTAGCACCGCAATGGCTTCATGGAGTATTGGTTTTAGGTATTTATCGGGTATTAGCCTGGGTTGTGTCTGTAATGCTTCCTCCTATGACTATTTTTTTCCCACTCTTCACCCTTTTGGAGGACGCTGGTTACCTTCCCCGGGTAGCTTATAATCTGGATAAACCGTTTAAACATTGTTGTGCCTGTGGAAAACAAGCGCTTTGCATGTGCATGGGGTTGGGATGTAATGCTGCAGGTATTATCGGCTGCAGGATCATTGACTCTCCCCGGGAACGATTGCTTGCTATACTAACCAACAACTTTGTTCCCTGTAATGGTAGGTTTCCTACCCTGATAGCTCTTCTCACTATGTTCTTTGTAGGTACCAAGGGCGGACCCTTTTCCTCTGTTCTTTCTGCATTGCTGCTTACTCTGGTGATTATACTGGGAGTGGGGGTTACCTTTTTGGTCACTAAGGTATTGTCCCAGACAATACTGAAAGGCATGCCATCTTCCTTTACCCTGGAACTGCCACCCTACCGTAAGCCGCAATTGGGAAAAGTGATTCTACGGTCCGTTTTTGACCGGACACTCTTTGTACTTGGTCGGGCTATTTGCGTGGCAGCGCCTGCTGGTCTTATTATTTGGTTGATGGCAAATATTTCAATAAAAGATGTCAGTATACTGAATCACTGTGCAACCTTTTTAGACCCTTTCGCCCAGCTGATGGGGCTGGATGGAGTCATTTTAATTGCCTTTATTCTGTCTTTTCCTGCTAATGAGATTGCAGTACCCATCATCATTATGGCTTACCTGTCTCAGGGTAGTATTCTGGAGTTGGATAGTCTGGTAGAAATGAAGCATCTGTTTGTGGAGAATGGCTGGACCTGGGTCACTGCAGTGAGCACCATGCTATTTTCCCTTATGCACTGGCCCTGCTCTACCACGCTATTAACCATAAAAAAGGAAACCGGAAGCCTGAAATGGACGGTGATGGCAGCATTGATTCCAACTGTAATTGGCATCTCACTATGTATTCTGTTTACCAGTGTGGCACACTTATTGGTTTGAAGAGAATCGTATTACCTTGGGTGATTCTGTAAAAGAAGAAAATGTTGCCGTAGCATCTTCAAAATAGAGTACTTCTGTATTATCATCTTCCGGAGCATACATGGCTCTAAGCTGCGGATATAGTTCCAACATATGGGTTTTTGCTTCCACACGATCATCACGAATCAGTTTCCCGGCCACACGAACCCACTTTCCATCAGCAAAAGCGCAAATCTCTGCTTTTGGATTTGCCTGCAGCTGCTTAGATACTTCCTTCACCTTTCCGGTCTGGATGTAAAGTTTTCCTTCAAAAACTGCAACTGTTCCAAAAGGGCGCACACGGGGCTGGTCACCCTCTACTGTTGCCAGGTAATAGGTTCCACAATTCTTTAAAAATTCATAAACTTCCTGCATTATTAATCCTCCTTATTTATGTTTCTTATAGCATGCATTTTGCACACTGTACATCCTCTTTTTCTAGTAATACTAGTACCTGTACCACAAGTCCTTTGCTCGACCACCATTCTTTTTAATCATTTGTTTCCAACCTGCTTCAGCACCTAATTTATAGATCCACTTAGGCAGGTTTACTGAAATATAAAGATCCTCTCCTGAGGTTTGATCTTCCAAACAATGCTTTAATAAAGTGTATGCATTTCCCAGAGATTTTTTGGGTCCTGTTCCAAGTGGAGCGGATTGCATTTGAAAAAGAGAACCACCACCCCCAACACCAATTCCCATACCCCATTGTAACTTCATTTTATGACACCAATTTTTTAGTATTTCAATGGCAATGGCATTTTGTTTCCCTTCAAAGAATCCAGAATTGACAATGCAAAACACCATGCAGTTTTTATTATTTATACCTTCTTTCTCCAATTCACGCAAACAGGATAAAAGGTGGGATGGTATTCCATCTACATAAAGTGGATATGCAAAAACCAACGCATCACAGGGATATAAATCAGCCATCATTCTCTCATCAATTTGAGGTTTATTGAAGCAGAATTCTTTTATTTCTGCATTTTCTGTTAAGTAGGATTTCAAATCCTGTAGCAAAACTCCACTGGCACTATTTTTACCTTTTGGACTTCCATTAATCATCGCAATTTTCATAACGTAATCCCCCGCAACTCTTCTTTACTGTTTAGAAATACGACCTGACCTACTGTTCCATCAAAGTTCACAGCATTCGCTGTTATCAGCTTCCGGGTCGTTTCCTTTTCAGCTTCCGTCATGTTTTCTCCGTAAAGATAAGCAGAGATCTTGATTTGATTGTCATATCTGCGTTTATGATGCATCTCCCCATTGCGATAGCAAAAATTGGGATGAACATAGGATATGGCCCGGTCTAGTGCGTTTTTTATAAATGGACTGGTACTGCCATACACACTCTCACTGACAATAACCAAATCTGTACACTGGCTTAATTTGATTCCCATGTCTTCATATCCATCCATGATTACGCACCTACCGGGTGTCTTCACCCAACACTGAAAACACCCAATGCATTTATGTATGTTACCATTATTCTCGATGACCTGCACATCGCTTCCAACATTTAGATTATCTCGCCCTATGTCTGTCAAAACCAACTTCATGCTGTTTCTCTCCTCTTTTTTATTACTTCATCCCAAATCAACATTGTTTATTCCTGTGTTTTGATCAACATTTTAACCTCTGACACCAGGGATGTGGTGCCCAAGATGACCGTTGGTAATTGGTACTCTCTTGCCAATTGCATTGCCTGCTTGATACTTAGGGTTCTGTCTGCCTTGATGTCCTCTTTCTCAAGTGCATCCATCTGTAACCCAGTAAAAATATAGTGAGAATTCTGGGATTTTGTCAAAATGACATGTTCACTGACCTCCTGCATGGATTCCACTACACCAAGGTAATCTTTATCATCGGGGATTCCAATAATGGCTGTTATTTTTGAGATTCCCAACTCTTTTAAAACTTTCTTCACGTTGTGGCAGCTCTCCCTGTTGATACAGGCATCCAATAGCAAAAACGGCTCTGCAGACAACACTTCCATTCTCCCTGGCCAGCTCAGTTTTTTCAGTTTTTCTTTCACTTCCTCCAATGATAAAATCCCCAAAACTTCTTCACAGAATGCCATTGCCATTGCACAGTTTTTTGCTTGATGTTCCCCTAAAAGGGGAACTACCATGTCTCTGTAGGTATGCGTACCCACGATTACATCAAATACCATTCCGGTGTTAGTATATCTGATATTCTCTGAACGGAAATCTCTTCCGTATATCTTAAGTGGAACCTTCTTCTCTGCTGCCTGTTTCTCAATCACTGCCAATGGTTCTGGTTTCTGCTCTGCAACAAACACACACCTGCAGTTGCCGGTGATGACATTGGCTTTATCCTCTGCTATCTCTGCCAAAGTAGCGCCCAATTCGCGGGTATGCTCTAAAAAGATAGTATTGATTATGGCGTACTGGTGGACAATGTTATTCACATCATCATATTTTGCACCCTTCCCACATTCAAATATATTAAAATCAGTACCTTCCTCATGAAAATAACTTAGAGCTAAGGCTGCCTGTATGCCCATGGGACTGACACATTCTGCTTCTGGAATCCGACTCTCCACTTGATCAAATAAGCCTTTGATTTTTTCTATGTGCCTGACAAATGCAACATCGAATATACTTTTTCCATTCACCCGAAAACGCTCCCTAAAGCTACCTATGTGGGGACTTGTCATCATTCCCACTTTCTTCTCTGTTTGCATGATTTGAGAAATCATACAGGATATCGAGCCCTTCCCTTTGCTACCAGTCACTACCACACAAGGAGTGCCCTGCATACTTTGAATGATTTCCCTGGAAAACTGTGGATGTCTTTTCATCGCATCCCTAGCCTGATACTCCTGAAATCTTTCCGCTTTTAGGTATGACTTGTATACAAAATCCTCCGCTTCGTCTCTAGTCATCTTCAAAGTCCCCTTTGATGGTTTGAATGATCCTTTTTGCAATATTTACTCCTGTAGCCTTTTCTATCCCTTCAATTCCGGGCATCACATTGATTTCACAGAAATAGGGTTTCTCTTCTCCAAACAGTAAATCGATACCCAGAAAATCCAATCCTGTCTGAGCATAAATATCAGCAGCAATCCGGGAAATAGCCGGAGTAATTTCAAATTGCTCCACAGATGCTCCTAATGCCACATTAGCTCTGAAGTCACCCTGGGATTTTCTGACCATACAGGCTTCTGCTTTTCCACGAATACTGTAAAATCGCATGTCTCTACCGATACTGGAGCTGATGAATTCTTCCAAAAGCCATTCTTTCTCAGTGCCAAACTGATTCTGTAATTCAGTGAAATCCTGTTCCTTTTCAATCAGAAAAATTTCTGCTCCTTGGGAACTTTCCAATCCCTTCGCCACAAAAGGAGAACCAAGATACTGACACAAGCTATCATATTTATGACTGGCTGTTGCCAGTGTGTACTTAGGGACTAAGAACGCATCTGAATGCAGGTTACGTACCTGTTCATACTTATTGATATAAGTAGAATAGGCCTCAAGGGAATTATAAGTTCTTTTCCCCAGGGAGTTGACCGCATCCTTTAGTTTTCCCCATTTATATCGATTGATTACAAAGTCCCTGGGTTCTAACTGCTTACCATCATTCGTAATCCGGCTATCACTGACATAAGTGTCATGAATTCCAATGATTTTCAGATCTAGTCCCAGTTTTGTTGCTTCTGTAACTAATCGATTACAGGTATAGGCATTTGACATATAATTGTATTTTTCTATGATGTAACCCGATATAGCCATTTCATTCCCCTTCATTCTTACAGACTAATCATTCAGCATCCAGTTCCTCTAGTGCCTTTGGTATATTCGCTGAATTCAGAATATCGGCAGGAATATGGTATACATTAACATAGGATCTTTTCTCCGCTTCATCTTTCTCTTTTTCTATACGCACACTAAACGTAGCAATCGGAATATTCTCTTTTTTACATACTTCAGCCATGTTGATTAACACTTCGCTCATTTTCCCATAAGAGATATCCTCATCAATTATTGTTATGGAAGCATTTATTTCAGACGGCATATTCTGTATATCAAAAGGCATATCCTTTGTCAGTTTTAGCATATCCTCATCTGATACCTTTTCAAGTAAAAGAAGTGCATTGGAAATGTTGTAATTCAATTGAGCCCTGAATAATTTGTCACCTATTTCACGCAACTCACTCTCATATCTTCTGAGTGTTCTAAAATTATTCGCAACCTCATACTGGTAATCATCATCCAAAACCTTTCCGTAGCTGTTCACATGTACAGTAAATGTAGTATCAATACTGTCAGTTGATTGAAAGCGAACATAATAATGGCTAAATTTAAAATTGTAGCCTGCTTCTTGTAATACCAAATTCAGGTCTCCATAATTTTCATCAATGTACTTTTCTGCAGTTTTTTTAGCTATCGCTTTCGAAATCGGATTACCAAACCAGGCATTCGAAGAGTCTAGTATCAATACCATCACTACTATAGCAATTATAGCTATTATCATTTTTTTCAATTTTGGTTTCACTACTAATCTCCCTGGTATATTTCCTTAATCTAGCACTTATTTATATCCTGAATCAACAAATTTTCTATTTCCTTATCATAACACAGAGTCAATAGAAAGAATATGGTAAATAGCATTTGATGGAGTTAAATGTTAACAAAACCATCTATCCAGGCAACTCTTTTTTATTCCCGTATATTAACGTAATCTAATGCATATTTACTTATTTTAAGTATTTTCTAAAATTATATTGACTTTTGTTAACGCTAGCGTTAATATATGTGTAACGCGCGTGAACGTAAAATAATAGTATTGTTTACTAATAAAACAGTTTTCTTGTAAGGGAAAGGGGATCATTATGTTTATTGAGGAAAGACACCAGAATATTTTAAATTGGCTAAAAGAAAAGGGTAGCATTACCACCACAGATATTCAGGAGCAGTTTGGGGTAAGTTATGATTCTGCAAAAAGGGATTTAAGAATATTAGAAGAAAATGGTATGCTAAAACGAACCCATGGAGGTGCCCTGCCACTTCATCAGGTTGCGATTGGACGACCTGATAAAAAGACCGTACGAGACGTTGAGAATGTGAAAGAAAACTACTTTCTCATCGCACAAAAAGCTTTATCCATGATTGAGAACAACGATGTGATATTTTTATCTTCAGCAACAGTATGTTACTTTATGGCACAAAACCTCCCTGCAGACCTGAAGCTAAGGGTGGTCACCAATTCCATTGTCATTGCTGAAGAATTAAGAACCAAGGACAATATTTCCGTTATACTGCTGGGTGGTGAGATGGACCAAAAGGGGAATTGTTATGATGCAATTGCCATTGAGATTGTAAAAAAGCTGCGCTTTGATAAGTGTTTCATCACCTCAGCTTTCATTTCCGCATCCTTTGGTTTATCCATTCAAAGGACGCAGGCTATCAGCTTTTTCAACGCAGTTATGGATAGTGCCAAAAAAGTGATAGGTCTGTATCCTAAGGAAAAAATAGGATTTGATTCTATAGTCAGTATTTGTCCCGCTGACAGGCTAGATGTGATGATTACAGATTGGGACGCAGCGGAAGAAGACCTGTTACTCTTCGACGATAAAGGAATAGACATTATCATTGTAGAAAAGGAATAAAATAACCTAAAAGTACTTTTCCAAAGCACTCATTATTATTTCAGGTTCTGTCAAATGGATATAGTGAGTGCTTTTATTTGCCTGAATCCAAACGGATTTTTCACTGAAGGTCAGATATACTTTCATAATATCCTGCCACATCTCCTCTATTTTAGTTGCAAACTCCTTTGAATGATTACCAAATTTGATGTTTTCTTCAATGGCCATCTCTGAAGAATGGGTAAACAATATCAGAGGAATATCGGGAAAGCTCTCTTTGTCAGATAATGATTGCAGATACTTTTCTTCATGAGCTTCTTGATACTCATTTATTGCTGTTTTTGCATGCACTACAGAATCTGCACATTCCAAGATTTCTCTCATTTCTTCCCTGTTATACGAATGATAATAGTAAAATGGGGGAGCGTTTTTTAGAAGCCTTTTGGTTAAAAATCCCAGTTTTAATTTGGCCAGTATTTGCATATATGTAAAATTCTTACTCTTGTCCACTCCCGATATTTGATATTCCTTGGGAGATAAACGTATTTTGAATTCATTATCCCGCGGAGACAGGGGGTCTAGTAGGAGCAGTCCCTTTACCATCTGGGGATATAATCTGCAAAACTGCTGGGCATACAAACCACCTTGGGAATGCGCAATGAAAATCAGTTTTTCCACATGATCCACTTCCAATAGTAATTCGTACAGTTCCTTTGCGATATTTTCCGGAGACCTCTCCTGCATAGAAGCCTTGCTTCTATGGATACCCGCTCTTTCATACAGTAATACTCCAGCTTTTTCAGATAAAATTCTTGCTATAGGCATCCATTCAGCCAATGCAGAACCCAATCCCATCTCTACCACAATACTAACCGGTTTTTCTCCTAATATTTTGTAATAGTGCTTCATTTTATACCCTTCCTATTAGCTAATAATCTGGCCAATTCCTTCTGATCGTCTTTGCTCCACCTATTAACTAACGAATCCAGAAAAAGAGTTTCATATTCATCATGTTCTCTATTGAGTCTGACTCCCTTTTCCGTCAACTGCAAATTCATCTCCCTGCGATCATTTTCATTTTGAACCCTCTTGAGATATCCTCTTTTCACCAACCGGGAAACAGCTGTCACAATGGTTGTTTTAGGTGCTTTTAGATGATTGCTGATTTCTTTTGCCGTGAGATTCTCCTGACTGGTCAACAGCACCAATATGGTGATGTCCTGTTCACAAAGGCTTAACAGATTACTGTAATCCCCGTTTTCCACAATGTCCTTACTTTTTTTCATGATTTCATGCATCAACTCTGATAATTGTGTCCTAAATTCATCCATTCTGTAATACTCCTTGTTCACTAAAACTGCAGTATTCCCTATCAACCTTGTTATACTTACTTTGTATTTTGTTCTATTTACTTTGTTCTAATAGAACGTATGTCGTTCTAAAAGGATAAAGCATAAATCCTGAAATGTCAATCCTATTTATTTTCGTATTAGCTGAATAAATGCGAGTGCTCCATTATGTTAACCTTTTCATACTGATGCTTCGTGGAGTTCGCAGTCAACAGAAAAGCCTTCAGTATAATACCGATGGTTCTGGATTACACTGAAGGCTTGGAATGATACTTTATTATCGCTCTGCTCCTACATACTTTCCTGCCTGGGCATTCCACATAGCGGCATATTTCCCGTTCTTTAAGAGTAAATCCTCGTGGGTTCCCTCTTCTATGATACGGCCCTGCTCTAACATAATGATACGATCTGCATCACGAGTTGTGGATAGTCGGTGGGATATATAGAACACGGTTCTATGTAGTGCTGCCTTATGCATTGCTTTATTGAGATTATATTCTGTAATAGGATCCAAAGCACTGGAAGGTTCATCCATAGCCAGAATATCTGCATTGCGGTAGAAGGCTCTGGCGATTGCAACCTTTTGGCTCTCACCGCCGGATAGATTCACGCCCTTTTCATCAAACTCTGTGGTAATCTGGGTGAAAAGTCCATTGGGAAGCGTCTCCAAACGTTCTCCAAATCCACTGCTGCCCAATACCTTGATTACCTTTTGTTGTTCCTGCTCGTCAGCTGGAATATCATCCAGTACTACATTTTCAAACAGACTTTCTCCAAACATCCTGTAATCCTGGAATACCACACCAATTCTATTGTGATACTCATCCAGATCATAGTCATGAATATTCTTTCCATGATAGTAGATGGTTCCATCCGTAGGATCATAAAGTCTCATGAGAAGCTTAATCAGCGTGGTTTTACCGGCACCGTTATACCCTACAATCGCAATTCTCTCTCCAGGTTTTGCGGTCAGGTTAATATCGTGCAGAATATCTTCTGATTTTTCATTATACCGAAAACTCACATTCTCAAGGCAAATCTCTCCAGTTACTTGTGGTACCTCACAACCTACACCATGTTTGAGGCTTGGCTCGTAGGAAAGGAATTTCATGATCTTATCCATAAACAGACTGTTCTCATTTGCCTGAGGTGCAATTTCTGCTAAACCACGAAGACTACTCCGTAAGCTACCGGTTCTGTTGAACAGTACCACTGCAGTACTATAATCTATGGTATGAAATACTGCTGCCTGGAAAATCAGATATCCTATATAGAGGCCATCTGTAATAAAATCTCCGGAACAGTAATAGCGCAGGAACATGAGTCCCACTCTTTTCTTGGAAACCTTTCTTTGCTCCGTCTCAATCTGGCTATTTGCTTCCGCAAACTCTTCCTTCAGAATGCCGCCTACCTTTTTATTTAAACGCAATTCCTTTGCAAAATCATTCAGGTAAAAGACACGGGTTGCATAGCTTCGCTTACGTTCCCAAGGATTGACTTTGAGACGGATATCCACTTTCAACTTGTTTAGTGCTTTAGAAAACAGGAAACTCAGTATAAAGGAAACCAATACAAAGAGAATACCTGCTGCATCTGTCAAAAGGAAAAATAAACCTGTTGTTATGATAACGGTAATACTCTGAGTAGCTGAATTCAACAATGTAAGAAAACGGTCTATACAATTATCAGACTCTGCTACTGCCAGTACAAAATCATTGTAATAAGAAGGATCATCATAGCAGGAAAGATCCAGCTTGGATGCCTGTAAATACATTTTTTCCTTCAATGCCTTGTAAAGTTTAGGCCTAGTACGATAGGTCATGCCGTGAATGAAATAGCCGTCCGGTATGATCTGGATGATATTAATAAGCAATATCACACCTATTCCAATGAATGCCTTATAAAATGGTTCCCCATGCTCTGCACAGGATAAAACATATTTGATTCCCAGAACATGTTCCAAGAAAATAATAGCCTGGTAACGGAACGCATCATATATATAATAAATCATATACCCCGGGGCTGTTTTAAAACAGAGTTTCCATAAATAGAGGTGGTTTTTCCATGTGTTTTTCATATGACTGCACCTCCCGCTTCATCCACTTCTGTTGCAAAGATGCTGCCCTCCACTTTATGTCCGGCAAGGTAATTTACTGCCTGTTTCTGGTACATATCTGCATAAGCTCCCTGTTTCTTCATTAGCATACTGTGGGAACCCTGCTCTATAATGGTTCCATTTTCCAGCATAAATACCCAATCTGCATTCTGCACAGAGGAAAGTCTGTGTGAAATAAACAGCATGGTCTTATCTTTTCCATCCTTTAGGATACTGTCAAAAAGTTCATACTCAGCGATAGGGTCCAAAGCACTGGAGGGTTCATCAAAAATTTTAATTGGACACTTCTGCACAAAGGCTCTTGCCACAACAATCTTCTGAAATTCACCACCTGAGAGTTCTGCGCCCTCCTCATCAAATTCTCTGGTCAAGGTTGTATGTATTCCATTGGGTAATCTCTGCACTCTGTCATAAACACCAGCAAGTTTTAGTGCACGAATCACTTCCTCTTCTCTCGCTTTATCTTCCTTATCCATAAGCACATTGGACATGACAGACATGGAGAAAATACGGTAATCCTGAAAAGCTGTGGTAAACAGCCCACGGTACTTTTGCAAATTGTATTCCTTGATATTTCTGCCGTTTAATAGGATTTCTCCATCTGTGGGGTCATACAAACGTAAAAGGAGCTTAATGATAGTGGACTTTCCTGCTCCGTTATGCCCAACCAGAGCATACGTTTTCATTCCCCTCAGTTCAAAGGACAGATGTGAAATGACTTCCTTATCCTTATAGCAGAAGCTCACATCCTTAAACTCTATGGTTTGTATTACATTCCCCGGTTCAATTCCATCATGATCTTCCGGTATCTTTTCCTTGTATTCCATAAAATTACGAAGGTTATCAATAAACAACCCATTTCTAAAGCTGGTAACCAGTGATTCCGTAAAGCCAATCAAAATCCAAGTGCTGGAAACCATCATACTGGTAAGAACAGCCAGCTGGGCAAGACCCATGGAATGGCTCACCAAAGTTCTGTAAGCACCATAGATCAGCATCCCTTCAAAAATAAAGGTAAACGTAAACATAACCCTAAACCAATGCATAACCATGGCTTTTACTGTGTATTTTTTAGTAACCTCCACCATACCCTCAATGGCTGCATTATAGTCACGCTTCATCAAGGAAAATACATTGGTAAGTCTCATTTCCTTAGCGTATTCGGAAAGATACATAACACGGTTGATGTAGGCAGTCCTACGATTATAGGGCGCAAGATCCTTATTTCGATCAAAATCTATCTGGCTCAGCTTCCTGTTGAATACAAAGTTACCTATAATAGGAAAAATAACAAATAGAACTGATATACGATCTACATCATACATCAGATAAAACGCAACCACTGCTGCAATGACACCAAAAATAACACCCCACATATTCTGTACGGTCTGTACCAGATTTTCAGCTGCTTTGTCCGTAGCAAGTGTATATTTGTTGTAAAATTCAGCGTCTTCAAAACAGGATAACTCCACATTTTCAGCCTTATCAAACAGCTTGGTATTGAGTTTGCTGTAAATCTGGGCCATAGCCACCGGTTGTATGTATCCTTCATAATAATTGTTGTAAAAACTCATGGATGCGAATACTAATATTGTAATTCCCAGGAACGTCAGGATAGAACTTACTGCCTGCTGTTTCTCCAGGGCATTGATGACATATCGCATAAAGAAGGCACTGTAAAACAACCACTCAAAGTATCCCAATACCCGTAGAATCGCCATATGAATCACGATTCTGGGGCAGATACCAAACAATAGTTTCAGTGCATAAAGGTTATTTTTTATGGCGTGTCTGTTTGATTTCTTATTCATTCCAGTCTATTTCCCCCCCCATATTTATCAAACGTAATAAAGACCATAATAACCCATTCTTATCCATAAAACAATATTGAAATCGTATATATTCGGTAAAACAAGATATTCATTGCTTCATCTTAAATTTCCTCTGTTCAAGTTACCTGCAATCCTGTAAAATATTAGTGACATACTTGTGATATTTATTTTAGGGAATATGGAGAGGGGAATAAATATGTATTATCTGTATCTTTTTTCAAAGATTGCGAAGTATATAGCCTTGATTAGTTTATTGATCTCTTTTTTTAGTGATTTACCCATTTTTAAGTTCCTGTGTATCCTCATTCTGTTTGACATCATACTAGACTTTACTGTTCTAAAATGCTCGATCTTACAAGTTATTGGTTTATTTAGGGTAAATCATCGATTTGGGGAAAATATGCCTTCCATAGATAATTACGAAAATGAAGTTTCTTACATATTACCCTTTCAGGGCAGGTGGATGGCCGTTAATGGCAGTTACGAGAAAGCATACTCCCACTCATGGGATATTCCTACACAGCGCTATGCATATGATTTTCTTGTCCTGGATGAAAGTGGCAAATCTGATCACGGAGAGTATAACCAATGTAGCAGTTATTATTGTTATGACAAGGAAGTACTATCACCTGCAGACGGGACAGTAATTAAGGTTTCAAACAGTGGAAAGGACAGCTTGATTTTTCCTAAAGGCTGGTTTTTATCAAGATCGAATCACATTGCCGGTAATTATATTGTGATTCGCCATGCTGAAAAAGAATTTAGTACACTAGCTCATTTAAAGAATGGCAGCATATCAGTAAAAGTTGGCGATGTAGTATCGAAAGGTCAGTGCATTGCAAAATGTGGCAATACCGGTAATTCAACAGAGCCTCATTTACATTTTCAGTTACAAACGAGTCCCAGTTTTTATAGCAGTGCAGGTCTTCCTATACAATTTAGAAATGTTGACATTTCACAGGTTGAGAATTACTCAAAATATGACCCAAGACCTCATATGAGTTATGATCAAATATTACATGGATATATTACCAGAGGTTTTGCTGTTGAGAATAAAGCATAATGATTGGTAAGTGTTTTGACTCAATGACTAAAGATATTTTCCTTCATATAAACAAAACAGACCTAGAAATGATTTTTATCGATCATTTCTAGGTCTGTTTTTATATTCCAAAAATTATTTATGGAACTAGTCTGTTTATATCTCTTGGAAATAAAGTGGCATACCTGACATTCTCAAGATTCAATAGCCTGGCAGTAAATCTTTCCAGCCCCAACCCCAAGCCTCCATGTGGCGGCATTCCGTACTTATGCATCATCAGATAACTTTCGAACTGTTCCACATGCATATGGCGTCCTTCCAATTTTTTCACCTGCTGCGCATAATCATGAATTCGCTGCCCTCCGGTTGTTATTTCCAGCCCACGAAACAGTAAATCAAAACTTAATGTCTCTTCAGGATTTTGGGGATCGTCCATCGCATAAAAAGGTCTTTTAGCACTTGGATAATGTGTTACAAATATAAATTCGCTTCCTGTGGTTTTTTTTACGTACTCACAAAGCAGCCGTTCTTCCTCTGGCTCAAAATCAAGCAGATCAGTAATTTCCCGATGGTAATTTTTTGCGACCAATTCTTTTGCTTCCAAAAACTTTATGGAAGGTATATTGTTCATTGATGGCAAATCAACCTTTAGTAGTTCTAACTCATAGGAATACTTTTCTGCTAAAAATGTCATGGTATACTGCAGTAAACGAGTTTCCATTTTAATGATATCTTCAAAACCATCAATGTATCCCATCTCAAAATCCACACTTGTGTATTCATTCAAATGTCTTGAAGTATCATGCTTTTCTGCACGAAAAACAGGTGCAATTTCATATACTCTTTCATAAACTCCAACCATCATTTGTTTATAAAATTGAGGACTTTGAGCAAGATATGCTTCCTTATCAAAATAGGGGAGCTTGAAAATATTGGCTCCACCCTCTGCTCCCATTGCAACAATCTTCGGCGTGTGAATTTCTGTGAACAGCTCTCCATTCAAAAATTCTATGAAGGCGCAACAAATTCCGGCTTGGATACGGAAAATAGCTCGTTCTTTTTCATTTCTAAGGGTAATGGGGCGAAAATCCAATAAATTCTCTATAGAAGTATCCACCCTCTTTTGATTCACTACTATTGGCAATCCCTCAAACGGTTTTGACAAAACCGATACCTTTTTTAGATGTAGTTCATATCCCGTCTTAGAACGTTCTTCCGCCACAACCTCCGCTTGTGCAATGACACAGGCTTCTTCCACAATGGATTCCAGATCAAACTCTGAAAATTCCTTACTGTAAAGACACTGTACTACTCTTGACTTGGTACGTAAAAGTATAAAGGAAAAAGCACTCATTTTTCTGATTTTATAGATGCTTCCGTGAATACTAATGTTTTCTCCAATATGTTTTTCAAGCTCAGTTGCTTCTATTCTGTTATTATTAACTTTCACATTGTTCATATCAATACCTTACCTTTCATAAGACTTATGTTTTAATTAAGCCTAGAATCCATATGAACATAATCTGTATGTTCCATGCGATCACCACCTTTCCTATTTTCTCCCGCATGAAACATATTTTTATAACAAAAAACCACACGGGAAAAATCACCAGTGTGGTTTCTAAGTTTCTATTCCACACAGGTACAACACATTTAGCGCTTGTACCTGCAATCACTCAGCTACAAGCGCTATCAATCGTCGTCCCTGCTCAGTTTTATTAACTGAATACATAATACCATAATTGATACCCTCATTTCATTTTGTCATATGTTACCACGAGATATTATATTAGTCAACAATGGTATTCATCATTGATACATCCTTGATCATTGCGCTTACCTTCACAATCAGAAAACCTCAATATTGAAATATCTCCATATTGAGGTTTCTTCATGATTTTAATTTTTAGTCTTTACCGGGAACCAGAGTTCAATGTAACCGTAGTCCTTAGTTCCGCCATAGATTTCAAAGTTGGCAGCATCTGCACGCTCATAATTTGCGGTTGGCAGCCACTCACCGTAGAATCTCTTCTGCATGGTAGTCAGTACATTGAAGAAATCATCGCCCCAGCTGAATTTTTCAGAAGAAAATATGGCATAGGTTTGTGCGGGAATATGAACCGTCTTATAACCTTCTGTATTACTGTTTCTGGAAACGAATGCACATAACATATAAGGGAACGTATTCGCTTCTGTTTTTCTGTAGTTCTCAACTGCATGAATTTTACACAAGTCCTGCGGTATAAAGTCTGGTAAATCCCCTGCATTTTCCATGAGGCGTTCGTACTCCCCATCTTTATGACACTGCTGCCACAATTCTGGCGGACTTAAGTATCCTTCATCACCTGTTAATGATGCAATGGTTTCAATCCCAAAAACATCAAATGCCTCTTTTGTTTCAATCCTATAGTTCATCTCTTTCTCTCCTTTAATTGATATTTGAAAGGAAATTTTGGGATATGCCTTCAGTTTCACCCCGGGCTGTCTTGCCTGGGAAGGCGTTACTCCATGAAGTGCGTTGAAGGCACGCGCAAATGATGCTGCTGAATCATAGCCATACTTAAGAGCCAAATCAATTACCTTTAGATTTGAATTTTGTAAATCCAGTGCTGCTACTGTCAATCTTCTCCGCCTGATGTATTCCGCTAACGGTATGTCCGTTATAAAAGAAAACATTCTCTGAAAATTATAGGACGAACAGCAGGCCTTTCTGCATACTACATTGAGATCAATTTCACCGGTTAAATTGTCCTCAATATAATCTACAGCGGCATTCATTTTTGTCAGCCAATCCATGTGATCCCCTCCTCTCTTCCTACAATTTATCATTGGGGAAAAGTGTTTGCGCTACTTTTCTTGCACAAATTTGTATTAAATGGAATAGGTATCCATCAAGAGGCTTTCAGCGCGAAGCGCGCGCCTACGATGGATACCTATTCCATATCTGAAAGCCTCTTGATGGATACCTATTCCATTGCAAAGCTTGGATGACATTTTCTATATTGTGCTGTTATCCTTCAGGTAGAGATAGATGCTGATTTTGATGGGGTTTCCCTGTGCATCATCTTTATAAGATTCATTATCAATCTGCTCTATTCGCTTAAAACCAAGGCGTTCCATTAACTTGTAAGAATTCTCATTACGGATGTCACAGTCACCAAAGATTTTAGGGATTTTCTTCTCCGTAAATAAGTAATCCAACAGTTTATGAGCAGCTTCTGTTGCATAACCCTCTTTTCCGAATGTAGGGTTAAAGTCAAAGTCGATGGAATAGTCCTCGTCTTCATCCACCCAGTATCCCACACTGCCAATTACCTTCTGGGTTTCCTTTAAGACAGCCACCAGACGATTGTCCATGTCTGCCCATTCAGTCACTTCTTCGGTAACTTCTTCCATTGTCATGGGATCAAAATCCTCATATTTGGCTACTTCCTCTTTTGAAAAATATTCATATACATCCTCAATATCCGTTAACTGATAATTTCTTAAGATCAATCTCTCGGTTTCTAACCTTATCATATGTTATCCCTCGCATCGCAACACTTATTATTATTTGAAAAAATCCTTATATATTCTGTATAGTATATCATATTTGCCATATGGATGCTCACTTCAAAAAAAATGCAGACATTATTTAAGAGGCGCATCTTTGATTCTAAAAAAAGTTGTGGTTGAATCATCAAGATACCTGGTGTATCATATGAATAAAAGTTTAAATGTATATGATATGACAAAAATATATATAATAGGAGGTTCCAAAATGTGTACAAGTTTTGCAGTATACAGTAAAGAAAAAGCTATTTATGGTATGAATTTCGATACTGATGAAATTGACTTAAAACTAAAAGTCATTCGTTATAATGATAGGAACATATTTTACTTTTCTGGCTTATTAGGCAACAACTACAGGGATATTGCTGGTTTTAATAGTGAGGGTCTTTTTATCTGTACTCAGGCAGTAGAATATAGTCCAGATATAAAATCAAGTTGTGACGAAAATGATTGGTTAGCTTTTGATATATTTGATGAAGCGCTAAAGAAAACCAGAAAAACTTCTGATTTTTTTGAAATTCTTAATAAAAGAGTAATCTCGTATCCTAGAAATCCATTATTTCCTGATTTAGGGCTACATACTATTATCGCTGATCAAACTGGCGATGCATTTATTCTGGAAGAAGGAAATGAGACAAATATAGTAAGTCCTATTCATAACGATTTTATTATTATGACTAATTTTCCAAATGGGGATTTTAAGGAAGCAAATTATGATAAAGTATATGGTTTGGGTGCTGATAGATATATTTGTGCTCATGAATATATTCATAATAATATTCATAGCTTTGGAATAAATGAAGCCTTTGAAGTTTTAAGTAAGACCAGTCGGGAGGATACTCTGTGTTCAATTGTATATGAACCATTAAAAAATGAAATTTATATAAGTTTTAAAAAAGACTTAAGCAAAAAATGGAAAATATCTATTATGAAAAAAACAATCCAATCATTGGATGGATTTTTAAGCAATAATAAAATTCAACTTACAAATGATGAAATATTTGTGAAGGATCTGATTAGCTTATATTGAAAATAATTAGACGATTTAGATTAAGTTCAAAAAAATTAGTGGCTATGTGGCTTACATAGTCACTTTTTGTTTGGGTATAATAAGGCTTAACTTTATTTAAGGAGGTGATGCCCTATGACAACTAGCAAGATACCCAATAGATTAATACATGAAAAAAGTCCTTATCTACTTCAACACGCTTATAATCCAGTTGACTGGTGGCCTTGGTGTGAACAAGCATTTACAAAAGCAAAAGCAGAAGATACGCCTATTTTCTTATCTATTGGGTATTCCTAACGTTGTAAATATTGTTTTCAGATAATATAATATGTTTGAAATAAGTAACAGTCGATGTTTCGTTTATTTGTAGATAATTTATATTTGAGGAGGCGCCACAATATGTAATTACCTTCTATTTTATAGCATATAAATTACAATATTCTTTTAATAAATTAGGAAGGGATAAAACTATGAAAATAAGGAATAATCTATTGTTCGCAATTATCACGGCCCTGCTATTTGTCCTATTAACATCATGCGGAAGTGATAAAAAAACTAGCAATAAAATTGGAATTCCTTCTATGATGCAGCCTAATACAATAATCGTTTACGATAACAATCTGGATCCAATTTACGTTCAAGGCGGACAGCTTTCAGGTGAGCAAAAGAGTAAAATCTCACCAGACCTTTTATGGGACACATCAAAACAAGGCATATATGCTAAGCCTGGAATAAAGGTAGATTATGACCAACATGGAGAGATACAAAATATATATTATCCTACACCGAATTCACCTGGGACATATCAACTGCCCGACCCAAATCAAAGTGAGTTTCCTAAGTATGCACCAAGTCCTATTCTAGTTCCTATGATAATGCAACCGAACACGATTATTGTGTATGATAGTGCAACTAACTACATCATTGTGCAAGGTGGTAATCCGTCTGCATCCGACATATCAGCTGCTACCGCTCACATCAATAATAAGAATTTAGCGAATCTAATAACAAAAACGATGTACGCAAAGCCAGGTCTTAAAATTACATACGACCAGTACGGAGTAATCAATAATACAGAACTAATTGAAAACAATAGAAGTGTGAAAAATAAACAGACTGTACTTAAAGCAAAATGGCTGCTTCACACAACGTACCTAATAAGCATTTTCTACATATTGAAGTAAATAAATATTGAATCCTGAACCTCGCAAAATTCTGTGAGGTTTCTTTATTTCTTAGAAATATGGGCATACTAAAACAAATTCAATTATGAAAGGAAGGTGATGCCTGTGCCTAAAACTGATAAAGTAGCCAATAGACTAATAAACGAAAAAAGTCCATATCTACTTCAACACGCTTATAACCCTGTTAATTGGTATGCGTGGAATGATGAAGCCTTTGCTAAAGCAAAAGCAGAAGATAAGCCTATTTTTTTGTCTATTGGCTACTCCTGAATGGGTGCAGTTGACTACATGTCATTGGTGCCATGTCATGGCTCATGAAAGCTTTGAAGATACGGAAATTGCGGATATTTTGAATCGTTACTTTATCTCGGTGAAGGTAGACCGGGAGGAGCGTCCTGATATTGACAGCATATACATGGCAGTTTGTCAGACTTTTACAGGTAGTGGTGGATGGCCAACCAGTATTTTTATGACTGCCGACCAAAAACCGTTTTTTGCAGGAACTTATTTTCCAAAACCTCCCGTCCTGGTTTGATTGGACTAAAAGAACTCCTTTTAGCAGTTCATGAAAAATGGCAGAAGGAGCGGGAAGAATTGCTACGCTCTGCTGCTGAGATTGCTGCTGTACTGAGCCGCACATCTAAAGAAACCATGCAGCCAGATGAACAACTGTTGTCTGATGCAACTCATCACTACCTGCAAATCTACGATTCCAAGTACGGCGGCTTCGGTGATGCACCCAAATTTCCCACCCCTCACAATCTTCTGTTTCTGATGCAGCAATTCCAAAAGCATGGAGACCATGACCTGATGGATATGGCGGAAACTACACTTACTAAAATGTATAAAGGGGGTATCTTTGATCATATCGGCTATGGCTTTTGCCGCTATTCTACAGATCGATTTTTTCTCGTCCCCCACTTTGAAAAGATGCTGTATGACAATGCACTACTCATTTCTGCTTATTGCAAAGCATATGAAATTACAAAAAAAGCTTTTTATCAGGACGTGGCAGAAAAAATAGCATACTTTTTTCTTAGTCGTATGACCTCTGATAAGGGTGGTTTTTTTAGTGCCCTGGATGCGGATAGTGATGGGGTAGAGGGAAAATACTATTTGTTTGACCCTGATGAAATAATAGGACTCCTGGGAAAAGAGGATGGGACATCATTTAATATGTATTATGGCATAAGAAAGGAAGGTAATTTTGAAGGAAAAAACATTCCCAATCTCCTTCATGCTGATTCTTTAACAGACCAATTTGACTCCCTTTTGCCTATAATCCGAAAGTATCGTGACACACGCTTTAACCTGCACACCGATGATAAAATTCTGACAGCGTGGAACTCACTGATGATAACAGCTTTGTGTGCATTATACCGTATTAGCAGAAAAAAAGTGTACTTGCAGGTAGCATTAAAAGCACAACGTTTTATTGAAAAATGGTTGTGCCAGGAAGATACACTATATGTAAGCTATCGAGACGGTAAACATGGTGAAAACGGTTTTCTGGATGACTATTCCAACTATATTTTTGCATTGATTGCCTTGTATGACGCCACATTTGACGAAACCTTTCTGAATAGAGCTATGAAACTACTCCAGAAAACCATTTCTATATTCTTTGATTTTGAAGCCGGCGGATTTTATCTTTACGGAAAAGATCACGAAACATTACTATTTCGTCCAAAGGAATGTTATGACGGAGCCATGCCAAGCGGTAATTCTGTGATGGCCAATTGCCTGGTTAAGCTAAATTCTCTATTTCCGGAGGCGGAACTGGAGGATGTCCTTCAGAAACAGCTTGGGTATCTGTGTGGTGAAGCAAATAGTTATCCTGTCGGTTATGCCATGTTTTTACTGGCTCTTTCCGACACCTTTAATCCCCCTACCACACTTACGGTGGTGTTAAAAAAAGAAGAAGACCTTAATGAATTGCCATTCATCGTACCGTTAGATTGGCGGACTAAGGTGCTATATGAACAAACGGAGCAGTACCGGCTATTAAGTGACCAGACAACTTACTATATATGTCGAAATCACAGTTGTCTGCCACCTACAAATGATATAACAGTATCATAACTGAATAATCAAATTAGGCCACAAGAAGTATTCATGCTTCTTGTGGCCTGCCTTTTAAATATTACATTACATAAATATCTCTAAGTAAGACTGCACTCTTTCCTTAGGATAGCAGCTATCCAGAACACCAAATTCCGGATCATAATAAGTTCCTTTATAGTACAGTACCCAGTGTCCATAACCAGGGAGAAGTACCTTTAAAATACACACCTCTGGCAAAGCAGTATGATTATCTGCTTTTGTCATAGTCTTAGCATGATCAATGCCATAATGTTTTAGTGCATCCGATATCTCTTTTTTTGAAGTTCCCTTGTCATTATTCATAACTTTTATGACATCATCTACTGTTACATCGGCCAGCATCGCTACACACGCCTGTCCACACAAATATTCTGTAGGTTGCTTAATATATATCATTACTTTCTCTCTTTCTGATAGTATATGAATTCCTGATCCCTACTCTCTTCCACATACCCTACTTTCTTGTAAAAACGATTGGTCCGTACATTCCAGATGGGAGTGTCCAGTTTGAAAATCGTATTGTCAGGACTATCGCTTTCGATTAGTTCCATCAGCTTCATCCCATAGCCTTTTCTATAGAGACTAGGTTTCATAAAAATCCTACCTACATACAGTAAGGACGAGTTATGTTCATCTTTAAACAGGAGTGCTCCCCCTACTATCTCATTTCCTTCTACTGCTGTGAATAAATGCCCCTCTTTCATCATCTCCATATGCCAGGGTACAGAATCATATTCAGGTGGACCACCTGCTTCAGCTGCTCCCACTAATATATCACTGTCAAATGCTTCTTTGGATATTTTCACCAGCTCATCAATCTGCTGCTTTTTTGTTTTAATCAGTTCCATTCTCTTCTCCTTCGTCTTAGACATTCATTTTGGGGTTCAGTTGCTCCACTGCAATAAAGATATCCATATACTCCACTCCATCAAGCTCATATGTTTTTTCAAAATTATTAATCACATTCTTATCTTGCTTCTGTTTGAGCCCATTTACAAGCATATGTGTTTGTAAAACCTTGAATGCATTGGGAATCAGTTGGAAAGGTGCCCTAAAAGGCTGCTTAATGGTAAGGGTAATGTATTTTTGCGTCTTCTGATTGATCACTTCCATTTCAGTATGATTCTGTAGTGTTTCTTCATCCAGAATCAGAGCTGCTGTGTAACCATGCATATGAAATACATTAATCTGCTCTTGTGATATAAACGGGAAATCCCATCCGATTATATCAGGATTCGTTATCTTCAACTCATTTGCCAATTGCGTTACATGCGTAATCGCATCATTTTCCGGGTCCCTGCTTATAATGGCATAACAAACATAATTAAATTCTTTCACTTCTTTCATGCTTATTTCCGAAAAAGCTTCATCACATATATTCATGTCTTCCCGCACTAATTGGTCTATTGAGCAAGAAAATAAATCACATAATTCAATCATTTTACTCATCTCAGGATAGACCAGATTTAACTCCCACTTGGAAATTGTCTGTCGGCTGACTCCCATCTTTTCTGCCAACTCTTCCTGTGTCATTTTGTTACTCATTTTTCTAAGAAATTGCAAGTTCTCGCCAAAACTCATATTAGCCACCTCGTTTTTATTTACTAATAGTACATTAAATCATTTCTTTCGATATAGCTACCAACCATTCTGCTCTCTTTTTCATGTATGTGCAACCTGAAGTTGCGCGAAAAAACCTCCCATAAACCAGACGTAATGTCCGGCTCATAGGAGGTCTGATTATGTATTCCCTTCCCCTTGTTTCTTACCAGTCAGGTAATACACGGCAAGTGCGGTTCTGTGAGATAGATTCTCTTTTGCCAAGATAGAGGTAATGTAGTTTTTAACTGTTCCCTCACTGATAAACAACCTGCCTGCAATCTCTTTGTTGGAAAGTCCTTCTGCAACCGCCTTGATAATATCCAGTTCTCTGGTGGAATATCCGTCTTCTCGAAAGCCTGTTGATTTTATTTTTGTATTTTTTGCCAGGTTCTGCAAAAAGGCTTCTTCCATGACTCCTGTGCCATTATAAACAGACTTAATCATCTGCTTTAGGTGTTCAGGAGTATGATTTTTAATCAAATACCCCTTAGCACCGTTCCTGAGTGCCTTCTGGACCAGCTCATCATCATCAAATGTAGTCAAAATTAACACCTTACCCAGATTATGCTCCACGATATATTTCGTAGCTTCAATCCCATCCATTTCAGGCATCTGAACATCCATCAAAAACACATCCGGTGCCTGGACTTTGGCAATCTCAATCGCATCTCTTCCATTGGCAGCACAACCCAGTACTTCAAAATCCTCATCCACATCCAAAATAATATGCATACCATCCCGTACGAAGTCACTATCATCTGCAATAATCACACTGATCTTTTTCATGAATCCTCATCCTTCCCAAACAACATACTATTCATCATAAGGGCAACAACATATTTATCACAAAGCCGGTTTCTGTCTCAAAATCTATAATTCCATTGATGTCTCTCATTCTTTTACGCATTCCGGAAATTCCCATACCATCTACCACTTCACCACAGCCAGTGCCGTTATCCGCTATACTACATCTGACTAATTGATTCATCACATGTACCTTTATATTAATTTTTGTGCACTTGGCATACTTCATGGAATTGGATACCGCTTCATAGGCATTATCCAACATAATCTCAAAATATGCTTCCGGTACCATGGAAAGATCTCCCTCTGTCACAAGCTGCGCTTCTACACCCTTTTGTCTACACTCTTCACATAGCTTTTCTAACTGTGAAATTGCAAACTTGTACTTTGGAGGGCGCTCCTTCCGAAGAATTGCACGGATCTCATCCATACCTTTCCTAAGCTGATCAATAACAGCCTGAATCATCCTTTTTGAAGTCTCCGGTTCCTTATCCATCAAGACCTTGATTGCTTCCAGCTGATACACAGAGCCATTGATATTGTGACCGAGCTTATCATGCAGAGTTTGAGAAAGTTTCGCTCTTTCCTCTAAATGCTGATTCTCAGCAACTAATAATCCTCTTTTTATCTCTTCCTGCATTTCATTTTCTTTTTCATACATGTTGCGCTTTAAATACTGTTCCTGAATGGTATCCTCTTTCGTCTGTTTTTTATAAGACTCTACTACAAAATCATGTTGAATATAAATCATTGCTAAAAACAAGGTAACCATAATCTGCACATATGTATTTATTTCACTTGGTATAAATGCCATCACTAATGGTGTCAGGTACCATATCATATTGGGCTTTATGTAGGAAAACACTTCATAGCACAGAAGAATTCCTAATAATATGAAATTTCTACCAAACATTACAATCATCACAGCCCACAAAACAACTGCTATCCCTAATAAAATCCATTTAACATACTTACCGGTGAGTTCTTTTACTGCCATCGCACCAATGAATAATGCCAAAAGTAGGAGCACCTTGGCAGATGCCCCTACTAACACATATTGTGCCAAAACAATATAAACTTCCAATATCAGCAACAAACCCATACGTACTGCTAAAAAATAGTTTTCCCGAAGCTGTTCCGGCATAGTCTGCTTCCTTTCCTATTTACCATCTATGAATCACTGCGTTTCATCTTCAATCCAATACTTCCCACACTTATACTTAAAACCAAGTATGCTACTGTTATATATAATATCACAGCATAGGCTCCTTTGTCCCCTACTAATAACATTTCGGAAGCTTTCATAAACCAGCGTTGTGGCATCAGAACGGAAATTGCTTTAAGAACTGTGGAAGTGGAATCCAGAGGGAAATACAACCCGGAAAGTAATGCTGAATTACTCCACAATGCAAACACTGCATAATTGGCACTCATAACATCCCCAATCAAAACACCCATCAATAAGCTTATGCTACTGAAGATCAGTCCGAGGAAAAAGATGATGGCCAAAAAAACAAACTTATTGATACCAAAATCTATATCTTTAATGCAAAAAATGCAAATACCCAATATAAATGTCTGCATCAGGGAAATAATTAGTGCCATTATCATCTTTGAGAAATAATACTCCTGTATGCTAAGTTTTGATAACATGACTCTGGTATACACTTTATTATCCTGCTCCTCAATCACAGTATGAGCCACACAAACGCCGCAGAACATAAAGCCCAAGGTTATGAATGCAAAAGCAAATCCAATCAATGATTTTTGATTAAGCTGCTCATTTGTGAGTACAATATCTTCTTTTCCGCTTAAGCTTACGACCTGCTTACCAGGCATTTCATCCTCTATGGACTTAAGCACCTTAATCACTTCACTGCTATTTGTGCCCATATATTCAGCTACATGGTGTATCTGTAACAATGTGTCCTCCAGTTCTGTCTCAAACAAATCCCATCTTTCATCCTCAGACACAGCATAGATTTGCATAGCATTTTCATAATCACCGGATAGTGCCCATTCATCAAATCCGCTCTTAAGATATAGCAATGTCCCTACTCTATCATCAAAGGCATCCATTTTGGCCTGCTCTTCCACCTCTTCTTCAGTCATAGAACGTACATCGCACCGGCACACAGAGAACATACCTGTTAATGCTAATTTATGCAGTATAAAATTTGACATTTCTGTCATTGATGCATCATATACCTTAATGATATAAGCTGATGTATCCCCTACATATACTGCCCTGTCACTACTCTTATCAAGTTCAATAATACTGGTTCTGGATTCTTTGTTTTCATATATACCTGACTCTGTTTTAACGTTTAAAATGAATGCTGATACAATAGGAGTAACACACAAAAAGAATAAAAATCCCTTGTTTCTAAACAGCAACTTCATATTCATTCTCAGTAATACAAGTAACCTGTTCATGCTCTCCCTCTCCTTCTGATTTTCTGAACTGCAATAGCAATTACCGAGCAGCCAAATGTGATAGCCAGCATATAAAGCACACAACTACCGGTGAATTTACTATGACCCATACATGCATTTTCCACCAGGGCACGGTTTATATGGTAAATGGGAGATAAACTCTTTATCACTTCAGAATGACTAGAATACATATATGTTTCGAAGGATCCGCCAAAAAAAGCCATAAACCACACCACAGTAAACAATACAATAACAGTTATCGCCACATCTTGAAATAAATAGTAAATCATTAATCCCAATGCCGAACTTGCTATAATTGTCAAAAATAATAGGAGTGAAGCTATTAGAATATTACCCCAGTGAATCCCAAACAGTAAAACTGTAATGATTGTAGAAAGCATCATGCCTACTGTTACCACCAAAATAACAGGTATCAGTTTCGCAAGATACATCCTAACATCTGATATGGCTGTTACCTGAAACTTACGATTGATTCCATATTTCTTTTCACTGGTCAAAACATTGGCTGCACAAACAATGCCGCACCAGCTAAAATAAACAATATAAATAATTCCATAATAATCCACTGCATCTATAGCAGGTAAGAAATCCAGTGTCTGTACTGGGAGTTCTATGGTTTCTTTCTCTACAGGAATCATAACCTGTAAAGCACTGTCTTCAAACATTTTCACTACTCTGTTTAAAAAGTACTCCAAGGTTATTCCCTCTACCTCAAAATCTGCACTTTCATATACGGTATAATCATTCTGTTTAAACTCAACAAATCCTGCCAATCCATTACTTTCAATAACCTCTTTGGGTTCTCCCTCCTGATACTTCAAAAAGGTAATACCTGCTTCTTTTCCTGCCTCTTCAATGGCTTCCATTCCTTTACTGAAAACACTGCCCTCTTCTACTCGATATCCTACACTAAAATCATCTACTCCTTCATATGACTTCATTAAATCAGAAAATGCGCTGGACAGAGTGGCAATGACAAGAATGGGGCCTAAAATCATAATTGCTATAATCCATTTATTACGCAACATAAGCTTAAAGTTGTTCTTTATCAAATATCGAATCATTTTTTCCCCTTCTCCCTACCACTACTCTGCATAATCTCGTAGCTTTTTTCCTGTCAGTGTTAAGAACACTTCCTCTAAGGTAATATTCTCATTGCCCTTTGTTACAAGCTTCTTTAATTCCTCACTGGTACCGCAAGCTATGATTTTCCCGTTATCCATAATGGCTATTCTGGTACAGATGGCTTCCACTTCCTCCATATAATGACTGGTATAAATAATAGTGCTACCATTTTGATTGGATTCCTTAATCTTCTCTAAAATGAAATTCCTTGACTGAGGATCAATCCCTACTGTGGGCTCATCAAAAATCAACAGCTCCGGCTTATGCCCAATGGCACATGCAATATTGAGTCTCCTTTTCATACCACCGGAAAAGTTTTTTGCAAATTCATTCCTTTTCTCCAAAAGCCCCACATACTCCAAAGACTCATCCACAGATTTTTTTAGTGCCTCGCCCTTTATTCCATATAGCGAAGTAAACAGCTCTACATTCTCCCATGCCTTTAAGCTGCCATGTATGGCGAGTTCCTGAGGAATATAACCAAGCTTATGAATCACTTCTTTCTTCTGCTTCAATGCATCTTTACCAAACAATTCTATGGCACCTGCTGTAGGCTTTACAATAGAACAGATCATATTCATGGTTGTACTTTTCCCTGCACCATTTGGCCCAAGAAGTCCAAAAATTTCACCTTCTCTTATTTCAATGTTCAAATTATCAACCACAACTTTGTTTTGATATTTTTTTGTTAAATCAGTTGTACGTAGAATGATTTCTTCCATAACGGCTCCTTTTCTTCAACTGCATCATTTGTAAGATTATAATAGCAACATGGAAATTGTTTTGGTAGTGAAAAAAGAACTGTTTTGCATATGACTTTAGTCACTATATTAAAAAAACCTCAGAAGCACGCATAAGCTGCCATCTGAGGTTTCGAATCTGCTAAAGTAATCCATTTTCCCAGTTGCTTTGATAATGGTGTAAATCATCCGTCATTTTCTTTGCTGTCTGCACATCTAAAAACCAAGTGATCAGATGTACCAACACATAGATAATGAGTATACTGAGACTAAAAGCTACCATAAGTTTAATATTGCCTCTTTCAGAACTATTAAAACCAAAGGCCAAAAACCATTGTATGACCTCAATGGATAACAACTGCAGAACTTTGCGAATCAACAGTTCCTTCACTGTCAGTTCTTTTTTGGCATACATCACAACAAAGGGAATCAGGCTAAATACACCATAAATCAAAGGCGATAGAAAGGCATCGTAACCAAACCGTAAATCCGGTTGGAAAATCGTTCCTAGTATGAATGTTGCTATATTTATTAATGTTACAATGATGAAAAAGCTCATTATAATAGATTTCAAAAATTCTTTCCCTCTCAACCTTCATTCCCTCCTTTCAGAGTTTTTTTGAACTCCTGCACATATTTTCTGGAAATAATAATTTCCTCATTGTTCGGCAAAATAGCGGTAAAGCGGCCATTCAGTGCAGGTTTGAGGGCCCGTACCTTCATAAGGTTAAGAAGAATGGATTTAGAAACACGAAGAAAGTGCTTTTTGACCAGAACCTCTTCCAGTTCATACAGTTTCTGTCTGGTTTCATATACCTGTCTGGTACAGTAAATAAAAACTTTGTTATCCACTGCTTCAATATAGTAAACATCAGTAATGGGAATCTCATACTGCTTCCCATCCATGTTTCCTGAAAGCTGTCCCTTTCTGGATTTGACAAACGACACAATCTCTTTCACCTGATCGTTTACTTCATGGCAATAAATCTCTACCAGCTCTCTTTCTTCCATTCCGATCTTCTTAACTTTGATTTCCATACTTTAGTTATTCATACCTTTCCTGTAAGTTGAAACCGCCTTCGTTCTTTAGGTAATGGTTCATGTATTGTAGTACAATTTCATTCATCGTATCGATACAATGATTTGCATCAATTGGACCGACTCCCAGTTTTGCTGCAAGTATCGGTGCAAACAAAGGCAGATCAGTAAAATTCAAATGTCCGCTTCCAATGACATAAGTATTGTGACCATCCAATGCATTTTGAAGCACCACATTGTTTACATAGTAGGAACCTGCTTCTTGCCCATCTAAGTGATGGCTTTCATTATCAATGGAAAGCAGTGGTACGGGATAAGGTGTCTCATTCATGATATATTCCCCATTCTCATACCCCATTTCCTCACCCAGCATAGTGCCGTCCAAGTCGATTACAGCGCTGATATCTTCACGCTCTCTACCTAAGCTTACACTTGTTGCACCACCTAATGAGTGTCCCATTAAGCCAATTTTATCACAGTTTATACAGTTTAGTATATTCAAAATTGTTGTTTCGTCTGTTTTTCCCAAAAACCATGCGTCTGAAAGAGCAGTCACTGCTGTAGCTTCTTTCACTGTATCCAAAGCAAAATTCATGTCAGCCTTTCTCAATTCAATCCACTTGGATGATAATGTATAGATTTCATCTTCTGAAGCATCCTCTTCATTGATAAACGATACTTCATTTAAAAAGTTCATATTAACCAGTACTGTTTTACCATCTGTGTCCTGGGTAAAGAACGAGTGGTAAGGGTGGTCCAGACTCATCACCACATATCCATTACTAGCAAGTTCCATATAGGTGGAAGTATTGCTGGAATAGTAACCAAATGCACCATGAGAAAACACTACTAGTGGATAGGTTTCTGAACCATCTGCGTCAGCAGGATAGTAGAAATGTACCGGAACTTCTCTCTTTGAGCCATCATCTTCAAAGGTCTCTACTCTGCTTTGATCTACCAGAATCACCTGAGATATTGCGACTTCATGCTCTCCAGACGTAGCTTTTCCTTCATATCCGGTAAAGACAAATGCAGGGATTAAACTGAATACAATAAAAAGAATCCCAACAATTGCACTTCCCAGTATGCCTGCTATTTTTTTCTTACCCTCTGCTTTTCGGTATTTTATCAGTAAACAAATACCTGACACCAGTGCACGAATCAACAGCAGGAAAAAGAGTCCTTTAAAACGAAAACTGAAATCTATCCCCGGCAGGAGAATCATTAAAAAATAAGAAACCAGTTCTCCGGCGCTCACAACGCATCTGTTTTGAAGCCATTTCTGTTTCTCTCTCTGTTTGGTAATTGAGTAAATACCTAATCCGACTTCTGCTAAAATCATTACACTTAAAACTAAAATTCCCATTATAGTCCTCCTATTTTGACTCTTAGGAACAGTTAGCAGGATGCTTTCTACCGCTTATGCACTGTTCTTTAAGTTGATAAGGTGACTATAATGGGAACTTACTATTGATTCAAGCTTTGGGTCTGTAAGATGCATTTTTTGAAAGTGAAATACATTTTTCTATTCCATTCTTGTTGCAAGTATGGCCATACACTCTTTACCCGGCAAAGCTACCTTAACCAAACCGGAAACATTTTCTGCCACCACTTTTCGCGTCATCTCCCAGGTATCAATTACTTCAACCCGATAATTACCCTTCTTTGGCAGATCCATGACACCGACAGAGGTACATTCTCTTTCATAATAACGTAAATATGCTTCCTCACCGTAATGCCCCAGACAGGCACGATGCCTCAGAATAAAGAACAAAATTCGCTCCTTGGGCAGGGCCACAAGATGGGATACAAAGAAATCATTCTTTAGCTCTTCCGGTACACCATCTTTCTTCATCTGCTCGATCATATCCACAGTCAGACTGCCCAAGCCATCTTCCACCACATCCAGAGGACCAGGTAATGCTTCCACGATATCTCGCAAAAAAGCTATCCTTTTAGGGCTTTCCCCTTTAAGCACACCACCTCTGGCCCACCAGAGCACCTCATCATCACTATAGTAGGTTTCTCCGTGAGTACAATATCCACCATAAACCACAGCCGTCCAGAAACGATGTGTCATTTCTCTCGCAGACAAACTGCCCCAGCTGTGCATAATATTCCCTTCATAACGGCACTCATCAAATACCACCGGTTTATGATATTTTCTTTGTAACTCCGGCACTTCGTTCATATTGATATCCTGAATACAGCAGTGGGTTATCTCCGGCTGGGTAAAGTCCCAATAGCCAAAACAGTTATGGTTGCTCAGCAGATGTCCATAAGGATCATGGGCTGTGATAAAACTTGCAAGATCCTCCCAGTCCTCCCAACTGTAATTTCCCATTAAATCATACTCATTGGCCATACTCCACCAAAGATTGGGAAATGCACTCAGACGTCTAAGCAGATAATCCAGATATACCAGACTATCCTCCTTGCTTAAGTTTGCAAAACCCCAACGATCATAGGGGTGGAATAAGATTAGATCACCTTGAATACCCATCCGGTCCAGTTCACCAATCCGGTTCTCCAATTCTTCCCAAAATGCAAAACAGGGCTTATGTACATCCCACTTACCATCTGTTTTCTCAAAAGCATAGTAGGCAGGATCATTGTGATTAAAATCATAATGCTTGGGAAATACACAGAAACGTACCTTGTTAAAGGGAGCTGTTTCTAGTGTCTTCATGGTGGTATTCACCAATGCCTCATCCTGATGAACTAAAGCATAAATGGTGGTACCAAATGGATAGTACCAGCTTCCGTCAGCATATTGGAAATGGACGCCGTTGGCTTGTACCATGCCATGCATCTGCGCCACCTGCATGCTGTCAATTTTCTTCTGTACCGGCTCACAATTTTCCTGTCCCCGGGCTTGTACCACACCGGTTACCATCCAACTGTAACTACCTGCTTTTGTAGGATAGAACCTGACTTTATATTGACCATCTCCAGCATAGAACCCAGATACCTCTGTTGACTTTCCATCTATTGTAAAAACAGCCTTTAGATCTACCTGGGCTTCTGATTCCATAGGCTTTGGACCCTTAAATGATAATTCAAATGTCTCATATTGTCTCATCACAAAACCTCCAACTTTTATCATATCCTTATCATTATATAATTTCTGCTCCGTTTTTGTTGATTCACCTACCTAAACTGCATCTCTTTTTCCGTACTATCAGCTTTTAACTGATAAGTTAATTTCTTGTCCTTCCACAAGAGAGAATATTCTCCTTTCATACCTTCTATTACGGCATAACCATTTTCATCGGTATGAATCTGTGTATTGGTCCACCATTCCTCTTTTATCATTTCTTTCAGTTTGTTGTAAACCGGCTTTACACTGTTGTCTTTTCTGATGACCCCACTGGGCGCACCAAGCCAGGCTCCATCTGCAAAATCCCAGGCAGTGATAGCTTCCACAAGTGGGTGGGAGAACAGAATTCGATACATTTCTTCTACTTCTCTGGCCTGACGTTCTTCTCCTTCGAGAGTAGAGGGCCATTCAGGTACCTGCCAGTCATTTAAATCATTGATGTAAGCAGGCATTATGTCGCCTGAGATTAAGGTGTTTTCCGTAAAATGAATGGGTAAACCAAATTGCTCGAATCTGTGTAACACATCATTTACCTTTTGTGCTCCCCAGTATCCCTGGTGTTGATGGGACTGAATACCGATTACATCGATGGGGACACCTGCTTCCAGACATCCATCAATCAATATCTCATAAGAAACGGAAGTATTAAAATCATTTAACAGCAAAGTTGCTTTGGGATTGGCTTCCTTGGCAGCTGCAAATACTTCCTTTATCAGCCCCACTCGTCCTCTCATTTTACAGATTCTGGTGATTGCATTGTCATATTTGTCAAAATCGGGCATAATCACCACTTCATTGATCACATCCCACATATCCACAGCACCTTTGAAGTCTGTCATATCACGATGAATACGATCCAGCTGTTTTTTTAAAATGGTTTCATTATCGTATTTTAACAGCCAGTCGGCGCATACGGTATGCCAGCAAAGAGGATGA
The DNA here is from genome assembly GCA_035271185.1 of Lachnospiraceae bacterium. Lineage (GTDB taxonomy): Bacteria > Bacillota > Clostridia > Lachnospirales > Lachnospiraceae > Acetatifactor. Next base: position 28,854 of record DATERV010000103.1, on the reverse strand, counting down.
CCCTTAACCGTGACCTGATGTGACTGCAGAAACTTGGCTGCATTCATACGACTTGCAGTTTCCGGTTTTCCCTCTTCTCTTTCAAAGCCACCCCAGTAGAAAGGAAGAGTTCCATAATTGAACAGGGCAAGCCATTTGTTCACTCGATCCTCTACTTGTGCATTTTCTTCTCCTTTTGGCAGATTAGAGTTAATTAGGACGTCAAAAGCACCACAGCCAAACAAAAATTCATGATTGGTCTGCTTTACTGTGATAGTCTGATTGGTTACTGCATTTCCGTTCTCGTCTATGAAACGCAAAGTACATTTTGCTTTTCGATGTGCAATAGATTTATTTTCTGACATGAGTACCTCCTACCATAATTGTTTTTCAGCTTCTTCTCCGGATGCAAATGGACCGGGAATTGTAGACAGTCCACGGTGCTCGCCTAAGTAATCCTCGTTAAAAGTGATGGCTGTGCCATCAGGATTCTCGAATCTCTGTTCCGGCTCAAAAGCATAACCCAAAATATCACTGGTGATAATGCCAACCTTAAAGTCACCCAGTAGTTCATAGACATTGGTTTTTAATGAATATTTACCATCCTTCTCCACCAGTTCCACTTTTACAGTGTTTTTGCTGTCTATCAAATTGAATTTCTCATTTTTGCATGCCCTTGCACCATTGAAATATGCATTTCCATCTACCCATACAGGCAGGTGTGCGAAATGGTACTGGGCAAGTTTGCCCATATCAGCAGGCTTATCCATCTCAAACCACTTAATCCACTCATCATAGGTGGGATATTCATCAAACACCTCTGTACCTACCACCTGATTGTCTCTCATCTGAAAGCCCATATCTTCCTTCTCTTCTGCATTCTCATCCGGCCAGTTCTGAATGAAGATATTGTTGTACATCCGGTCATCACCGTGAAGAATGGACATGAAACCTGCCACTTCGGTACGATGCCTAATATGATAAGGTGTATAACGGGGCTGATTTAAACCGTTTACAATATTATCAGTGCCACCGCCCACCGACGTAAAAGCACCCAGGATCAAGTTATGTACACAGGCAACTCCTTCTGTGGCAATTCGTACAGAAGCCTTGGACAGCATCACATTATGATCAATCAGAGTAGGACCATGCCCTACTTCCACGAAAATATCCTGGCTCATCATCGCTCCCGGTGCCATTGGCGTACCCTCCGGAGCATAGTTGTCATGCAGAAGGTTTTGGGAAATACGGGTTCCCTGGACCTGCCAGTCGCACCAGATACCCATGGTGGAATGATGGATGTGGTTACGACGCATCACAACGTCGATGGCAGCATGCAGCTTGATACCGGAAATCTCAGCACCACCTAACTGCTGCATATTGTTGATATTATGTATATGGTTATCCTCAATCAAGCTAAAAACACAGCCCATACGGCCCACAATACCGGTCTGCTCACAGTGATGGATGTGACAGCGTCTGATTGTGTGGCTGCCCACCTTTTCCTTTACCCAGCCATGATACTGGCCACGGCAAGTGGCATCTCTTTCCATTTGAGTGGCACTCTTCACATGTTTTACGGTAAAGTAATGGTCGTTTTCCTCATCATAATACTTACCCAGGGAAATACCACTGCACTTGCTGTTACTAATTTCACAGTCCTCAATGATCCAGCCCTTTGACCAGTGAGGGCCAATCATACCATCCTGGTAAGCAGCTGGAGGAGCCCAGGTAGTAGCAGCTTTATTTACGTTGAAGCCACTAAAGGTGATATACCCAATCCCTGTCTTGGAGGGCATGAAGCAGTTCCGTCTGACATTGATCTCCACATTTTCTTTATTGGGGTTCTTACCCTGGAAGTTGGCATAGATTACTGTCTCATTACCATCCTGTTTTGTATACCATTTATACACGGACCACTCGGGTTCCCAGGATGGTTTGTAAACCTCACCTTTGATGCACTCTTCCAGTGTCTCTGTCTCATACAACTGACGATCATTCAAATAAACAGCACCGGTATGCCTCACAACTGGAGCAAAATACCAGTCCCCGCCAATGAAGGTGGTATAGGGATTGTAATTGCCAAACACACCATTATTCACACGGTACATCCAGACATTTCCTTGATATCTGACCCAATCCTTAGCCTCTTCTGCACCGGTAATCACTGCACCCAGTGGTTTTTCACTTCGATATGTAATTCTGGCATCTTCCCTGCCTGCATTGATTGGATCAACATATTCATGATAGATACCAGGGGCAACCACCACCTCATCACCGGGCTTTGCTATCTTTGCAGCATCATTGATGTGCTTAAATGGAGTTTCCTTGCTGCCATTGCCTTCTCTGGCTGCAGCACAATTGACATAAATCATCATAGTTTTTACCTGCCTTTACTTTTATTTTAGTAATCATTTGACACAATATTTATGCAATTATTATAGCAAAACCGGTTATGGATGAAAATGGACTGAATTGCTTTTGATTAGTACAATCTGGTATGATATTATGCTATTTATTCAAAAGAACTTATTCCCACTTAAAACAGCGTATTCCAATAAAGGTACAAATCACTGCTACTCCTATAATGACCAAGATTGATATCCCTGCATCTTCTATGGGCAAACCAAGTGTAACATTCTTTAAAATCTTGATTCCCTGGGTCAATGGAAATACATTCACTACGTGCTGCACAGCAGTCGGCATCACTTCATAGGGCAGGGTTGCACCCGAAAAAACCAACATGGGAAAATAAAGTATACTGGCAATCACTCCCGCACTTTTTGAATTTTTAGCAATTCCACCAACCATTAATCCAATGCTGAAGATGGATATCATAACTAATAGCCATCCTAGTAAAAATAACCCTATTTTTCCCTTCATTTGATAACCAAAGAATAACGCTGCAACAATGAATAAACTGATTAAAGAAATTGCTGCATAAATGGCATACATTGCCACTTCAACAATGAGAACAATCACCGGGCTTATGGGTGTTACCTGGTAGCGCTTCAATATATGTTTGGAGCGGTAATCCGATACCATTAATGGTAAGCCCATGACCCCACCTGCACAAATAGCGATACTGGTCAATGCCCCAAAGGATTGTTCCAGAAATGTATACTCTGCACCCTCAAACGCCGGTTTTGCTCCAAATACCATGCCTAATATTACTAAGACAACCAGAGGCATTATGATTGCAAAAATGATCATATCCATTCCTCTTAAAGACGTCTTCAACTCATTTCTGAGCATCACATTAAATGTTTTCATCATTTTTCTCCTCCTCATCTGTGAACCACAGATATGCATCCTCAAAATGTGCTTTCCCACTCAGTTCTTTTGCGTTCTCTACCGTTCCATGAAATACTGTTGTTCCTTTTTTTAAGATCAATATTTCATCGCACAAAGCTTCCACTTCATCCATAAAATGTGAAGTAAGCAGAATTGACATTCCCTGCTTCTTTAAAGCGGCTAACATATTCCACACATCCCTTCTTGCTCTGGCATCTAAACCGGTTGTAAGCTCATCTAAGAAAACCAGCTGTGGATTGGGTATTAATGCAAGTACAATAAATAATCTCTGGCGTTCACCGCCTGAAAGATCCTTTACATAGCTTTTGCTTTTTTCCAAAATCCCAAATGCATGTAATAACTCTTTGTATTTCTTGGGCTCTTTATAGAGACTCTCTGTCACTTCACAAAGTTCATCTACCTTAATCAGCTCCTGATACTTTGCTTCCTGAAATTGAACACCAACATGCTCATACAACTTTTTTCTGTCTTTACGTGGATTCATGCCAAGTACTGTAACCTCTCCTGACTCATACTTTTTAGTTCCCAGTATACTTTCAATTGTGCTGCTCTTTCCTGCTCCATTGGCTCCTAAAAGTCCAAATACACTTCCTTTCTTGACTTGAAAACTCAAATCATCAACAGCTACATGATCTCCATACTTTTTTGTGAGATTCACTACGTTTATTACATTTTCCATTTCCTTACCTCCTTGTTTTCATGCTCGAGTAAAATTGGCACTTTTCTCATCACTAACACAAAATAACACCGGACAAAAGTCTGGTGTTATAATGGAGGGTTTTAATATTTGTTTTTCATTTCTATTAGTAATTGTAGTACTTCGCCGGCATTTTCTTTGGCTTTTTTTAGCGAGTGTATTAACTTATCACAAGCTTGCACAATGTCTTCATTTTCATCCGGGGTGTTTAGAATTTCAAATACGTCCACATTCTTTCGTCTATCCAACGCATTTAACATTCTAAGTATTGCCGATAAAGAATAGTTTGCACATCTTAATGATCGGATAACCTTCAATCGATTCATGTCCATGGAATTATAGACTCTATATCCATTTTCTTTCCTCTTTACTTTTATCAAACCATTCATTTCCCAATTACGAATGGTATCTATGGTCAGGCCTAATTCCCTGGCAGCTTCTGCTCGCCGTAGATATCTTGTATCGGTTTTGGGAGGAATCTTCAGTTCATCCACAATACTTACTACATCTATTGCATTAACAATTTCTCTATCCGCAATCTCTAAATATTCCTGAACGAAGGATAGTGCCTGGTCGAACTGATACTTTGCAGAATACTTCACCGCCGCTATTATCTTAACCCGCAGCCCTGCCTGCAATATATCGATTTGAAATGCCTTCTTAGCTAAATGGATCTGATCAATATGGATATCCGTAAACACACGATACCCGTTGGACTTTCTCGCCGGTATCTGTATCATTCCCCATTCTTCATACATACGCATGGTATTTGGATGAACACCTACTATTTTTGCAATTTGACTTGTGGAATATGTGTTGATACTTAACACCTCGCTGTTAATGCATTATAAACTGCTTGCTCGATTACTCTACTTGAGTTAGTTGCTCCTGTCACAGCATCTACTGCTATTTCCTGTTTATTCACAATATCTTCTACCACTACCTCTGCTTTTTTGCCTCGTTCCGTACGATGTTCCAAGATATCTACGGATTCAATCCTTCCATTCAAAACCTCGACCTTAACTTTGGAATACACATATCCCGCGTCATATTCACCAATATAAACACCATCCTTCACCTGTGATAAATCCACATTTTCTACATGAAGGAAAGCCAGTACTTCTTGTGTTTACATAAGTAAAACAAAAGGACCTCAGACACCCCTAAGCCAAACATTACAAACCCAAGTATGTACATCGCAATTGGTCTTTGCTTTATCAATGGTAATGTGCTTACCAGGTGAAATATAATTATAATTGGGAGCACCAATCCCAGAAATTTATGTATGGGTCTTAAATACCTATTCATTGTAGACTTACCAAAAAAAATGCTACTAGTCAGAAATAATAAAGTGACAGCTACTATAATTCCTATGGTCATTTAGGCATCCTTCCATTCTATTGATTGATATAATTGCTGAAGATTTAGTCTCAAAAATTCATCTTTTGTTATTCCTGCAGTCATTTTGATGTATTTTTCCTTATTGTCAGCCAGTGTTACAATGCCAAATATCTTTGCCCAAATAGACAGGCAAGCCAATAATGATTCTTACCACAACTTAAAAATTTGAACTATTTTCCTAAAAATTTTATATATAGGAGTTTCTAATTCTCTAGCTGCGTTCTTGAGCTCCTTACGAATTTCTATATGCTGTGGACACTGTTTCTCACACATGCCACATTCTTTACATAAGGAAGCATTGCATGACTGCTTGTTACTTACAGTTAACTGCATATACTCAAATCTTCCCGATTTTTTATTTTCCAAATACATCACATTATAGCAGCGGAATGCCGCCGGTATGTCCACTCCCACTGGGCATGGCTGGCAATAACCACAGGCTGTACAACCAACCTTTGTATTCGCACTGATTTTATCCTTCAGCTGGTGGATGAACTGCTGGTCTTCCTCAGTAAATTCACCAACCTTTACTTCATCAGCAATTTTTAGATTCTCACGAACCATCTCTATGGAATTCATTCCAGAAAGTACACAAGTTACCTGAGGCTGATCCCAGAGCCAGCGGAATGCCCACTCTGCTGCCGTACGTTTCTTTTTATAGTTCGCAATCAGTTGTTTAGCTCCATCCGGAAGCATATCAACCAGTTTACCACCACGAAGAGGCTCCATGATAATCACAGGAATTCCTTTTTTACCGGCTTCCTCTAATCCCTTTCGTCCGGCCTGGCTGTATTCATCCATATAGTTATACTGAATCTGACAGAAATCCCAATCATAAGCATTCAGTATCTGAAGAAACATTTCTGTATTGCCATGGAAGGAAAATCCCAGATTGCGGATCTGCCCTTTCTCCTTTTTTTCTACAATCCATTCTTTTATTCCTAGACGACATAATTTCTCCCATGCCGCTATATCAGTAAGCATGTGCATCAGATAATAATCAATATAATCCGTCTGCAGACGTTTTAGCTCCTCTTGAAAATATTTCTCAATTCTATCAGTGGACTTAATCAGGTATTGAGGAAGCTTAGTCGCAATGTTTACCTGATCACGGCACTTGTTGCGACTCAGGATCTCTCCCAGTGCAACTTCAATACCTGGATAGACATACGCAGTATCAAAATAGTTCACACCATTTTGGATTGCCTCCATTACTTCCTTTTCGGCCTTGTCCAACTCAACGCTATTTCCTTTTCTCGTAAATCGCATACATCCATAACCCAATATAGAAATATCCTGATTGTTTTTATCTTTTCTAAACTGCATACCAATCCTCTGTTTCTTGTATTATTTTGCTTGTGCAATCATTTTTTTATATCCTATTTTAACACCATTATACTAAAAAAGTTGAAATATCATAGAATGAATTTCAACTTTTTTAGTATTCAACAATTATTCGACTAAAATGTGATATCTGCTTAAGACTCTTTCACCTGGAACTGCTTCATGTTTTCTTCCAAGGATATAGAAGTATCTGAAACGAATGAAGCTTCTTCTTCTACTTGCTTGCTTTCCTCAGCTATCTGCTCTGAATTTGTAGCCAGAATTTCAATGGTTGCCAGAATTTCTTGTGCACTCGCAGACTGTTCTTCTGAAATAGCAGCCATATTGGATGCCACATCATCTACCTGCCGGATCTGCTCCAACATGGAAGAAAGAAGTGCGCTGGACTTTGTAATATCCTCATAAATTACCTGGAATATTCCGCATGCAGAATTGACTGCCTGAGAGTTTCCCTGGATATTCACCACACTGGCTTTGGTCTTTTGAACCATATTTTCAACCTGTTGGTTAATCTTAGTTATAATCTCTCCAATCTTACGGGTAGAATTACTGCTGACATCTGCTAAATGACCAATTTCATCTGCTACTACAGCAAATCCCCTTCCGGATTCGCCTGCTCTGGCAGCTTCGATGGTGGCATTTAATGATAACAGATTAGTCTGTGACGCAATATCTTCAATCAAGGACAGGATATTGTTAATCTCTGCTGTTGACTTTCCAACATTCTCAACAACCTCTGCTAATTCCTGAATTGCATATACAATTTCCTGCATGTTGGCCTGTACATCCTGCATATCTTTGTAGCCCTTATCTGCCACATCAACTGTTTTAATCATATTATCATTCGCTTCCAGACCCTTGGAATTGGTAATATTCACAACCTGTGCCAGTGAAGTGGCATCTTGTGCGACCTCTGTAACAGCTTTAGCCAACTGATCTATTGTAGCCTTCATATCCATCATGGACTGGGTTTGCACTTCAGCTGTCTGATTCAAGGTTATTGCAGTTGCATTGCTTATTTCCGATTTTTCCTTCAATTGTTTGGAAATGGACATGATCTCACGGATTATCATATTCATTTTTTGTATGTAGTCTTTCAGTGCAGAGCTCATAACGGTGATTTCATCATTTCCTTTAGGGGCAATCTCAACAGTAAAATCGCCATCTGCTATGCGGCTAATTCCACTTGTCAATGTTTTTACAGGTGCAACCGTAATTTTGATTATATATCCCATAATGATTGCTGCGACGAAGAAAATACCCAATGCAAGAAAAATATATACACTTTGCATACGATGCAAATCTCTTAAAATCTCTTCCTGTGATACGCAGGAAACCAATACCCAGCTTGTACCATTGATTTCTTCCATGGTGGTCAGATATGGAGTTCCGTTATTATTCAGTACCTGCACATCATACGCTTTGGCTTGCATTGATTCTGCAATAGATGCCATATAAAGATTGTTGTCGGCAGGATTTAAAATTGTTGTAACCAATGATTGGTCTCTGTGGGCTAATATCATATTTGTTTTCGTATCTACTAAGAAAGCATAACCTGTCTCACAATTCAAAACTTGAATGTTAGTAATCTCTTTCCCAATACCATCAAAAAAGGCATCAGCAGCTACAACCATTTTACTTCTTTCTGGGATACTTGCGGTAGCAGTTACAATAAGCTTTCCTGTCTGAGGATCTATATAAGGATCTCCAAATGCAAAGTTCTCGTTTTGCATACCTTCTTTATACCATTCAGATTCTGTAACTACAAAATCATCACCAGGTACCCAGTCCGTACCATTCACATAAGCCCCTTTGACATTTCCTTCATAAACACCGTTTGGAAGACTTGGGTTCAACGTAGTGGTTGTTGCTAAAAAAGCCTTTTCTTCTCTCTGCGAAATAAATTGCACATTTTTCAAGGAATTCTTTACAGTATCCAGCGTTGATAAAATTGTGCTACTCCATGCTTCAATTACTTTAGTATTTGTATATGACTCCTTCGCCAAATTCTGATAGGCAGAACTCGTCATATTCTCTTTCGTACTAAAAAAGCTAAAAAACATGATGACCAATATCGCAACAGCCATTAATGGAATCATAATCCCCAGTAATTTGGTTTGTATGCTTCCAACTCTTTTACCCTTTTGTGTCTTTTGTGCCTTATGCGCCTTATGCGTCTTCCGTACCTTCTTCATTTTTTTACTACCCTTTCTATTCTATTACATTAGTATTTTGATTTATAAATTTTTGTAGAAACATGAATAAAAGTGCTCCAACAAGTCATGATAGCTGTCTAGAACACTTTTAACACTATATTTATTATAGATAGTAAAAAAAATTTTGTCAATAGACAAAATGGTACTTTTGCACCATTCTTTCCGGATCCGCGACATAACAAGTTCTCTGTCCCCATGGCTCTGTGGTTGGTCCGTTTATCTTACTTTCTCCTTATAAACATTCACAAGATTTTTTGCAATTTCTAAGAGTTCATTACGAATGATTGTTGGTTTTCGTATCTCTGCTTTGCTTCCAAAGGATAACAGCCAGCTAATCAAGGTAGCTTTATGGGTATAATTCCAGCTGAATAAAAGCCTGCCGTCCGATTGCTCTGTGAAACTGTCAGGACCATATTCCTCTACCAATCTCCATTTGCAGTCGGGTGAAAAAAGCACTTCTATCTCCATATTCCCCGGAAAAACCGTATCATTGGAAAGATCCGGCATTTGTACAGCACGCTTCGGAAAATGCTTCTCACTTACCATTATCTTGTCCATCCGATTCAGCTTAAACAGTCGGAAATCGTTTCTTGTATTACACCAGCCCCACACATACCAGCTTGACCAGCGAAAAATCAAATAATAGGGTTCTATACTTCGGCTGCTTTCTCCGTTTGGAGAGTAATACTCAAACTGTAATATATGGTTTCCATCAATGGCAGCTCTGAGTAAACTGATCTTTTTGGCTATTGATCCTTTATCCCATGCGGATAGATCAATTAATATTGACTGATTTCCACTCATCAGGTCTGAGGAACCAATTTGTAGTTTCTCCATTAGCTGTCCGTATTGGTTGTTACCGCTTATACTATCGAGACTGCGCAATCCCGCCAGAATCTCCTGCATCTCCTTGGATGTGAGAAGAGTACGATCCATCTTGTAGCTATCCATAATGGAAATGCCGCCGTTCATTCCCTGTCTGGTGCAGACAGGGATACCTGCCATACATAATTCCTCAATATCCCGATTAATGGTTCTGCGGGAAACTTCAAATCGATCAGCCAGCTGGGGAGCTGTGACTACATCCTTTTGTAATAACACAGATAAAACTCCAATTAATCTATCTATTTTCATTCGTCCACTCCTTTAGATAGAATAGCACTAGTAACATGTTGTCATGGCAGGTAATCCTTTTGATTACCTGCCATACAAATTTCTTACATTAATAGATATACTCCGGTCTAGATTTCTTTCATGAAAATATGATCCATATCACCACCATAATTCTGAAGCTCATCAATTCTTGTGAACCCATACTTTTCATAAAAGTCTAGCATATCTGATGGAATATATACTTTTGAGAACCCTTGTTTCTTTGCATACTCGATAACTTTATTGATCATCTTTTCACTAATGCGAGTACCGCGATGATTCTCATCCACAAAAATACTGCTAATCCATGGTGAATATCTGTTTTCGGGGTAATAATCAGTTTTTAAGAACGTGCAATAACCAACGATTTGGGTTCCTTTCACAGCAGCGAACACACCTTCCCAATCTTCAAAAGCATTTCTTTCCAGCATACCGGCCAAATGCTTACCGGCTATCCAGGAACAGTTTTGAGAAAATGTAATCAGCTCATTCCATTTTGGATTGTCCTTCTCAACCTTGATTACTTCCATATCGCCCTCCAAGCCAAAATGTCTGGCTAGAATATGTAGGGTCTCCTCACGAGTATCCTTTTCTGTATTTTCACGAACAATGGTGAAAAAGCCACTATTTCTAAATACGTCATAGTTTTCTTTACTATTGATATTTGCAATACAATCTTTAAAGTTCTGCAGTGTTTTCTCTGGATTGGGGCACTCCTTAATCACTGATAGTAGGAATTGTTTCTCCTCATCTCCTCTTTCAAAGAACTTCTCAACTGACATAGATTGTGGAGACAACATTATGGCAACGTGTGTTTCATCTGTTATTCTTTTTAAAAGATCCACAGGAATATTGGTATCCACAATCACCTTCTGGTTTGCAGAAATCCTGATTAACTGGGCTACTTCAAAATCGGCTACTTCTCTGGCCGTTCCATGATACCATGCTTCAAACTCTTCAGGTGTACGGTTCACATATTGCTGCCAATCGATTTTAGTATTAAAATAGTTAAAATTTGGTTGTTGTTCCTCGCTCACTACAGATAATATTGCATCCATGTTATAATTCTCTTCGCAGTGAATCATATGAAATTTTTCTGCCAGCATCTTACACATAGTAGATTTACCAGCATATGCAGTCCCTGTAATAAAATAGCAGTTTTTTAAATAATGTCTTAATACGTTATCTTGAATTTTCATAAAAATTCTCTCCTTTTTGTACAAAAATAAAGCCTACGGTCCTAGGCAGCAACTAACAAATATAACTACATTAGCGTAATTTGTTATTGTTGTACAAAAAATGACACCACATAGATCGAACCTCCAAACCTTTATTGCCTTTTCTTGTGTAAGTACTATAATATAGCATTATACCACTATACACATTTTTTTGCGTTAATATCTTATTGATGAGGTGATGATTATGGAAGAAAAGATTACATTATGTGGTGATAATTGTTTAGCATGCCCCAGATACACAGCCAAAACAGATGAAGAGTTAAGAAAAGTGGCAGAATTGTGGTTTAAAACCGGATTGAGAGATTCCGTTATATCAAATGAAGAGATTACATGCACCGGTTGTTCCTCTCACAAAGAATGTACCTACAAGCTGGTGGAATGTACGAAAGCACACGATGTAGAAAAATGCAATCAGTGTCTTGATTTCCCCTGTGATAAGATAAAATCAATGCTTGAGCGCACCCAGATGTATCAAGCACATTGTAAAAAAATATGTTCAAAAGAAGAATATGCTGTTTTGGAAAAATCCTTTTTCAACAAAGAGAAAAATTTGATGAAGTAATCAAATTTTCCTCCTGCTCATTTCATTACTTGTTGGTGCTGAATAAATGCCTCCAATTTATGATAATCAAAAGAAACTCTTCACGTAAGCTATTGCCTGGTCATATTCTTTCCATCCATTCAAATGCTCAATCAGAATTGGCATATCAGGATCAAGCTCATTGATTTTTTCAATGTAAGATTTTAATTCCCCTCTTCCTGTTCCCGGAATCGTTTCAAAGATCTGTACCGTCAGCTCCTGTTTTATATCAAAATCCTTCAGATGACAACTCTTGATGTAAGGACCCAGGGCATGAATTGCTTCATCTCTGTAGTCAGTATAGAACATCGCTGTTTTTGCACTGTTAACCATATTTACAGGATCAAAATGCACTGCAAATCTACTTCGATTTACATCTTGCATGATTTTCAGATAACTATCTGTACTATCCGGAACCATCCACTGCATCATCTCCAGAGTATAATAAGTATTTTGTGGTTGTACTGTATCGATCAGGTTTTGTATAAATTCCACATTGCGCTTGTAAAGTCCATCTGAGTAGTTTTCTGGATAACATCCATACCAACAGTCCCCTGCCGAACCGGATACATTCACGCAGCACTTTGCTTTCACACGTTCTGCGAGCTCCAACTGGTGAATACAAGTTTCCTGGTTTTTCTCTGCCAACTTATGATCCGGTACAAAGGGAGAATTCCAGATTCCAACTTCAGCAATGGTAATGCCATAATCGTGGAAAGCTTTCTCATATGCATCTATCACATGATCCGGTGCCCGAAAATCAACCGGAAAACTAGCTGCCTGTAAGCCCTTTTGTTTAAGGATTCCCGCCCACTGTTCCGGAGTTTCATGTTCTAATACGGTATTAATACCCAGTTTCATAAAAGTCCTCCTATTCACTAACCAGTTTTCCCTGCAGACGATACAGTACAGACGAATCAATTTCCTCTAAAGTACTACATCCGCAAAATGCCATGATATAGGCAAGCTGTTCTTTCATCTTGTTGAGATACTTCTCCACTCCAGAGCTTCCTTCTTTAGCTAATTCCGGCATCAGAACTCTTCCGGCTGAAACCGCATCTGCACCAAGCGCCAGTGCCTTAAATGCATCATATCCAGAATCAATTCCGCAATCTACAAATACTCTCATCTGCTTGTAGCTAAATACTGCTTTCACAATATCGGGTAATACCATCAATGGTGGAACTGCAAACGGCAGACGTCCATGATGATGACTTACTACAATTCCCTGTACTCCTGCTTCTGCGCATTTCACTGCATCCTGTACACTCAGCACGCCTTTGATTACGAATGGGAGCCTGGTAGCTTCCACATATTCTTTAATATTGTGCAATGTCTGACATGCCATGGTTTCTCCCATGACACAATCACACTTTCCATCTGTTCCAAAAATGTGATCAATATCAATTCCCACTGCCAGTGCACCACATTTTTCTGCAAAAACTATCTGACTGAAAATCTTATCTCTGTCTGCATAGGGCTTAATGATACGGATAGTCTCCGCCTTGGATTCTTGAATTTCTTCAAATTCTTCGTTTTCACACATACCAACCCAGTTTACTGCATTGACATGTTTAGCTGCCTTGGAATACTCATACATTCCATTCTTTTGCTCTTTCACAAAAGTCTTTAGGTGGGAAAAAGCGGGTGTCATAATTGGTGTGGAAAAATGTTTACCGTACAATTCAAAATCCTGTGATGCTATCACAGAATCAATCAACCTCTCCTCCACCAGAATAGAATCCAGATATTCCCTGGTTTTGCGTACTGCATAATCTGTATCTACTGGCATCTATATATTCTCCTTAATTTTTCTAGCAAAACACCAGCTATATCCTGTAAAAACAAGCTGCTGTTTTGTATTCATGAATATGGGGGGTAGTGTCCTTTCAAACCACTTATGCACTTCCTCAATACTTCTTCCTTCTCCCTCAACTTTATCATTAACATTGGATTGAATCAACATGAATTCAATAAATGATTCCAGATCAAATTCATACTCCATTTCCAAATGGATCTGCTTTATCATAGAAAAACCATATTGTTCTACGTCCTTATCTGTCCAAACAGATTCGTTTCGAAAGGGCTTTGGAAATTCTTTCAGATATGTATTATGCCACCATGAAGAAAAAGCATCATTGTTTCTCATCTGATCAGAGACACTAAAATCATAAATCAGTACATATCCATCATTGGTCATAATAGAAATCAGATTTTGCAAGAAAGCGTCTTTATCTACCCACTGAATGACACCTGCGGCTGTCACAATATCCACTTTATTTTTCATTGCAGGTATCTCTTCTGCTTTACTTACAATAAAATCATAATCCTCATTCTGTTCACATACTTCCTTTGCAACAGAAATCATTTCAGAAGATATGTCTGCTCCCACTACATGGTCACATATTAATTTCAATGCCTTTGTTGACAATCCTGCACCACAACCAATGTCCAATCCATTACAGAATCTCTTTTTTGTAACATCATTCTGAAATTGTTCTATGACTTGTTTGTGTAGATATGGTCTGTTTTTATATCCTTGCGCAATTCTTTTAAAATCGAATGCAGTTTGATTCATTTTCACCTCACCATTTCATCACGAAAGATACCTCAAATGACACGACCAATTTGTGTCATTTCCACCTCAGGAAACATATTCTTAATATGATTACCAATCCTGCTATGAGATTCCTGCGGTGCATCACTATAAGCAGATGTCACATAGTCATATCCCCAAATTAATTCCGGCATTACATATACTGTAGTAGGCCAACCGTATTCTTTCCCCACTTTACTTTTCTTTCTGCGAAAATCTCGGACACAAAGATACATCTGCATCTGGAGCTTTGATATCACAACATCAAAATTCTTTAGTCCATTTTTACCAAATCCTGCTTTTTGCTTGATTTCATAGGAATATAGTTCTGTGTCCTCATCATATAAATCCATAATTTTTTTGGATAGATAGCTGGCCTTTTCATCCTCCCAGAGAGCACTAAAATCATACCCGTCCCTTCGGTAATTCACAAAATCAGGGATCCACTCCTTGGAAATAAATCCTGCTTTTCCGCCAAAGAACTTTCCGTAGGCAACTTTACCACTTCTGGCAGCCAGCTCACGCCACTCCCACGAATCTCGTTCTACGTTACCAGACCACCAATCTGTAGCGACAGTATGCGCCTCTACCGAAAATCCCGGGATTTCATTGTGAAATAGTGGCAAAAAACCAATCTCATTCACATATGTAATCAATTCTTCAACAGAATGTATACAAGCAGGATCATTTGTTTCAATTCCATGCAGGCTCCAGCTTCCACTTTCATCTTCCATACTCATATCTCCTTGGTCGAGTTGCTTTTTTCTCATTTCTATAGATATTGTAATAAAAGGCTGCCTTTATATAGCTACTATTTATACATAGGCCAATCAGAATCTTGTGGGACAATCTTCATTAAGCAAATATCGTCTCCCGCCTTAATACTTTTAAGTAGCTCAACGTCCACTATACAGTTAAATACTTTTTCAAAAAGTACCTTACTATAGCCAACGGAGCATTGGCACCAGGTTTTAGACTTCAATTTGTCTACCTCAGACATCATAGGACATGGGCAAAATGGAAACTGCAGATACAATGTATTATTTTCGTAAAATAAACCTGCTGCCTTTGCTTTATCACTATTTGCCAATTCTTCCATACTCGAAAACAATGCTTTTAACTCATTTAAAAGCTTCAACCTTTCTTCCATTCCATAACCACACTGACAATCCATCCGTATTTGTTTTACTGTGGCTTCGTCAAATTTGCTTTCTAAGCGGCTCATAGTAGAATTAACCCAATCACAATTATTTTCGTCTTTAGCAGCGTTTTCTTTACCATATAATATTTCCTGTGCAGTTTCACTTTCACTGTATCTTTCAACAACATTATATATTACCTGTTCTTGGATCTTTCTAATATCAAACATAATTTCCCTTCCTTTTTTTGCTATAGGTTTTAATCTTTATGTTCTCATATTATAAAAAGATCCGCTTTTTTACTTCTGAATTCTTGCCCTATTCAACAGGTATACATAAATCCATTATCACGTCATCACTATTGATATCCATTTTGGGATAAACATTAAAGGCATATCGCTCCCTCATGGTGTATTCACTACTTGCCAGCCAAACGCTAAAAATCCCCTGAACTGAGCAGAAAATATCCCTGATCTTTCCTTTATAGTGATAAATTGCAAATTTTCCACCTTCTATTGTCATTGTTTGTTTGGTATGTAAATACTGCTCATCTATTGTCATACAAATATCGTATATGCAACTATCTATATCTGTTATGGAAGGATCATTGTAAAACCTCTCGATAAATAAAGTGTCAGCTTTTACAAAGTCTTTGTTTTTTTTAATGAATGCAGGCCATTTCTCCTTTAGATCATTATAATTTCCTACAACCCTCTCATATAGCACTACTTTATTTTCTAATGTTTTAAATTTTATTTTTGATGCATACTCCTCAAAGCTAGCAAATCCAAACTTACCCTCATTGTAAAACGGATTATGCGCTTCCATTTTGCAAATAGACAGGCGAAATTCTGATGGCGAAATACGATGATGATTTTTGAAAGCAGAACTATAATTAGACGAACTATAACCATAGTTCAATCCAATATCGGTAATTGATTTATCCTTTCTCAGCTTAATGTCAACTGCACTTTGATCCATTTTCAGTGCTTTGATAAACTGGTACACACTCTTTCCTGTCATTTCTTTAAATTCACGACAGAAATAGTATTCTGAATAGTGAAAATGATCAGCAACTTCTTTTACCGATATATCTTCATCCATATTTTGTATTACATATTCAATACACTTGTTGATCAGTTCTTCCTCCATACCATCTATTCCCCTTAATGAATGCTTTGTTTTATCCCACTTTCTTCATTTCTATTGATGGCTTTTCTTTCTTTGAAGTCAATACCCGCACCAGCCATTTATGCAATTTTTGTAATAGGAGAGCTGCCGGAACGGATGGTACAAAGACCACAATCACCATAAGGAAAACATTCTTTATGTAATACAAACTTGGTGCTACATCTATAAAGTTAAATCCGAACAGTTCCACAAATAGCCCATGAATTATATAGAATTCCAAAGTAATGGCTCCCATAAATGCCAAGACTTTGTTTCCTATTTTGATCTTCAACCCCAGCATAAAGACAAAGAAAACAAATGAACAGGATGCTGCCATTTGGGAAAGCAGACATACCCATCTGCGCAACACAATATGGTCGGCATGAAAGTTTTCTCCATAGTAAGAAAATACATTTTGAGTGTATTCTGATAGGGAATAAAAAGCGAAAATCGAAATAAATGCCACTATCAGATACAGCACATAATGTTTCTTTACGTTATTGATAATACCTTTTTCAAAACGGGCAAAGAGAAGTCCTATGCTGAAGAAATGAACGGAATTGTACCACCATTCACCACGCATCCACCAATTGTTATGGTTAATACATGTACCAATCAATGTATAAAGGAACACAATCATGCAGGTAATAAACAATGCAACATTTTCATTTTTACAGAACCTAAACGCCAAGTAAAAACCAAAGTACAAAATAGGGAGCGCTATTACAAACCATGTATTTGGATTGGATAACTGAAGTCCCGTTAAATAATACAGAAACTGGGGTACGCCCATCTTTTGCCCCATCAGGATTCGTACGATCAGAAAAATAATACCTGTGGAATAAAACGCTAAAATAACTGGTAAAATACGGCGTCCGAAAAAGCCTTTTAAATAATTCGGTTTTTCTTTATAACTCTTATAAAGTCCATAGCCTGAACATAACAAGAAAATTCCCACGAAATAATACCCAATTGGCACGAACACATCCAGTCCGTGAACTATGTATCTGGGATTCAGCCAGGATGCACATGTTTTTTGACCAATATGGTGAAACATAATGCAAAAGGCAAAAAATCCCTGTAACGCCTTGGTCTGGGAAAGCGACATAAAGCCATCATTCCAAGTCTTTCGCCCGTAAAATTTTGCACCCCAAAACAAGACAACCGCTAAAAGCACATAATAAATATAAACCAGTTTATCCATACCTATACCCTCTCATTCGCATTTATTGCTTTGTTCACATTCTTCTATTTATCTAATTACCAACATATGACATTATAACGTAAAATCATATATATATAAATATAGTTAGTTAAATATTTTATATATATCTTTTATCAAAAAAATGAAGGGATTTTACTCCCTTCATCTTTAACCCTACAAGGCTTCTTTCAACATAAAATAAATATCTCTGACACTATCAAATGCATGAAGCGAATCCTCAAGGACCTTGCATGTATTGTAGCTTATTTCACACATATGCTAGTACTTACAGAAGGTATTCCATCTGTCATTGCGGTTAACGTAATGTTACCGGGTTCTCCATTTGCACGTATAACCACCATAGCTCTGCCTTCATATATCCTGCGCTGGTTGCCTACATACATTTCCTCGCTGATGGGATTACTGTTGCCTACAGCCAATACTTCTCCCACTCCACAAACAGTGAAATAGACATTGTTATCTGTGTTGCTTACCAGATTTCCCTGTGCGTCAAGTATTTCAACAGTAACATAGGACAAATCTCCGAATTCCGCATTTATGTGATTTCGATCTGGTATAAGCTTAAGCATTGCGGGCGCACCGGCGGTACTAAGCATCGTGCTTGATACTTCCCTGCCTTCCCGATATGCTACTGCTTTCAACTCACCGGGCTCATAGGTAAGTTCAAAGGTTGCAATATACTTATTGGCCTTTCCGGCAGGTTTACGTCCAAGTGTTTTACCATTTAAAAACAGTTCTATTTCCTCATCTCTGCTATATACCTCTACCACAATGGGTTTGCCAACAAACTCCGGCCATGTCCATGAAGGTACTACATCATGCCATGCCCATCCACATATTCCTACTTCTACTCCATAAAACTGGGGTTTGTAAACAGCGATATAGGGTACTTGGGATATACCCCAAATACAGTCACGGTAGAATGACTGGGGTCTCTTAAAGCCACAAATATCAATATCACCACAGTGAGCCTGGTGCCATGGATATTGTGGTCCTTCATTATCCCCCACATATCTGACCTTCCCTACACCCGGTTCTCCCAGATAATCCAAACTAGTCCAATAGAAATCACCAATGACATTGGGATAGCGCTCCTCTGTCATCCAATAATCAAAGGTTTCCCATATATAGTTTTCCGTAGCACAGATTACACGGTCAGGATAATCTATAGCATCCTTTTCATAGTGGTGCATTCCGTAATTATATCCTACTACATCCAGTGGTGCTACAAAGCTCTCAGGTGATTTTTCCACTTCATTTATTCCATTGGTTATTGCTCTTGTATAATCCAATGAACGTATATAGTCAACCAGTCTCTTAGTCCAAAGGCAGCCATCTGACTTGCCCTCTCTTTCTTTTACTTCGTTTCCAATGGACCACATGATAATACTTGGGTGATTTCTGTCACGGAGTACCATTGCCTTCAAATCTCTTTCCCACCAGTCATTGAAAAACAAATGATAATCATTGGTCAGCTTTTCTTCACACCAACAGTCAAAAGCTTCGTCTATAACCAGCATTCCAAGCCGATCACATGCATTCAAAAAATCGGGAGATGGTGGATTATGAGAACAGCGAACTGCATTGAAGCCACTCACTTTCAGCAATTCAACCTTTCTTTCCTCTGCGCGCCTGTAAGCTGCTGCACCAAGTATGCCGCAGTCATGATGGACATTACCGCCCTTCAGCTTCATTTGGATTCCATTGAGCCGAAACCCATCTTTTGAGCTGAAAGAGATGGAACGGATTCCAATCTGCATCTCACTCATATCTATAACAGTATCATTTACAATAACTTCACTTCGTAATGTATACAGATAGGGATCGTCCACTGACCATAGATGAGCCGGGGATACCACAAGTTCCTGTTCTGCTTCTGTAGAAGATGATTTCTGAAGCTGTACAGCGGTCTCAGTAGTGACTGTTACAGCACCATCACTGCCAATCAGTGTGGTTCTTAGTTTTCCTGTATTGTCTGATGAATATTGATTATTTATTACCGTTTTCACTGATATCGTAGATGCATCTGCGGAAACTTTTGGTGTGGTTGCGTATACTCCCCAGGGTTTAATATGTATACCATCACCAACCATTAACCATACAGATCGATAGATACCTGAACCTGTATACCATCTACTGTTTGGTAATGCAGAGTTGTTTACATGAACATTAAGAATGTTGTCTTCTCCATATCTTAGAAATGGAGTTAAATCACAGTGAAAGCTCGTATAGCCATATGGCTGTTGTGCCACAATATTTGAGTTCACCCGTACTGCGGTATTCATGTAAACGCCTTCAAATTCCAGAATGACAGACTTACCCTTCCATTCTAAAGGAGCATAAATACTTTTTACATATTCCGCCACTCCTCCTTGGAAAAATCCATTCCCTCTACCCGCAGATGCGTTTGGATCTCTTTCCTGTATAATACTGAAATCATGGGGTAAATCCACAATTTTACCTGCTGCATTGGTTGACTTAAAATTCCAATGACGATTAAAATTTTGTCTAATCACTATGTACTCCTCCGTTCAAACTTTTTATGCCTGTAGGCAAAATTTTATGCTTTTGTAAAAAAAGGGAAGCAGATATGATATCCGCCTCCCCAAGCTAAGCAAATACTACGCGAATGTAATTTCCAATGCATTCACATATTCTGTTGGTAGTTTATCCGGAATCGTAACAGTAAGAACTCCGGCGAACCATACAAACTTTACTTCTCCATATCCAAGTAATCTGACTGTCTTAACATGCTCTGTTTCCTTTATACTACGTATTACTGCAGCGGTTCCTGCCTTTGGACACATAATGAATGCGTATAATTTTTCACCTTTTTTTACAAATCTAAAATCACTGGCATTCCATTCGATTCTTTCTTCGTTGAAGGCTTCAATTTTCGTGCTAGACAGACCTTCACCTGCTATTCTCCATGGGCAAGTGCCATAAACAGCCTCTGCATTAATTGCAAACCATTTTGCAAGTTCCTCCAGAATCCAATCTGTTTCATCATCGATTGTACCATCCGGTCTCTGTAGGATATTCAGCAATAAGGTACCATTTTTTGAAATAATGTCAACCAGTATTTCAATGATTTGACCCGGATGTAAATAATTCATTCGTGCGCTATAAAACCAACCACCTATACAGGTATCTGACTGCCATGGCTGCTTTGCTATACCGGACAGCTGGCTTCGTTCCATATCAAGTGTTCCCACTCTATATATTTCTTCACGCTGGTCTTTTTGTGTATAAACAGCATGGTTGGTTTTATACTTGCTTATTGACTTATTGTATAAATAAGATACTGCGTCCAGTCCGTATTGGTAATCCTTGATTTCATCGTTTAATCCTTTTTCACCAAAAGGCAGTGCGCTGTCTGAATACAGCAGATCGGGTTCATACAGATCAATTAACTCTTTCATTACCTTAAGCCAATATTCACGAAATGCAGTGTTATCTGTAAGTCCCCTGTCAAGAGGCCACTTTGTGGGATCATCTGCGTATTCACAATTATCAAGATAAATATCCCTGTACTTCGGGTCACTGCCATCGTAGGAAACTCCCGCATAAGGGCCATAGGAATCAGCACCTTTATTCGTTCTCCACCAGGAATAAGCATATGCCAGATGCTCACTTACTCCGAATGGAATATGATATTTCTCAGCTGCTGCTTTCCATAACCCACATATATCTTTATGCGGGCCTACTTCAACTGAATTAAAGCGATTCCATTTTGATGGAAAACTAAAAAAATTATCATGGTGGGATGCTTGTGCAATAAAATATCTTGCACCCGCATTATAATACTTTTCCATAAGAGCATCCGGATCAAACTTTTCGGCTTTCCACAAGGCGCAAAGATCCTTGTAACCAAACTTCGAAGGATGGCCGTAATGTCTTACGTGGTAATTATACTGCTCTGTTCCTTGCTGATACATATTCCGTGCGTACCAGTCTCCGCACATCGGGACGGACTGCGGACCCCAATGACTCCAAATTCCAAACTTCGCATCCCGAAACCATTCCGGGCACTGATATGTTCTCAATGATTCAAAAGTAGGTTCAGACTTTTTAGCATCCCTGTTTTCCATGGTGTTACTCCTTCAATGCCTCTGTTCTAGCATCAACCAATTTCTGATATTTGGTTTTATCAAAAGCAACTACATCTGCCCAGCCCAAACCATCTAGCTGGTCTTTCATGTCTGCCCACAATGCTTCGAATGTAGCATCATCTTTAGCAACAATCATCTTCCAGGTAGTATCCTTAATGATAGGTGTACACTGCCCACGAATCAATCCAATATCTGTGCTATCAGGATCCAGACTAATGTTAACATTAGGTACAAAATCCACCATACCATTTGCTTTTAAGTATGCTACCTGATCCGCGTCACCAAACTGTGCAGCCCAAGCATCTGAAAGTTTTGTCTTGCTGGATTCCACATAAGAAGCCCATCTGTCACCTGCATATGGTTCACCGGTCAATGTATTTATTGTCTCGCTACTGATTAAGGTACAATTCAGTTTGTTCATACCATCACCGTATCCCCCGCCGCCAAATTCTTCGGGTACCGGTGTATTGTCATTCATAGCATTTTCATTCTCTTTGATTGTTTCATATTTTCCGTCTTCACGAACTCTGTAATTGAAATTCTCAATACCACAGTTGATAATCAGGTTACCATCAACACTTGCCATCCAGTCAAGTAACTCTAAGATTCTCGCTTTTTTATTACCTTCAACGGTAGATCCGATACTCCATGTTCTACCATCACCAAAGCTAGCGTCACCATCCTGAATATAGTGATGATCTGCTACAGGAATATACATATAACCATCTACATTTTCAGCATGTTCAGGTGAATTGTAGAATCCGGTCTGCCACCAATACCAGAATAAATAAACCTGTTTGTTCTGCATCTTTGTACATGCATCGTCCCACTTCTGTGTACTGGAATCGGGATCAACCAGACCTCTCTTGTTTGCTTCATAGAGAAAGGTCAGCATCTTTTTGTATGCACCATCATCAGCTGTAAGGTCCTTCATTTCTCCTTTGGCATTGATCAAAAGAGAATCCTTCACAGACTCACCATACCAAGGTACGATCTGATTAACATTTTCAACACTGCCATTATCCCAATCTGACCATAAGCTAAATGCATAAGCTGAATCACCATCCGCATTGGTAGGATGTGCTTTCATCATTTGCTCTAAGACATTCAGCAAATCTTCATTAGTTTTAATTTCAGGATATCCCAGTTCAGCATAATAGTCGTATGGCATGAACGGGCCGTTCATCTTAGTCAGTCCATAGCCTGCTGCGCTTGCATCTGACATTCCGTTGGGAAGAGTATATATCTTACCATCAGCGCCCTGTAATGTTTCATTAAAAAGTGTTATCTTGTCAGTAAATTTGCTTAAGTTCTCAAGCTTTGGTAAATCTTCTGTTAAGTCTGCAATTAAGCCTGACTGAATACATTCCTGAACTTTTGCATTTTCCAGAATAATAATATCTCCCAAATTACCGGATGCACAACGAGTCTGATAGACTGCATCTGCATCACCTGAGATATTAGGTGCAATAATGTTTAGTTCGATATTGAACTTATCTTTGAGTACCTTTCCGAACCATCCAGGCTGTGTGCCCTGGAAGTTTGCTGCACAATCATACACGTCAAGCACAAGCAACTTGGATTTGTCAGTTGTACTGGCTTCATCCGTAGCAGAAGTTGCCTGAGTTACCGCGGTATCAGTGCCGGTCTGATTGACTGTAGGTGCTTTATCTCCACCACAGCCACTTGTCATCATAGACAATACCATAATACCGGCAAGTAACAATGAAATTCGTTTCTTTCCCTTCATATCATAATCCTCCACATTAATAAATTTATAATAAAAGGTAAATACCTTTATTATCTATCCCTTAACCGCACCGATCATAATACCCTTGACAAAATTCTTCTGAAACAAGGGATACATCAATAGAATTGGTGCAACTACAATGATTGTAACCGTCATACGAATAGATGTAGTTGTCTGGGCTGTTGCTAAAATCTGAGCTATATTTGAAGTACTGTTCATACTGCTGATAATACTCTTCAGTGAGCTTGCCTGATTAATATACTGATACAAAATATACTGCAAGCTATACAGCTTATCTTCAGTCATTAACAGTAATGTGTCTTGAAATGAGTTCCATTGACCAACCGCAGTAAAGATTGCAACAGTGGCTAAAATTGGTTTGATGACCGGAAGAATCACATGCGTAAACAGCTTTATAGTTCCTGCTCCATCTATCTCTGCTGCCTGTTCCAGTTCCTTTGGTATATTCTCAATAAAGGTCTTTGCCAAAATAATATTAAACGGAGCTACAATTCCTGGCAAAATATATGCCAAAAAGTTATTTGTCATATGAAGATTGCGCATGGTAATATACCATGGGATAATTCCTGCATTAAAATACATTGTTATTATGATGTAACGATACCAGAACTTTTTATGCCATAAGTTCTCTATTGTAAAAAGATAGCCTAAAAAAGCAGTTGCAAAAACAGTCAGCACGGTTCCGATTACAGTACGGCCAATTGAAATCAATGCTGCATTCAATAACCCCGGAATGTGAGTTGCATCTATGTAGTTCTGAAAATGGATCTCCTTAGGCCAAAATATAATACTTCCTTTTGCACTTAATACATTGGAACTGATTGTATTAACAAAAATATAGTAAAACGGATAAATACAGATGATTGCAAAAGCACCGTATAGGATGTATGTAATGATGCTTACTAAAATATCAAAGAAGCTGCGTTCATAATGTATTTTTTTTGTTGCCTTTATCATTTCACTACCCCTTTCTACAAAATGCTTTCACCTCTGATAAGCTTTGATGCTTTATTTGCAATGAATAACAAAATGACACTGACTACACTTTTTAACATACTGAGTGCTGTAGAAACGGAATAGCTGCCGCTTCCCATGGCCAGGTTATAAACGTACAAGTCCAAAACCTGAATGCTGTCTTTATTGAATGCATTCTGAAATACATAGTATTGTTCCATGCCATTCGACAGGAAGTTTGCAATACTCAGCAGCAATAGTACGAAATAGGTAGGCAGGATGCTTGGTATAGTTATGTACCATATTTTCTGAAGCCTGGAAGCTCCATCTACTTTTGCAGCTTCATACAGTTCTTCATCTATGCCAGTGATTGCTGCTATGTACAAGATTGCTGCCCAGCCAAGATTTTTCCACGTAAGCCACAACCACTGTGTAATCCAGACATGATCACTCGATTGTAAAAACAGAATGGGTTTATCCACTATATGGAGTGCCATGAGAATCTGATTTACAACACCTGTACTGTTAAAAACGTTAAATGCAATGGAATATACAAGCACCCAGCTTATAAAATTGGGGATAGTGGTTAAGGTCTGCACAATCTTACGAAATGGCATAAATTTAATCTCATGTAAAAAGACTGCAAAAATCATGGGAAGCCATGAAGTTAGCAAGGATAAGCCACTCATAGCAAAAGTATTTTTTAGTACGTTAATAATTTGACGTCTTTGTATTCTATTTTCTACTAATAACTTAAACCACTTTAGTCCCACAAAATCATCCGTTGAAAGTGGTTTGGGTGGTTTATAGTCAAAGAAGGAATATACCCAACCATACAACGGGTAATACGCGAAAATAGAAACCAGTATAATAAACGGAACTAAGAATAAAAAATTTTATAAGCCCTTAGCTTCTTCTTATTCTGAAATACTTTTGCCATGCCTGAACCCCCAAATAATCTAAGTCGTTTTCTACAATAACATTTCGTAATCATTTCTAAATATTACTTTTTATGTTCATTAAAAAGCTCATACTTATCATATAATGGTCATGTTGCCTAATCAATCTTAAGATTTTACAAAATATATGACTATATTGAACAAACCAGTTGAAGAAAAATTTGGAGCATACAAAAAAACACCCTCTTCATTACTTAAGTTCTTAGTAACATAAGTATCAAAGGAAGATGTTTGTTTGTGGTTTCATTATGTACTTTTTTACTTTTCTTTGGAATAAAAGGACCTGAATTGATTGGGTGAATATCCTTCCATTTTCTTAAATACCAAACCGAAATAACTGCAATCATTAAAACCTATTTCATATGCAATACTCTTTATGCTTTTATCGGGGTAATTTAAAAGCTTTTTTTTTGCAGAATAAATACGATACCGAATTATGTAGGAAAATGGGGTCATATCATAGGCCTGTTTAAATAGCTTACACAGATATGATGTAGAAACTCCTGCGATTTCCGCCATCTCATCCAATGATATTTCCCTTTTATAATTGACCTTAATGTATTCAATCACATCATTCAGCTTTCTGTAAGCATGTGCTGTATTATCCGGTTTTTCTATCAGTGAATCACAGCCTACTCTTGTCAATAAATTGTAAAGACTGCTTGATGCTTCCAGAACATAATTATCCGGTCTGGTAGAAATCAGTTTATATATATTATTGTAATTCTTAATCACTTCGTCCATGTTTTTCACTGGAAAAACATCACATCTGCCAAAGTGTGCTGCTGTAAGTATTGGTTTAACAGAATAGCCCTCAAAAACAATCCATAAAGTGGTCCAGGGTTCCTCAACCGGATAATATTCATGGGGAATATCCGGATCAAAATAGAACGCTTCTCCATTCTTGATCTGATATTCTTTTCCATCTATCTTTAAAGTACCCATGCCTGCAATGCAAAAAACCAGGTGATGCAGGGGAATCCCTGTCTTTCTGATGATGTGATTCTGAAATTCTTCACAACCTACGCCAGAAACAAGCAGCGGTAGTTTTCTATCTTTTTCTAATACCATCGCAAAAACATATTCACGTTTCATTAACACTCTCTCCATAAAATATCACAATTGTCAATATTACTTCGCTATTATCATCTATGATAATGATTATAATATATCTGAGTATATAATACCATTATCATAGTTTTAATCGTTCTTTAAGTTTCTGGTGCAAGCTTTCTTGTCTGACTATAAAAATATCCTCCTGGATTCATATTTATACTAACATGAATCCAAGATGATGCTTATGATTATCTTTTTATAAACAACAAAACAAAGTCATATATATATCCTGCAAGTATTCCTCCTGTAAAAATAAATGCTACATATAGGCCTATGGCACGCTTCTTTAAAAATGTAGAGAGCCCTGCAAC
Organism: Lachnospiraceae bacterium; assembly: GCA_035271185.1. Lineage (GTDB taxonomy): Bacteria > Bacillota > Clostridia > Lachnospirales > Lachnospiraceae > Acetatifactor. The sequence continues at coordinate 1,579 of DATERV010000103.1, read as the reverse complement.
AACCCAGGCACTTGTCGCCGATCCAGTAATCATAAAAGAAAGCGTTGCACCTTCACTTGCACCGCTTTGTATCATCGATTGAATAATTGGAATACCTGATTCTGTTGTAATATAAAGTGGTAATCCAATTAAGGAGGCCAACGGAACGGCAAAAAAATTGCTTGCTCCAAATAATACATCTATGATAGTAGCTGGTATAAAATAATCAATCATAAATCCCACTGCTACAAAAACAGAAAAAAATAAAAGTATTTGTTTTAGCCCAAGATTGATAAACTCATCTGCCAATTCTTTTAGTTTCAACTTTTCGAAAAGAGTAGGCTCTTTTTTTTCCAGAATAGATTGGCAACAGCCACTACCGCTTTTCTCCGTGGAACAACTACAGCTGCTTTCTACTACCTTATTTCTATCTGAATATCGGGTCTGATTATCCAGGAAATTTGTTTTCCTTTCAATTATATTTGTGATAAATCCAGAAGCCAATCCAATTATTACAGAAGCGATTGTCAATCCTACTGCAAACCGTAACCCTAGAATTCCAGATATCATGACGAAACCCTCAGGACTCATAATTGGAGATGATGTAAGAAATGACATAATTGCTCCCCATGGTAGCGTTGTCGTAAGCATACCTATTATAATTGCTGCTGTTCCACATGCACAAAATGGCGTAAAAGCTCCTAACCCAACACTTGCAAATATGGATACGTTTTTTTGCTTTAGTAATAATTTGCTTAATTTTTCACAATTTACATAAGTTTTAAAAAGCACAGCCACTAAAATTGTGATAAGCAGTACTAACCAGTTATGCATGAGTGATTGTATAACGGCCAAAATTGTTTCGAAAATTAGTTTTCCAAAAAATAAAATGATTGATTGCATGCTAGTTCCTCCTGATTTAATATCGTATATCGGCAATGTACGATATGTTAGGGTAAAAAATGGGGTTACTCCAGAAAATCCTTTCTAAATTGCTTCATAAACAAATCCAGTAATTCTTGGTTTAGAAAATAACAGCTCCATAGTTCTCTTTTCTCTTTCCGAATAATTCCTGCTTCCTCCAATACTGCTAAATGCTGTGAAACAGTTGACTGTGCCAATCCTGTAAATTTAACAACATCTCCTACACTTACCCCATTTTCATAATACTCAAAACGGTCGCAACAGCTCACTATTGAATTTTCTTTTATAGATTTTACCAAGTTGTAACGAGTGGTATTACCTAATGCCTTACAAATTAGTTCCATATTCATAATGATACCTGTGCCTTTCCGTTAAGATTTTTACTTACTTCTATCGTTTCCCCATATCGTATTATTACGATATAACAATATCATAGTCACCTCCTTGAGTTTCCGTACTTTTATCCACAGACCCCCTGTTTCACTGGTAATGTAATGAACAACTTTCAAAAAATGCCCAAAATATAAGGAATCCGCTTCGTTTTTGTAGTAAAATTAAGCTACCAAACAAAAATCTCACTAAACAAAAAAGAGGAGGATTCCTTATGCTTAATTCTACAACAAATACTTACACTTTGAAACGTAAAATTTTAACTTTTACAAATAAAATTTCCAGA
>DATERV010000102.1:0-50422 GCA_035271185.1 Lachnospiraceae bacterium | reverse complement strand
AGTATGCTTTGGTGCAGATGTTTGACGGTGATTGTGTCAGGAATGGAAGTCATGCCCTTTCTGATGAACAATTTCAAGAAATCGTCACAAACTTTCAAATTGGAGCAAAAAGAAATTATGCCAGTCCCAGAATGAAGCAGCTGGCACTTAATATTTTAAGTATTTATACAAAGCAGGGACTGTATGTGCTGGCATATAAAAGCTTAAGATTAGATGTAAAGAACAGAACACTTCGGGCAGATGAGGATATGACTCTTTGTACGGAATTTACCATAAATGGTCAGAAACAGAGTATCAGAAAATTTTTAGATGCAGAAGATTATGAACTGTTAAAGAATTTTGAAGTGAATCTTGAACTCATAAAGGATAAGTTAACAAATAGTAACCGGCAAATAAATGGTGTAGATGACCGTCCTTATATCATTGCCATAGGCCGGGATGTTATTCTAGACCTTAACAGCGAGTATGAGGCCATTACCAAAATGTTTTCGCAAGACAAGGTAACAATTCCCATTAAGGCTTTTTTTGGAGATTTACTGAAGCAGGTGGACCGTAGAAAAGATTATCCAATTGCCTTATTGAATAAGCAGATTAATCTGGATCAGTTATTAGCCATACACAATGCCATCAAATATCCACTTACTTACATTCAGGGACCTCCCGGAACCGGAAAAACCAATACGATAGTAAATACGATTCTCACAGCTTTCTTTAATGATAAAACAGTATTGTTCACTTCCTACAATAATCATCCCATAGATGGGGTCTGTGAAAAATTGCAGAATATGACTTATGGAAATAAAGGTAGTATTCCTTTTCCCATACTCCGACTTGGAAGCGATGATCGGGTATTGGAAGCGCTTTACTATATTCGCAGGTTGTATGAACAGACAATGAATATTACCGTTTACGACGGTACCTTGGAGCGTAACAAGGATGACCGAATCAGAAGAACCAGGCAGCTAACCGAGCTACTCCATCAGCATGAAGAGAAGCTGGACCTGTTAGAAAAGGAAGAAGCAATTCAGAAGCTAACGGAGTCCAACCGTCATCTTACATTTCAGACCGAATTACAGGGTGTACAGCTGGCTGAAGTAAGAAAAAATATCGACAGTATCGGGGAGATTAATGATGAAGAAGCCCTGAAACTAGTACTGAAGGATGAGGAGGAATTTCAAAAATATCTTTATTACACCTCTGCCAAATATATACAAAGGATACAGGAACCTAAAAACGAAGATTTGCTTGAAATACTATATTGCAGTGATAAGGAATCTCAGGTCAAACAGTTTAATGAATACTTGAAAAAAGCTGAAAACGTAAAGAAACTGCAACGAATTTTCCCAATTATAGCGACCACCTCCATTTCATCGCACAAGATTGGTGAACCGGAAACCTATTTTGATATGGTAATTATGGATGAAGCCAGTCAGGGAAACATCGCCATGTCCCTGGTGCCTATAATAAGGGGAAGAAATTTAATGTTGGTTGGAGATCCACAACAGTTAAATCCTGTTATTCTATTGAATCCCGCAGATAATGATAAGCTTCGTAAGATGTATGATGTTACGGATGAATACGATTATATACAGAATTCAATTTACAAAACATATCTGGCTTGTGATTCCGTCAGTGGGGAAATTCTGCTCAGTCATCACTACCGGTGCAATAAGAAAATTATTGATTTCAATAATACCAAGTATTACAACAATAAGCTTATCGTGGAAAGCAAACAGAATAACGAGAGACCATTAATTTTTGTTGATGTAGCTGATAACACAACCAATTACAAAAATACAGCACCTAGGGAAGCAGAGGAAATTGTGCAATTTGCCAGACTAAATAAGGATAAAAACATTGGCGTCATTACTCCGTTTGCAAACCAGAAGGAAATGATTAAGGAAATGCTTGGCAAAAATCAGATCGGCAATGTGACCTGCGGAACAGTCCATGCGTTTCAAGGAGATGAAAAGGATGTTGTATTGTTTTCATTGGCATTAACTGACAAAACAAAGTTGCCTACATATGATTGGCTAAAAAATAATAAGCAGTTACTAAATGTTGCCACCTCACGTGCCAAAGAACAGCTTGTGGTGCTTTCCAGTAAAAAAGAACTGGAACGGCTTCATACGGAGGGTCCTGATGATTTATATGAGTTGGCACAATATGTACAGACCAATGGAACGTCTCAGGTAACTCCGAGAGTAAATGCTTCACGTGCGCTGGGAATCAAACCCTACAGTACGGAGACGGAAACAGCTTTCCTTATCACCTTAAATCATGCTTTGGATAACGTATTAAATACCAATAGAAAATGCGTGGTGCAAAAAGAAGTCAGTATTGCCCATATATTTAACGGAAATACCCGATATAATGATCTGTTCTATACCGGAAGATTCGATTTTGTGGTATATGAGAGAGATTATTTCAAGAATGAGATTCCAATCTTAGCCATTGAGTTAGATGGCAGGGAGCATATTGACAGCAGTATTGTAAAAGAAAGGGATAGAAAGAAAAACCAAATCTGCAAGGAGCATGGTTTTGAACTCATAAGAATTGAAAATTCTTATGCTAGAAGGTATAACTATATTAAAGAGATTTTAATATGTTACTTTAGGGGGATAAAGGCATATTGATGTTAAATGTCAATTTGCAATATATGCTCCTTATATAGGGACAGACAAAAGCAGAAAACTAAGATAAAAAGGAGATGCTTCAATGAATTTGAATCAAAAAATGATAGAGAAAACAGAAGAATTTATAAAGAATAAATTCAGTAATAGCCAGTATTTGAAGGACCACCCATCTGATCGTGAATATCGTCTGCAGCACTCTTTTAGAGTAGCAAATATTGGAAAGCTTATAGCCGTGAAAGAGGGATTTGATGTTACAGAAATGGCGATTGCCTGTTTGCTTCATGATGTAGCTTATTGCAACGATTTTAATACAGAGGATGAATGGCTGGAGCATGGAAGAAACTCTGCCAAAATAGCGCGACCATTCTTAGAAAGCTTAGGTCTAGCCCAGGAACGCATTCAGAATATATGCTATGGTATTGCCATTCATGTGGATGATAAGGCTGATTTTGAAGGTGAACATACTGCATTTGCACTGAGTGTTGGGGATGCAGATAACATTGATCGTTTTGATGTTTATAGAATTTATGAGAGTTTACAATATGTAAAGTTTAGTGAAATGTCTTTAGATGATAAAAAAGAGAAAGTAAATTCCACACTTTTAAAATTAAATGATTATCATAAAAAGAGATTAGGGACGAATACAGCTACAGAAATGTGGAAGCAAAAAATTGAGTTTAGATTCTTATTTTATGAAAAGCTAAAAGAACAATTATATAATAGTGTTAGTATTATATAGTTTATAAATATTAGGTATGCAAATAAAAGGAGAACAAAAGCATGGGTAAACGATTTATTATGAGTGACAAAGAAGGATTAATGGAAGGTACAAGAATTATTACCGACACGGAAACGGGAGTACAATACATTATGGCTTTCTGGACCAATATAGGGGGATTAACCGTTTTAGTTGATAAAGACGGAAAACCGCTGTTGGATGAAAGGTATGCGAAATAGGAAACATGATTATAGGTTCATTTTAAAATTTGAAGAGGGGTAAAAAATTATGAATGATACAACAAGAAAAAACTGCGAATTATTGATTCAAAACTGGAGAAGTGTAAAAAACGTATTTCGCTGGGATACGGCCCTGATTAATTTATCCTGCGCAGGAGTCTATACAACTAAAGGATTACAAGTGGATGAAGGTAAGTTAAGCCATTGCAAAGATATTTTAAAGAGCCAGGTAGGCCCCTTCTCAAATTTCAAGAGTATGGCTAGAAATCCTCTGATTACCATGATGGCTGTTAGTGAAGATGGTGAACAGACATTGAAAAGAGGATTGGAGGTTTATGGATTGCTCAAAGAGAGGTTCTGGACCTCAACCTTTCTACCCATTGCAGCCATGATTATAGCCCAGATGGTACAGCCATATCGTTATCAAGAGATTGTAGCTCGTACCAGGCAGATGTATGACAAGATGAAGGCAGAGCATCCATTATTAACATCCGGAGAAGACAGTGCACTTTGTGCCTTGTTGGCAATGTCAGACCGAAGTATTGATGCCCTGGTTTATGATATGAATGCATGTTACCAGCTGTTGAAGCCCAACTTTTTCTCAAGTAACGCGGTGCAATCTCTCAGTCAGGTCCTGGCTTTGGGTGAAGGCTCTCCCCATAATAAATGCAGAAAAACCTTGGATTTATTTAACAAACTTAAGGATGCAGGTCACAAATATGGTACTAACTACGAGCTCTCTACCTTAGGAGTACTGGCTCTGACTGATGTTGATATCAACCAGGTGGTAGCAGAAATCATAGAAATTGATAACTGGCTGTCAGGACAGGAAGGCTTTGGATTCTTCAGCAGCATTACTAAAAAACAGCGTCTTATGTATGCGGGTATATTGGCACAGGCAGAGCATGTGCCGTCAGATACGCTCACAACTGCAGCTGTAAATGGTACTGTTGCTCTGATTGTGGCACAACAAGCCGCAATGTGCGCGGCAATCGCAGCAAGCTCAGCAGCGGCCTCTAGCGCTTCTAACTAAGGGAAGTTATTGGGACAGTTTATGGTATACTATTTTGTGTACCCAATAAAAAGAAAGGTAACCGGTAACCATGAAAATCATACATTGTGCAGACTTACACTTAGATTCCAAAATGACAGCTAATCTCACTTCAGAACAGGCTAGGGAAAGGCAGGCAGAACTACTCAATACGTTTAAAAAAATGATAGCTTATGCCAAAGGAATGCAGGTAAAAGCCATTATCATAGCAGGTGACTTATATGATAAGAAGAGTATTTCCAGGGCTGCCAGGAATACTTTCTATGATGCCATTGTAGAAAATTCTGAAATAGACTTCTATTATCTGCAGGGAAATCATGATGCGGATAGCTTTTTAAACAGCTTAGAAGATGTTCCACAGAACTTAAAGATATTTAGCAATGAGTGGAAAACTTATGTTGTAAATGAGAATGGTAAAAAAAATATCACCATTACAGGAGTAGAGCTGAATCAGGAAAACTCCAATCTCATTTACAGCTCTCTGGTGCTCAATACGGATCTGTTTAATATCGTTACCCTTCATGGTCAGGATGCAGAGCATATTGCCAAGGAAAAAGTGGAGGTAATCGCCCTTTCTCAACTTAAAAATAAGGGCATAGATTATTTGGCACTAGGTCATGTTCATGCTTACAAAGAGGGACCCTTGGATCGGAGAGGTACCTATTGTTATTGCGGATGCTTAGAGGGTAGAGGCTTTGACGAATGCGGAGAACACGGTTTTGTATTGATAGATATTGATGAAGAAACAAGAAACTGTACCAGGACTTTCATTCCTGCTGCATCCCGCAATCTGTATACAGTGGAGGTGGATGTATCGGGCTGTATGACTACTTCAGATATATCTAACAGAGTTAGAACCACATTGGATAAACGAGGAATTGAGAAAAAACATCTGGTAAAGATTGTTTTAGTAGGAAGTGTAGATGTGGAATGTGAAAAAAATATTCACTATCTAACCAAGGAATTTGAAACCCGTTTTTATTTCCTCAAAATATATGATGAAACCAAGATAAAAGTAGACTATCAAGAATTTCGGTTGGACGAGTCCCTAAAGGGAGAATTTGTCCGTACCGTTATGAGTACAATGGATATAAGCGAAGAGGAAAAAGGCATTATCATCCGGTATGGCATTCAGGCACTGGCCGGAGAGGAGATGGAATAGGATGAAAATAATCAGTTGTCATATAGAGAACTTTGGAAAGCTAAGTGACGCTTCCTTTACCTTCCGAGAAGGCTGTAATGTGATTCTTCAGGAGAACGGTTGGGGTAAAAGCACACTGGCGGCATTCCTTAAAGTCATGTTTTATGGCTTTTCTAATGATAAAAAGCGTGATGAGTTTGAAAATGAACGGAAGAAATATAGACCATGGCAGGGTGGTGTGTATGGCGGACAGCTGATGTTTGAATCAGATGGCAAGGAATACATGATTTTAAGGACCTTTGGGAAAAAAGAATCAGAAGATGCTTTTATGGTGAAAGATAAGACCACTAACTTGGAAGCGAAGCGTTTTTCTCAGAAAATTGGAGAAGAACTCTTTCAGATTGATAGTGATTCTTTTATGCGCACCATATATGTATCTCAAAATGATTGTGAAACTTTTGTTACAGACAGTATCAATGCCAAGATCGGCAATTTGGCACAAAATACGGATGATATCAACAATTTTGAGACGGTAAACACTCGGTTAAGCAGTGAACTGAATAAATTGTCTCCTGCCAGAAAGACAGGCAGTCTTTCCGGATTTAAGGATGAAATTGTGGGACTGGAGCAAAGTGTTCAAAGAGGTTCTCAAATTGATAGAGCAGTAAAAGATATTTTAGATTTAAAAGAACATAAGCATAAAAGGCTGAATGAGGTTAATGTACAAAAAGCCAATCTACAGATGATATCAGAAAAAATTAGCTTAGAGAAAGATATACAGGCCAACAAATTAAAGTATGGGGATTTATGTGAAGACTTTCAGCGAAGAAAGATAGACCAGGAGATGGCGGCAAAACCCTTCCCAGGTTCCTTACCACAAATGGATGAGTTATCAGGCTTTATAGATCTGTGTGCCAACACTTCCATTTTACAGAATACCATGGAAACAAATACCCTGAGTGAAGCTGAAATGAGTAACCTTCACTCATTAGCAAATACCTTTAGCCAGAAGCTTCCTTCGGATCAGGAATTATCGCACATGGAGGATATGGTAAGAGATTTATCAGCTAGGAAGGTAGAGATAGCCAGAAAGCAGATGACCACAGAAGAATCCGGCAGATTTTCTGCATATCAGGGTAAATTTGCAAATGGCATACCAGACCAGGCCCAATTGGATACGATCAGTCAAATCTGGAATCAAAGGACAGAAAAGAAAAATACTTTGAGCCTTAGTAGAGTCACTCTTAATACCTTAAAAAGTGTGGATGAAGCAACCAGAATACAAAACAGTAGTGGAAAAAGCAATAACGCGGGACTTATTTTATTATTGACCGGTGTAATCTTACTTGTTTTAGGGATAGCAGCTTTTACTTTCAGCATGGCAGCAGGACTTGCAGGCGTGATTGCAGGAATTGGATTAGCAGTTGTAGGGCTTGTGTATATGATCAATAAGAGGCCGGCGGTATCTGTTCCTACAGAAAATTCCGAAATTGGCAGGCTGGAACAAGAAATAGCTGATAATCAAGCCTTTATTGGACAAACGGAAGCTAAGGTACAGGATTTCTGCTACCAGTATGACATAGAGTATGATGAAAACAATTTACAGAATGCACTATATAGCTTGAAATCTGATGTGAGGGACTATGTTACACTTTCAGAAAAGAAGAAGTCATCAGAATCAGGTAATACGGAAAGGGAATACACTGAAAAATGCAATCTGGTGTGCTCCTTTATACAAACCTATTTACCTGAAGTGATAGACATACAAGAGGATGCATTCAATAAATATTTAAATGTTATTCACATGAATGTAGGAAAATATACCACCCTGCTTACCAAATACAATCATTATTTGGAAGCAAAAACAGGCATTGAACAGAAGAAGGTAGCTTTAGAAAAGTATTTACAGACACTTTCCATTCCCATGGAGTCAAACTTTATCCTTCAGCTTCAGAGTATAAAGGAAAACTTACAGGAATACAGAAAAGCAGAAAAGGAGTTTCTACAAGCTAAGAAGGCTAAGGATACCTTTGAAACCAATTATCCTGATATGGAGAAATTGAGACAGTATGAAATGACCACCGATCTTCCTTCCTTAGAAGAAATCAATGAAAAGATGAGAAGCCTTTCTGAGCAGTCAGAAGAGCTTATGAACAATATCAGGGATTACGACAGACAGTTAGAAAGTCTGGAAGTAGATAGCGATCGTGTAGCATCTGATGAAAGAGACCTGGCATTGAAACAGGAAGAGTATGACAATCTATCTGCAAAATATAAGCGTATCAACCTGGTACAGCAGTACTTGCGTACGGCTAAAGAAAACTTCACAGCAAAATATATGTCGCCTGTGCTAGGAAGCTTTGAAAAATACTATGATATGCTCAGCAATGCCGAAAAGTCGCAGTATCATGTGGATGCTAACTTTAACTTCAAGCTGGAACAATATGGGGACGAGCATGAACTGAAGCTGTTAAGTACCGGTTACAGAGATCTGACCGGCATATGTATCCGTATGGCTTTGATCGAAACGATGTACCAAAATGAAACACCATTTATTCTGTTTGATGATCCATTTGTAAATATGGATAAAGAAAAAATCAGTGGCGGTATGGAACTCTTAAAGGAAATCGGAGAGAAGTATCAGGTAATCTATTTTACCTGTCATGAAAGCCGAAAGCTGGGTGAGCAAAGTGAAATATCAGTTGACTAATCGAACAGAAGTGATTGCCTTTTGTAAGCAACTTAAGAATGTATATGAAGATGCTCCTTTTCATGACCCAAACTGGACGCTTATGCGACATGAGAAAAATAGAAAAGTATTTGCATGGATTTTTGAAAAACTGGATGGAACCATTCCAGATAAAGAGATCAAAAGGATGCTGGAAGAAAGTTATGACATTACAAAGCCAAAGCAAAAGAAACTTAAAAATTAAATATACAATTGTTTTTTTTATATTACTGATCACCGAAGTACTGATTGCACTATTTGTACATGATAATTTTGTCAGACCTTTTATAGGGGATGTATTGGTGGTGATTTTGATTTATGCATTTGTACGAATTTTTATTCCCAAGGGATTTAAGCTATTGCCCCTATATATTTTTTTGTTTGCTACATGTGTAGAAGTATTACAGTACTTCCATCTTGTGGAGTTGCTTCATGTAGAGAATATTACTTTTTTGAGAGTAATTATGGGTTCTGTGTTTGACGCGAGGGATCTTGTATGTTATGGAGTCGGGTGTGCTGTATTGTGGGGATATCAAAAAATAATTTATTTATCTTAACAAGATAAAAGAATATTTCAGAGAATTATACTCATGATAGAAAACAGTATTACAACATTGTTTGAGCAGGAGTTAATCAGATGAAAAAAGAAATCGATTTGACAAAAAGCGTATATGATTTATGTAAGGAGTATCCGGAACTGATAGAAGTCATGAAGGGCCTTGGGTTTACGGAAATCACCAGGAAAACTGCACTGACGACAGCGGGTCGGGTGATGACCATCCCTAAGGGAGCTGAAATAATGAGCATTCCCATGGAACGCGTATTAACAGTAATAAAAGGCTGTGGCTTTGAAGTGACGGGCTATAATACGCAAAAGGATCTTTTGAAAAGCTACATCAGACGACTCAATGACGGTGAAGCATTGGAAACTGTACGAAAAGATTTTGTCAAGGAGTTCCAGGATGTAGAAGCATCTGTAATTATGGAAGCTGAGCAGGAGATGATTGCTTCCGGCATACCTATTACCGAAGTACAAAAGCTCTGTGATGTACACTCTGCCCTGTTCCATGGAATTACCAGGGAGGAACAGATTGAAAATGCTGAAAAAGCAGTTTCTGCATCCTTGGAAAAGAAGAAAACCAGAGAAGACGCCTGGAAGGTAGACTACTCAGACAAGCAGGAAGCTGCAAACAGGCTGGTGTCAATGGAAGGGCATCCCTTGCAAATTTTTACTCTGGAAAATGAAAAATTGGCACAGTTAATCAGTCAAATTCGAGAAGGACTTGCTACCGGTAAGGATGTTTCCAATCAATTTGATGCAATTCGAGCCATTTCCATTCACTATGCCAAGAAGGGTGACCTGATCTACCCTTTACTAAAGGTGCAGTACGGCATTTCAGGTCCGTCGGATGTTATGTGGACGGTGGATGATGAGATCCGTGATGAGATGAATGCCCTTTCAAGGGAAATTCATAATGAATCGTGGCAAGAACGTCTGTTGGCTGTGCTACAACGTGCAGATGAAATGATCTATAAGGAAGCAAACATCCTGTTTCCTATCTGCGCCAAGAATTTTTCTGAAAACGAATGGAAACAAATTTATCATGAGTTAGCAGGCTATGATAAATGCCTGATTGATACTGTTCCTGTATGGGCGGATGCTAAGGCACAGAATGCGCCCACTTTTCAAGCTTCATCCGGTGAGATTATAATGCCATCGGGTCATTTGACGGTAGAGCAGTTGACTGCAATGCTGAATACCATTCCCATGGAAATTACATTCATTGATGAGAATAACATGAACCGATATTACAATGAGGGATGGAAGCTGTTTAAGCGACCGCTCATGTCTTTGGACAGAGAGGTATTCAGTTGTCATCCGCCTAAGATAGAGGTTATGGTTAGAGCCATCATTGAGGACTTTAGGAATCATCGGCGAGATAGTGTGCCGGTGTGGATGGAAAAGATGGGAAAAACAATGCTGGTGACTTATACGGCAGTACGGGATAAAAGTGGGAAATACCTTGGTACTGTGGAGTTGATTCAGGAAATGGAATTCGCAAAGAAGCACTTTATGAAGTAAATAGATGAGTCAAATGCATTATGCAACCAAAAACAATTGCATAATGCATTTGCAATCATAAACAATTGCTTAAGGTGATAGAGTAGAATATAATAAATCATGGAGGTGAAATTATGCGTGATTATGTCTCATTAATAATTGATATAGAGAAATCCAGGATTTATAATATGGAGGAAAGAAATGAAGTTCAATACTATCTGACCTATTATGTCAAAAGCCTTAATAAATTATTTGAGCAGCAATTAGAATGTGAGGTGACATTTAGTGCGGGAGACGAGTTACAAGGATTATTTCGTGATGTAACAACCGCTTTACTTTATTTTAGAATGCTTGAAATGCTGATAGATCCTGTGAACCTTAGGGCAGGAATAGGAATTGGTGAATGGACAGTAAAAATAAGTAATGGGCTTTCAACGCAACAAGATGGCCCAGCCTATCATAGAGCAAGAAAAGCTATTGAAGAAGTATATAAAATGCAACTGCATAATATAAGAGTTTGTTCAGAGAAAGATAATACATTGGTCAATCATTTAATCAATGCTTCTATGTTACTAAAAAGACAACAAGTATATACGCAGAATATGGTATTAATCATTATGGAACTACTATATCCATTTATACGTATAAATACGGAATTTAGTGAATACCAGGAGATAGGGGAGCTGCTGAAGTATAAATTTAAGTATAGGATTAATAAAAAAGCAGAACTTGTATTTGCTGGAAAAGAGAAAAATTTCAAATATTCACATATACAGATCGGACAAATTCAGATGGTAGATTCTATTGTTATCGATGGGAAGATAATAGAAGCAGAAGATGCTATCTCAAAAAGGAATATGGCAACTGTTTTATCCAATATTCTGGGATGTACTCGACAAAATGTTGATTCCATTATGAAAAGAGGAAATGCTAATAAAATTCGAGAGCTAGATTTTATAGCATTGCAGTACCTGGAAAAAGAATATGGGGGAGAAAAATGGAATTAGTAATTTTAAGCCACATTTTAGGTGACTTCTATGTACAAACGAAGAGAATGGCAGAAAAAAAGAGAAAGTCAATATGGTATATGCTATTACACTGCTTTTTGTACATGCTTTGTATGTATATGGTATTTGTTATTCTTACAAAAAGTTATATTAACGGAATAGTCCCAGTACTAATTATCGGTGTATCTCACCTATGTGTAGATTATATTAAGCTTAAGGTTGTAAAAAGATTACAGAAATATGGGTATTTCATTTTTCTGGTAGATCAAGTAATACATATAGCGATTCTTATAGGCATATATTTCTGGTTTAGAGAAAAGAGTATGATTATCGATGTAAATTTAGTCAAATGGTTTAGCCGTTATAGTATAAGAGAGTTTGTATATATACTAATAGCTGCACTAGTATGTTGGAAGCCAGCAGCTTTATTTATATCTCTGGTTTTTAAGGCTATTCCTAAAACTGTTGAGAGCCCAGATGATGAAGTAAATATGGATGATAAAGTATCGTCTCAAGCAGAAATAGGAAAGATTGGCTCATGGATTGGAATACTTGAAAGGGAAATCATACTGCTTCTTGGCTTGTTAGGACAATATGGTGCAATAGGGTTTGTACTAACTGCAAAAAGCATTGCCAGGTATAAGCAACTTGAAAAGAAGGCATTTGCAGAGAAATATTTGGTAGGAACATTATTAAGTTCACTGATCGCATTAGCATGCGTTACAATATGTTCGCAGATGATGTAACGCAGGAGATAGCCCCCATGCTTTAGGCTTAGGCGAAGCTGAACCTACGGTAGCAATTTGGCCAACGTCTTATAATTGAAGTTGATGGAGTGCCTACTGGTGAAATGAATTATAGAAATGTTAATCAATGCTCTTTTTAAATTGATTACGAACTCGAGGAAAAGGACTTTATGAATTATTCTAAATAATTATGTACATAAGGAAACACGTCCATTTGGGGGCGTGTTTTTTTCAGTTGTGCAATAAAGTCTTTGCTGTTATATTAATTTATGCTAGACTGGGAAAAGAATTATAGAATATAGGGAGAAATATAATGGAAATACTAATGAATTTACTGCTTATGTTAGGTGGAGTCGCTGTATTTATGTTTGGCATGAAGCAGATGAGCTCTGGTTTGGAACAAAGCGCTGGATCAGGAATACGAAATCTTTTTAAAAAAATCACCAAAAACAGAGTTTTTAATTACGGAATTGGAATGGGGGCTACCGCACTTGTCCAATCTTCTTCAGCCTCTTCGATCATGACAGTCGGACTTGCTCATGCGAATATTGTAACAGTCAAGCAAGGCTCAGGTTTTATCTTAGGCGCAAAGGTAGGCACCACTCTTACAGCATTCATATTTGCCCTTTCAGGCTTCAGCAAAGGGGGCTTTAGCATTAGCTCTGTTTTTGCAGCGGTTGCGTTTGTTGGTGTTATTATCGTATTTTCCACTAATAACGAATTCCTTAATAAAATTGCGCCATTTTTAATTGGATTTGGAATGCTGTTTATCGGGATGGAAGTGATGGAAACCGCAATCGGCGGACCAGATTCGACGCTGAGCATTCAACTCGCTAAATTATTCAAATATGAAATCATGCAAAATCCCCTCTTGTTGGTGATATTAGGAATTCTCTTTACAAGCATCATACAGTCATCTACGGCAGCAACTGGTGTTTTTATCGCTTTCTTGGCTACAGGAGTAATCCACAATATAGATCAATCGTTTTTCTTAGTGATGGGAGCAAATATAGGAACCTGTAGCGATGGCATTATGGCCTCCTTGACCACGAATGCCAACGGGAAACGCATCGCATTATTCCATCTGATTACCAGCGTAATTGGTGCAACAGCATTTTCGATTATTCTGGTTCTTTTCAGGACACCCATTACCAACATATTTGAAAGTCTATTCCCTGGGAAACCCCAGTTTAGCCTTGCAACATATAACCTGATTTATAATACGCTTTACACCTTAGTGTTGCTCGTATTTATTGATCCGCTAGTCAATTTGGTGACAAATTTGGTAAAAGATAAGCAACAGAAGCTGGAAGAATTGTCATATATTGATGAGCGTTTCTTGCAAACTCCAGCGGTTGCCATTGAACAAGCATTGAAGGAATTGTACGATATGGCGATCCTCGCAAAGGCGAACCTTGATCGTTCTTTTGCTTCATTGATTAACGAAGATATGAGCGAAAGCAAAAAAATTGCCGATGTTGAATATCGTATTGATTTTTTAACAAACAAGCTCACAAGCTTTTTCATCAAAATATCATCGGTTACTAAATTCGCTGATGATGAAAAACTGATTGGTGGATTACATCATGTAACAAACGATATTGAGCGGCTGGGTGATTATGCGATACTTTTGGTAACGGAAACCAATTACATGAAGGAAAATAACGTAAAATTTTTAGTTCAGACTAAAGATGAGCTAGAACAGATCTACGGTGATATATCCGAGATGTTCGACTTAGGGTTTGATGCGTTTACAAAGCGTAGAACCGAAAATTTTAGAATAATTTCAAACCTTCACAAGGAAATCAAAAAACTAATATCCTCTACTCGTAACGAACATGTGGTACGCCTAAGCTCCAGGATGTACCCTGTTGAGGTATCAAAAAGCATTTATTCCGTTCTGTTTTCATTACAAAGAATATCGGATCATATTGTGAACATTGCTTTCTCAATTCGATCCACTACCGGAAGTAAAACAGAAGCACTACAAGCCATTGAAAGAGAAAAAAAAGAAACGAAAGATGCAGATTGTAAGCCTTTTGAGAATTGATAATTCTTGATTGTCGCCTAGGGGGGGAAACCATATGGAGTGTAAAATAAGAAGCTGGCTTGTAGAAGATGCAGAGGACTTGGCAAAAGCCTTAAATAACAAATCCATTCATAACAATTTACGTGATGGGCTACCATTTCCATATACAGTCAAAGATGCCACTGCTTTTATTCAAGAGATGCATAGTGCTGATCCAGAAAAAGCCTATGCATTTGCAATCACATACCAAGAGAGGGTGATTGGTAGTATAGGCATTTTTCGAAAAGAAAATATCCATTCAAGAACTGCAGAGATAGGATATTATATAAGTGAGGAATTTTGGGGAAAAGGATTGGGAACCAGTGCATTAAAGCAGGCATGTAAATATGTTTTTGATAACACGGACATGATCAGAATTTTTGCAGATCCCTTTGCCCGTAATATAGCGTCTTGCAGGATACTAGAAAAGAGTGGATTTTTGTATGAGGGAACTCTTTATGCCAATGCATTTAAAAATGGCAAAGTGGAAGATATGATAATGTATGCTTTGATAAAGAGTTGAGAATACATATAAACGATAATGGGGGATAAGTTTATGACCGACTATTCTTATGGTTATTGTGGTATGCCATGTGCTTTATGCACAAGATATAGGACAAATGGAACAAGCAGATGCCCTGGCTGTTCCCATAACGGTTATTATACAGAATCTTGCAAGGTTCATCATTGTTGCCTCGATAAGAAACTTAATCATTGCGGAAATTGTGAAAGTTTTCCTTGTGTACGGTTAGGAAAAATGGGTGATTTCAGTGATCTGAACACCAATCATGTGAAAGACCGAACCTGTACCACAGTTTCTCAATCAGGTTTTGATGCGTGGTATAAAGAATATGTAGAACGTGCGGATTTACTGACGGTTGCCTTAGAGAATTATAATAACGGACGGATGAAACGATATCTATGTGAGTTATTTATTCAACAGGATATTGGTACACTACGTGGGATTATGCAGCAAGCCAGCGCATTGAGTGGAGATCCTGGTGAAGTAGGAAAAGCCTTTAAAAGTATTGTGGAATCAGTGGTTATGCCACCCCTCATGATTGAGGGACAGGAAAGCTGAGGGATCGAAGATATTCTTTACCATATTTTGCGAGCTATTCAAAGAAAATATGGCATGTTATACTTCTCATATAAATACGGGAGGTATTACTTGATGAAAAACACAATTAGTAAAATAATTGTACTGGCTTTAACCGTAATTTTCGTTACTATCTTCAGTGGCTTTTTTGATAGTGCTGTTTTTGCTGCAAAATCAGCTAAAAGTGGACCGGCAGCACCTGCGAAGTTACAGGCTGCTACAATCACAGACACATCTGTTACACTATCTTGGAGCAGACCTAAAGACAAAGTAAAAACATATGATATCTACTGTAACAACACATATCTTGCTTCTGCAACAACAACTACTTATACGGTAAAAGGGTTAACACCGGCAACTAACTACGAATTCTATGTAAAGGCAAAAAATTTTAAAGGGGGTATATCAGAATCCAGTAACACGGTTTCTGTCACAACGATATCACCTGTGCCTGAACCAACCATACCTGAGCCAGTGATGCCTGAACCAGTGACGCCAAAACCACCTGCCCAGACATCATCGAGAAAAATAGTAGGATATTATGCTGCATGGGCGGCGTATTCTGGCTACTTACCGAATCAGATCGATGCAAGTAAGTTAACACATATCAATTATGCTTTTGCAAATATCAGTTCAGATTTAAAGCTTGCATTGGGATACCCAGATATTGATGAAAATAACATTAAGCTTTTGAATTCTTTAAAGCAGACAAATCCTAATTTGAAGACGCTAATTTCGGTAGGAGGCTGGACCTGGTCCGGAAAATTTTCTGATGCTGCCCTTACGGATGCTTCCAGAACTACATTTGCAGATAGTTGCGTAGCTTTTATGAAACAATATGGGTTTGATGGAGTTGATCTTGATTGGGAGTATCCTGTCAGTGGAGGTTTGGCAACCAATACAAAACGTCCGGAAGATAAACAGAACTTTACACTGCTTCTTCAAAAAATCCGGGAAAAGCTGGATGCACAAGGAGTTTTAGATAATAAGCATTACCTTCTTACGATTGCTGGTGGAGCCGGAAATTCCTATGTGAATAACATAGAAATTGCAAATGTGTCACAATATTTGGACTATGCAACGATTATGACATATGATTTACATGGAATGTGGGATTCATACACAGACCTTCACGCACCTCTCTATATGAACGATGATACCTCACCTCAGTACAAGGCAAGTGTGGATTCTGCGGTAAATGCATGGCTCAATGCTTCTTTCCCTGCTGATAAGCTGGTACTTGGTATTCCGTTTTACGGGTATCTGTTTTCTTCAGTAAATAATACAAATAATGGATTGTATCAGACATATACCGGTGCCAATTCTATAGGCTATCAGTCAATTGTAGATAATTATATGAGTAAACCTGGATTTACCAGATATTTTCATGCTCAGTCCATGGTGCCTTGGCTATTTGATGGTTCTGTTTTTATTAGTTATGAAGATCCACAGTCAATTGCCTATAAAACTGATTATATTAAATCGAAAAATTTAGGTGGAGCGATGGCTTGGGAATTGAGCCAGGATCCAAACGAAGTACTTCTAGGTGCAATATATGATGGAATGAAATAACAACTAAGGGCAGAGCCAACTTTCAAGGTTCTGTCCCTTTTTGATATCATTATTACGAATAAGAACAAGGTATGATTTTAAAAAATATCTGTAGAACGTAATTTACAGGTATTTTTTTTGTTGACAAAATAAGAAAATAAAATTAGAATATATCGTAACGATATATTGGAGGAGTACAAAATGTTAGAATTCATAGTTTTAGGTACTTTATATACAAACTCGCTTACTGGTTACGATATAAAAAAATGTATAGAAGGTGGAATCGGGATGTTTTATAAAGCGAGTTATGGAAGTATATATCCGATACTTGGTAAATTGTTAGAAAAAGGGTATGTTGTTTGTGCAGATGAAGTCCAGTGTAAGAGGGTAAAAAAGAAATATAGCATAACAGCATGTGGCAAAAAAGAGTTTATGAAGTGGCTTGATGAGGATAATGTTATTGGTAACTCTATTGAGTCGACTATGGCAAAAGTATTCTTTTTTGACAGAATTCCACGTGATCTTGCATATAAAAAAATCAGTGAGTATGAAGAAAGTTTACGGGACTACCAAAAGAATCTTATGATAAAGAAGGAAAAATTTGAAAAGCTTGAAAATAGAGATGCGTTTTATTTCAAATTATCCACATTATATTTTGGAATATGTAAACTCCAGAGCATAATACAGTGGTGTGAAACAGTGAAACAAGGTAATGATTTAGAAACTTTATTATAACAGTGAAAAGGGAGGTTAAGAAATGCAAGGCATTATAAGAATTGATCTAGGCGGAGTAAATTGTTATTTAATAAAGAATAAGCAAAGATTTATTTTGGTTGACACAGGTGGTCATTTATTTTTGGATAAACAATATAGCGACAGGAGAAATGACTTGGTAAATGAACTTGAGAAGAATGGAGTTAATGATTCTAATTTGGAAATGATTATTTTAACTCATGGAGATAATGATCATACTTGTAATGCAAGGTATATTAGAGAAAAATTTAATTCAAAAATTTGCATGTGTTCAAATGATGCGTTTATGGTAGAAAAAGCAGATTCAAGTTGTTATAGAGTTAATTCAAATTATCAATCGTTACTTTTTAATCTAGTATTTAAGCTGATGAATTCAAAGATAAAATTGTTAATGGATAAGGTCTATATGGAGTTTGAAACATTTCAACCAGATATACTACTAAAGGACGAACAGTCACTATCGGAATACGGTTTTGATGGCACCATTTATCATAGTCCGGGACATACAAAAGGCTCAATCTGTATACTAGATAATGAAGGAAATTTAATTGCTGGAGACTTATTTACAAATAATAAGAAACCGTCGTTAGCGTTAAATGCTCAAAATTTTAATGAATTGAAAGAGAGCGCAAGAAAAATTCTAAGGAATTATGTTGTGAAAATATACCCTGGACATGGGGAATCATTTGACGCAAGTAGTATAAGAAAATTCGCAAATGAGCCAGGTTAGACAACATATTACAGCGTCAAGCCTGGCTCATTTTATACTTAATATGAAAGATTTGAACTAAGATATATTTAAATGTAAACTAAGATGCACTCTTTTGCTCAAATGAAATGGTAACCACAAAGGTATCTCCATTTACTTCGATGGTAAAATCACCACCACAGGCTTCTGTAAAGCTCTTGGCAATGGAGAGACCAAGTCCGCTTCCACCGTCTGTACGGCTGCTGTCGCCGCGGACAAAACGGGCTACAAAGTCAGTGCCCTGGTCAAGTTCCGCTTTGGAGGTATTCATGAAGGTAGCCACAGCCTGCTCCTTCACCTGTTTGAGTGATATAAACATTCTGGAACCCTCCAGGGAATATTTCAATGCATTTTGAATTAAGTTCTGGCAGACCCGGTACATTCTTTGTCCATCTGCTTCAATGAAGTATTCATGTTCCTGAATATCAGATTTGATGCTGATACTGCATTTTGAAATGGTTTCTTCCATATCAGCTAAGGTCTGATTGAGCAGCTTACCAAAATCCAGAACTTCCATCTGTACAGGAAGCTGGCCGGAGGTAGCTTTACTGATTGAAAAAACATCCTGCACCATTTCACCTAGTCTTGCTGATTTTTCATCCAGAATACGGATGTAATCCTTCACATGATCAGGAAGCGTATCCTCTTCTTTTAGGAATTGAACGTAACTGATAATGGAGGTAAGCGGTGTCTTCAGATCATGGGACACATTGGCTACAAGATCTACTTTCATTCTTTCACTCCTTAGCTGGTCATCCACGGCATTCTTTATTCCACTTTGTATTTGGAGAAGATTTTGCTCAGTTTTTTGAAAATCATTTCCTGAAAAGGGCATTTTCTGAGGGTCATAATTTCCCCGGGATATTTTTTCAATCTGATCATTCAGCATATCCAGGTCGGCTGCCTGTGAACGCATCGTCCGGCAATACCAGAAAAATGAAACAAACAGGAGAACCAAGCCAATGATTGGGAAAATCAAAGAAGATTCATCACTGCCGTAAGCAAACATTATCATGCCCATACCAAACAAGATAAGGGCAATCACTGTACATAGTAGCAGTACTGAAACTCTTCGAACCTGTCTCTTTGAAAAGTTCAGTTTAAGATTACGGTCGTTAAAGCTACGTATCAATTTAAGTAGAAGCCCATTCTGCTTTTTCTTATGATTGTGAACAATATCAAAGATGACAAAATACATAATCCAAAAGAATGTCAGGAACCATAAAGGATTATCAAAGAGCTCAAAGAACAGATTCTGTATAATAGTAATGATTGCTGAAATAAATGAGCCGGAATTATACATATAGTAACCAAATTCATACGCATAAGTGTAGCCAAAGCTGGATACCATTCCTGAATGCATGGCCACAGATGCAACCAGTATTACAAGAAGCAGTTTGGCCTCTATCCATATATTGTTCAGAAAGTCTGCTAACTTTTCTCTGTAACTGTGAAAACCACGACGCATGATAATGGCCGGAATCAGAAGGAATATACCGGCTATTACGAAAAGAAATACTTTCTGCCATCCACTATTTAGATTCTGCATATCATGATTAAGGTAAAAGGTATTGCCATAGTAGCAGGATTCATTTTTACTGCCTGCAATGCGGTATTCAAGTGGTGTCTGAATAGCAATCAGTGTTACGGTTACATTTTCCAGACTGCTGTCTGCCTTAAAGTTGGAATAACCGGGTACTGCATATTCTCCACCACTATAATAGATGCCATTACCATATACATCCATTTCCTTACCATCTTTTATGATTTGTACTTTTTCTCCATCAAAGTGCATGATGTAGTTATACCCCTCCGGAAGAGTATCCCCGTAGAAAAAAGTGTTCTCCATATTAGCATACTTTACTTTTCCGTCAACGGTTATCTGATATAACATGTTTAGATCATTTTTCCAATAGGAGAGGTAGCTCTCTGCCATCTGCGCTTTCTCTTCAGAAGAGAAATTGTCTATGTTATCATAGCTGTTGTAGAATCTGTTTTGCTCTAGATATGCTTCCATTTCTTCCGGAGTCATATCTGAATACTCAGCTGCATAGTCTTCCGTATACTCTGGGTAACTGTATTCATCGTAATAACTCCAGTCAACAAATGTTTCATTAGCAATTGTCAGGCAGATATCCAGTTTTTCGTTAATACCGTCCTGAAAGGTACGTAGTTTCTGATAATCATTCTGAGAGCCAAACTGAATATTTCCCAAGAGGGAATAGCTCATACTGATCTGACGTGCTGCTGCGGCAATACTCATAATCACTGAAGATAATCCTAAGATAAATAATGCTAATCCAAATTTATTTTTGCATCTTTTCCATTTTGTATCCAATGCCCCATACCACCTTTATGTATTCTGGTTCCTTCGAACTGATTTCAATTTTTTCCCGTATGCGTCTAATATGTACCATCACCGTATTTTCTGAGGAAAAATTCTCTTCCTCCCATACGCGACTGTAGATTTCTTCCGCTGGGAAAATGCGTCCAAGATTATGCATAAATAAGTCAATGATTTTAGTTTCGGTGGCGGTAAGACGTACCGGTTCGCCGTCCGCATACAGAGTTTTTTCATTTTCTTTATAGCAAAGCCTTCCGTTTTGGATTTCACCTGTTGCTTGAAAAGTGTTCACACCACCCAGCCGCATGTACCTGCGAAGCTGGCTGTTAACCCGTGCCACAAGCTCCTGCGGATTGTATGGTTTGGAAATGTAGTCATCCGCCCCCATAGAGAGTCCCAGAACCTTATCGGTATCTTCACTTTTAGCGCTCAGTAAAATAATGGGAATATTTTTCTTTTCCCTGATTTTCATGACTGCGGATAATCCATCCAGTCGAGGCATCATCACATCAATGAGAACCATCTGCACTTTGTTGGAAGCCAATAGGTCCAATGCCTGTATGCCGTCATAAGCTTTTAAAACAATGTAATCCTCTCTTATGAGGAGCTTTGCAATAGCTTCTACAATCTCTCTGTCATCATCTACTACTAAAATACATTCCTTCATTTGCATACTCTTTTCTTTCATTCTTCGGAACAATCATTACGTTACAGGATATTGATTACAAAATCTTTGATAAAATTCTTACAAGTTTCTTAAGTTATGAATGAATGATAAATCATTTGCATTGTATCATATTTATATCACATTGGCATTATTGCGTAAATGTGACATTTTGTTATATTCAAGCCGTGAAAACATCTTGTAAACAAAAGCTAGGGATATATAATGATAATATACAGTGCTTTCAACCTAATAGCAGGAATAAGTCAGAAGAGAAGGAGCGTAATCGTTATGGAACAGAGATTTGAAGCAACATTTGATTCTCTTAAAAATTACAAATGCCCGGAATGGTTTCAAAATGCAAAGTTTGGCATATGGAGTCACTGGGGTCCCCAGAGTGTCCCAATGTGTGGCGACTGGTATGCCAGAAATATGTATGTCCAGGGTTCCCCACAATATCTGTATCATGTGAGACACTATGGTCATCCCTCAGAATTTGGTTACAAAGATATATGCAAGCTGTGGAAAGCAGAAAAATTTGATCCCGAAGAGCTGATGAATTTGTATTATAAAGCCGGTGCCAGATATTTCGTAGCCCAGGCTACCCACCATGACAATTTCTTTAATTATGATTCCAAGAGCAATCGGTTTAACTCTGTGAATATTGGTCCCCACAAGGATATTTGTGCCATGTGGAAAGCGGCTGCCGATCAACTTCATATGCCTTTTGGATTAACGGAGCATTTAGCAGCTTCCTTTTCTTGGTGGTATACCAATAAAGGTGCGGATAGTTATGGCCCATACAAAGGAGTACCTTATGATGGAAATGATCCGGCTTTTGCAGACTTTTATCATGCCAATCAAGAGCATGTAATTCCAAACAGCAAGGGAGAACTGGCACCATGGCTCACAACTAACGAAACAAACAAAAAATACTGGCTGGATTCTGTAAAAGAGATGATTGATCAGTTTCATCCTGCATTGTTGTATTCAGATAGTGAACTGCCATTTGGCAATGTCAGTTACATGCAGGGATTAGAAGCAGTCTCTTACTTATATAATGATTCTATCAAGCAAAATGGTACAAACCAGGCTGTATACAATCAAAAGGATAGAAATCCTGATGTTTATAGAATTGGTACATTGGATATTGAAAGGAGCCAGCTTCCCGGCATTCAGGAGGATGTATGGCAGACAGATACCTGTATAGGGAACTGGTTTTATGATGCAAAACAGGGATATAAAAAGCCAGACCAGCTGATAGAGATGCTGATAGATATTATCTCCAAAAATGGAGTTATGCTTCTCAATATATTACAGAAACCGGATGGTACCATTGATGATGAAGCACGATATATTTTGAAAGAGTTAGGAGACTGGTTTGCTGTTTGTGAAGAGGGTGTTTATGGTACCAGACCTTATCGTGTGAGTGGAGAAGGCAGTACCAAGGTGGTAATTAATGGGTTCCAGGAAGACAAAACAGACTGGACTTCATCAGATTTCCGGTTTACCAGGAAGGACAATCATATCTATGCATTTATGATGAAGACTCCTGAAAACAGATGTACCGTTATCAAATCACTGCTTCCTGCTGAGAAAGTGAAGGAAGTCAGACTGTTGGGTTATGGAAAAGTTGAATTTACACAGTACTTAGGTGTCCTTGTGATGAGCCTGCCTGAGAAAATGCCTTCTCAGTATACAAATTGTCTGGCAATCACTATTTACCAATCAATTCTATATGAATAATAGAAAAATAATTTGATAAAATACAAGTTTTACGTAATATAACTTTTGAAATTAATAAAGGTGATTTTATTGCAATAATGGGTCCATCCGGATCAGGAAAGTCAACATTACTCTATAGTATCAGTGGATTGGATAGTATCAGTAGTGGTAAAGTCTTTTTTGATGGAATCAATATAACTGATATGCAGGAAGAAGAATTGTCTAGATTCCGACTGAATAAAATGGGATTTGTTTTTCAAAATGCGCAAATGCTTAAGAATCTTTCCATTTTTGATAATATTATTTTGCCAGGTCTTGTTGCAAAGAGAGAATCCGCAAATGATATTAGGGAACGCGCATCCAAGCTAATGAGAAATATGGAAATAGACGGAATGGAACAGCGGGATATACGAAAAGTTTCTGGAGGACAATTGCAACGAGCTTCTATTTGCCGTGCCATGATTAATAATCCGGACATTCTGTTCCTTGATGAACCAACAGGAGCACTCAATTCAGCAGCTACTGATCAGGTACTGGCAATTCTAGATGATTTGAATCGTGAGGGAACTACTATTTTGACGGTAACCCATGATCCCCGTGTAGCTGCCAAAGCAAAGAAAGTAATCTATATCCTAGATGGACAGATTGCTTCAAGTAAAGAATTTGAAACAGGAGAAGACCATAAAAGAGAATTGGATGAATTCATTACGGGGATCGCTGCAGGGAAGTAATTACATTGTTACGCATTATAAACTTCGTACATATTCGATTAACGGATTAATATTTTCCTTGTTACAATAATACTCGGGAATATGATAAGCCTCCAGCATTCCCTGCTGGTCCTCCGTTCTATCTTTAATAAGTTTTAATCGTACCTGCAACATTCTCATTAATACCTTGTCACCAGTACTTAGCTTTTTATAGTCAAAACCGCCTCGTAAATAGAAAGTCTTTATTTTCTTCATTTGCTCCGGGGTAAAGTTATAGGCCCATACTTCCCCCAGCTCCTCTTCCCGTCCGGGACTGGAGCCGGTTGCCCAGACAATGAGCTTTTTGCTATGTAATTTATCAAGATTATTCTTTATTAACGAAATACCATTCACACCTACTGCATATAGACCTCCACCATAAATGATTACATCATACTGATCTAAATCTTCAATGGTAGTGTTGTCACCTATTTTTAAGTCACATTGTAATTCTTCTGCAATCCATTCTGCATATGTTCTTGTGTATCCACTTTTAGATCTGTAAACAACTACTGTTTTCATAATAATACGCATCCTTTTTAGAATACTACATATGGTCCTTCAAATCTTACGCAAGATTGTTACCTATTCATCTCCATTGATGTAGGTAACTATGGGAGTAATATACTTTGGATCTGATATATCATATGAGTTACCAATCATATTAGCCATGTTTATTTCTTCTTCAGTTTTGTCCTTTTTGGCTTTTAATGCTTTAGTAAACATTTTCATTAATAGCCTAGATGAGGCGGACATTTTGTCATAACGGAACCCACCCGGACAGTAGAAGGCTTTTACTTTTGCTCTTTCCTCGTCAGTAAAGATGTTATGTAAGGTTTTATCAACATCAGGGCTCTCCATGGGACTGCCCCCCACTGCAAATACAACCAGTTTCTTGCCTTCCCAATTAAAAATACGATCCTTGAACCAATTCAATTTTTGAATACCACCGGCACAGAACCAGCCGCCAAATACGATGGTATCATAGCCTGAAAATTCCTTGTTTTTTGCAACTTCAAAAGAGAAACAATCAGCCTGCGTTTTTTCTGCAATCCACTGCGCATATTGTTTAGTAAATCCTGTTTGGGAACGATAAATGACTACTGTTTTCATGTTTTTTCTCCTTTCATATGAATTAGATTTTGTTCCATTTCAGCTAGTACAGCAAAGGTTTCCTTTACCTGTTTGGTACTAATGCCATGAAATAGATTCTCCATAAACTGTTCTTCCTTTTTTTGATAAACAGTCATTTTAGCAGCTTCAGGGGTTAAATAAATTCTTAGTTTTCTTCTATCTTGCTGATCAGTCATAATTTGAACAAGGCCTTTTTGCTCGAGCTTGTTCAGTATCTGCTTTACATTTTGGTGGGAGCTTCCCATAACCTGGGCTAAATCCTGAGCAGTTGGTGCTTCTTCTGAGAAAAGGTGCATGCAGGCTAAAAGAAAAAATTGTTTGCAGGTAATTTCTTGATAAAAAGAATCTCCTGCGGCCTGCAGTCGATTGTTAAAAGCAAAGAAAAGACCAAAAAGTGCTCGCCTTACATCCATACTCTGTAAAATATCTTTTGGTTTCATAAGTTCTCCTAAATAGGTAATATATTACCTAAAGAATATATCACCATTAATTGGTAATGTCAACAGAGATATAAAAAATAGTATGTTACAAAATTTCTGATTGCGACAACAAATAGAAACAATATTCTTTATAAATGGAGTGAAGTATGATAAACTATAAAGTAAATTAATTTATACTAAATAAAGAGATAAGGAAGAAAACAGATATCAGATTGGTTGATGTCGAGATGATAAGACAATCTGAACATGATAAGGAATATAGAATGGATAATAGAATAGAGTATATTATGGATGTAAGAACAATGCTTCCAGACAACAAATAGAAGAATTCTACTGACAGTCGGTTTCCTAATCACAGGTTCTGCTATAGGATAAAGCAGGAGGTGAAGATATGTATCAGATTGATAAAAAGCTATTTGGTGAATATGTATTTCAGTTAAGAAAAGAAAAAGGTCTTACCCAAAAGGAGCTTGCACAGAGACTATACGTTTCTGACAAGGCTGTCAGCAAGTGGGAACGGGGAGCAAGTATACCGGATGTCACCTTATTGATGCCTTTGGCAGAGATTCTAGGTGTAACAGTCACAGGATTACTAGAATGCCATCCTGTAGAAGAGTCAGCTATTATGAATGCAGGACAGGTAGAGGAACTGGTAAAAAAGACCCTTGTTTTTTCTGGGGAAGACAAACAAAAGGCAATTGGCAGGCGAATCTATTACGCAGTTTGGTTTGGCATTTCTATTGTCATTACCTGTCTGGAAATAGTGTTGCTTATTCATTTGCAATATACCATAGAGGACTTATTGTACAATCTTCTTACGGTAGAACTGCTAGGTTTTTTATTTGGGTGTTATTTTGTTTTGCTTGCAAAGGATGATCTGCCTACTTATTATGACGAAAATAAAATAAGTAATTATTGTGATGGGATTTTTCATATGAACCTGCCGGGTGTTTCCATTAACAACCAAAATTGGCCCTATATTTTACGGGCTGGACGTTGGTGGGCGATGGGAGAGCTTGTACTTTTCCCTTTAATTTATCTTTTTTTTAGTTTCTTTTTCCCGGTTTTCTGGCTATTTGGCGGTCTTTTTATTACGTTGGCCATGGTATTAGGAGGCTTGTTTATTCCCATGTATGTAGCAGCAAAAAGGCATTCCAAGTGAGAGTATTGTAAGTCATAATGGTAAGATGTGAGCATGGGAGATTGGTAATGAAAGAGAAAGTCAAAACAATTTATTATACAAATGAGTTGACAGATGAATTCTCCACAGCACAGATTACACCTAAGTACATTGACGGGAAATATGAATATTTACACAACACCCCAACCGGTAAAATTGGACATTTCTTTTGGTACAGGATGCTGGTGCGTCCCTTTGGGCAGGCTTACATGAAGCTTAAGTTTGGACATAGGATCGTAAACAGACATTTATGGAA
The DNA here is from genome assembly GCA_035271185.1 of Lachnospiraceae bacterium. Classification (GTDB taxonomy): domain Bacteria; phylum Bacillota; class Clostridia; order Lachnospirales; family Lachnospiraceae; genus Acetatifactor. The sequence goes on along the minus strand of DATERV010000102.1, from coordinate 23,383 downwards.
AGAGAGGAAAGGGCAGGGCGTTTTTTTGTTTGGAAATCATACCAATGCCATTCCGGATGCCTTTATTCCCAGTGCAATTGGTTTTCCAACAGATGCCTATGTGATTGTACACCCCAACAATGTGTCAATGCCGGTGTTAGGAAAAATCACTCCTTTTCTGGGAGCACTGCCCTTACCGGACGATATGGCAGCAGCCAAAAACTTTATGAAAGCTGTGAAACAGGTCATAGTCGATGGCAAATATGTGGTGATTTATCCGGAAGCGCATATCTGGCCTTACTATACCCACATTCGCCCCTTTACAGATGCATCCTTTGGATATCCGATATCCTGTAAAGCAGACATTTACTGCTTTACCAATACATATCAGAAACGACGTTTTTGTAAAACACCCAGGATGGTAACCTACCTGGATGGACCCTATACCGCGCCACCGGATATACCCCTGAAGGAACAAAAAAAGATACTTAGAGATCAGGTTTATGAAACCATGAGGAACAGAAGCAAGAACAACAATGTGGAAATAATTCAATACTGCAAAGCAGAGGATAAATAGCATCTTAATGTAGGTGAAGGGGAGCAGATATGATGAATATTTTATTTTCGGGAAATGAAAAAGTATTTGATGGCATTTTGACCTGTATTCTTTCAATCTTTAAAAGAAGTGATTGTTCAGAACCATTCTCTTTTTATGTTATGACAATGGATGTGACCAGAGTAAAACAAGATTATACAGCCATCAATAATAATCAAATTGCGTACCTGCAAGAGATTGTGAAACAATACCATCCAGAAAACAGAGTATTTAGACTAGATGTATCAGAAATCTATCAAAAGGAATTTGCCAAGTGCCCCAATGAAATGGCGTATTGTTCTCCTTATACACTCTTAAGGTTATTTGCCGACTTAATTCCTGAGATCCCTGACAAGCTTCTTTATTTGGATGTCGACATTATGTTCAACAGGGATATCAGGCTGTTATATAATACGGATATTGAAGGCTATGAGTATGCGGCAGCTAGAGATCATTATGGGAAGTATATTTTGAATCATAATTATATGAATGCAGGTGTCTTGCTGCTGAATATGAAGTATATAAGAGAAACTGGTCTTTTTGTAAAATCCAGGGAGTTGATCAAAACAAGAAAGCTAGTTTTTGCAGACCAAAGCGCTATTTATCGCAGTACTATGAAAAAAAAGATGCTGCCCCAGAGATTCAATGATCAGAAGTTTTTACATAAACATACAGTAGTAAGACATTTTTCAAAAAGGTTGTTTTATCTGCCATATCCACACACAGACAATATTAAGCAGTGGGATGTGAGCAGGATTCATAAGGTATTTCATTATTACCAGTTTGATGATATACTATATGAATACATTTATTTACAAACGAAATATCAATATGAGCAGATGGGGGGAACAAAGTGAACAGGAATGAGGGGATTCCGGTTTTTTTTGCTTGTGACAATAAGTTCGTGAATTACACCATGGTTGCTATCAAATCATTAATCGAAAATGCATCCAGAGAATATCAGTACAAAATACATATTTTACATACAGATATCAGCAGTGAGAGGATGGAAAAAGTACTTCATCTTTCTGCTGAAAATTTTAATATAGACTTTGTGGACGTAACTGAATACTTAATATCAGTAGAAAAAAAGCTCCCTATCAGAGATTATTATACCAGCACTACCTACTATCGCTTTTTCATATCAGAAATGTTTGAAGATTATGAAAAGGCTATTTATTTGGATAGTGATATGATCATTTTAGGGGATATATCCGAGCTCTATAATCAGGATTTGGGTAATAATCTCATCGGTGCAGTGCCTGACCAGGTAATTCTGCAGGTGGATACTTTCAGTGAGTATGTCGAGAAAGTATTAGGTTTGGACCACAATCTGTATTTTAATGCCGGCATGATGCTCATTAACTGTAAACTATTCAGAAAGTACAATGTACTGGTCCGCTTTTTAGAATTGCTCCATACATATCACTTTGTTGTGGCCCAAGATCAGGATTATCTCAATATTATTTGCAAAAACCGTGTGCTTTTGTTAGGACCAGAATGGAACACAGAGGTTTTTGGACAAATTCCCTGTGTTGAAAAAGATATTTGTATCATGCATTACAATATGGCAAGTAAGCCATGGTATAGTATGGGAAATCGTATGTCTTCCTACTTCTGGGATTACGCCAGTAGAACGGAGTGTTATGAGGAAATCAAGGCAGGTATGGGTGAGTACACGGAATCAGACCGAATACGAGATGAGCAAACTGGCGAGAACCTGATAATGATGGCTATTTCTGAAATAAATAATGAGAATAACTATTGTAATCTGCTGAAAAAGACAGAAAAACAATCTACGGATAGAAAGCATGTACTTGAGCGTGTTGCGCAGTATGAAAGAGAAGGCCGTTTTGATGAGGATGTGGAAGAGGATCCCCCAGCCCCCATTTTGATGCCGGAAGATATAGACTATCTTCACAGAGGATGGAAGGGAAAAATCCGTACCATATATGCTGAGAAAATGGGCAGATGGTTTATTAATCTATTAGTCAGGAAAAAACAGCTTCTGATCAAAGAGATTGATGGGTTGAGAAATTTTGATGCACTTAAGAGCGGTGCAATCATTACCTGCAATCATTTTAATGCGTTTGATAGTTTTGCCATGCAGATTACCTATGATACCACTAAGCACGGCAGAAGAAAGCTGTATCGAGTAATCCGGGAAGGAAATTATACTAATTTTCCCGGTTTTTATGGTTTTCTCATGAGAAACTGCAATACATTGCCCCTTAGCTCCAACTATGAGACTATGAAAAAGTTTATGAGTGCCGTTGATAAGCTCTTAAAGGCTGGTCATTATGTGTTGATTTACCCAGAACAAAGTATGTGGTGGAATTATCGTAAACCTAAGCCATTAAAGAAGGGTGCTTATACATTTGCAGCAAAGAATAATGTGCCCGTACTTCCTGTTTTTATTACCATTCAGGACAGCAGCATTTTAGGACCCGATGGTTTTTACGTACAGGAATACACGATTCATGTATCTGAAGCCATTTATCCGGATACTAATAAATCCAAGGCACAGAATATAGAGGATATGCGTAATCAGAATTATCAGGAATGGAAGAGGATTTATGAAGATACCTATCATATGAAACTCGAATATACCTGTGACTTAGAAGCAAACCAGTGAATTGAAATTAGTAATAGCATGATTGCCGTAAAAACGATATAATGCAGGAAAACTTGCAGAATATAATAAATAACATTAGGTTGCAATGGAATATTATACCAATTTGCATGAATGCATTGCATTAGAAAGAGAAAAAGGAGTAAAATGAAACATTACAAATTTTCCGAACTAACCTATAAACCCACTGATTATAGTGAGGTTCAAAAAGAAATAAATCAGATGAAAGACAAGGTGGTGAATGCCACCAGTATAGAAGAAATCAAGGAAGTATTGAAAAAATATGACGATCTGGAAAGCAAGATTTCCTATCATAATGCATATACATATATCCGCACCAGTCTGGACTGCACAGATCAATACTATGAGAATGCATGCCAACAGGAAGCCATGGGATGTGCCAGATTGGAGGTATCAGAATTACAGAATGCTTTATGTGAAAGTAAATTTAGCAAGGATATAGACGAATTATATGGTGGTGAGTTTTTAAGAAAGCTAAGAAATGAAGCTAAGTTAGGAGCATTTGGACAAGAATTATTAGCCAGAGAGCAGGAACTGATTGGAAAATACCAGCAGAAAAAGGCATCCGTACGCTGTGATTTTCATGACAAATCCTTGAGTGAAGGGGAGATATTAAAGTATTATCAGGCAGTTAGCAGAGAAGAACGAATTGAGGCAAGAAAGTCATGTAGCAAAGCATTTTTGGCAGATAAAGACTCTTACTTTGATATTCTGCGTGAATTGATTCATTTGCGTATTCAGATTGCAGAAGCAAATGGATTTGATTCATACTTTGCATATGCTAATCTATTTCATGGAAGAAATGATTATGGGGAAACCGAGCTAAGGGAATTTTGTAATCAGGTGAAAAAATACTTAGTACCCATTATTAAGGATATCAGGGAAGACCAAAAGAAAGAACTGGGTATTCCTGACTTAAAAGCATATGATTTAAGTCTTTTGTTCTTATCAGGAAATGCAGTCCCTAAGGGAGACGCGAAAGTTCTTACACAGGCTTCTATAAAGATGTACGACAGTCTATCTGAAGAATGTGGAGATTTTTTCCATCAGATGGTGGATACAGAAAGTCTGAATGTGGAAAGTTCGCCTAATAAAATTGCTGGAATGGGTTTTTGTGCAGATTTGGGCAAGGAGCTTTTAACCTTTGTCTTTGGAAATTGCAATGGTACAGATAATGATGTTTCTGTATTCACTCATGAAATTGGCCATGCATGGCAAGGTTATCTATCGGCAAATAGCGGGTTACCCTATACCCTGCAGAATCCACCCACAGATATCGCTGAAATTCCATCAAAGACTATGGAACTATTTTCTTATCCTTACGCAGAAGGCTTCTTCGGTAAAGATGCTGACAAATTCCGCCAGGGGCATATTAAGAAAGCTGTGTTGGGAATCGCGGCGTACTGTGAAATCTTTGAGATAGAAACATATTTATATACACATCCCGATGCTCCTGTTTCCGATTGGATTGCAGCACAAATGAGAATTGAGAAAGAATATGAACCGGATATTGATTTTGGTGTGATTCAAAGGGATATTGAGGAAGGCAGTGCGCTGATTCGTAATATGGCTATTTACATGTTCCCAAGATATGTAATCAGCTATGCTCTTTCTGAAATGTGTGCCATGGATTTGTTTGCCGCCATGGAAAAGGATAAAAAATCAGCATGGGAAAGCTATACCACATTATGTAGCGCTGGGGGCAGCCTTGCCTATCCGGACTTGTTAGTGAAATGTGGTCTGCGTCCGGCTTATGAAGATGGTGTTGTAAAAAGAATAGCCGAATTTATAAAGCAGAAAATGAAAACCATTTAGTTAGGGTAACAATTGCATCTGTGAGACAGTACATACAATATTGTTTCATAGGTGCTTTTTCTTTCATGGTTTAGTGCTAATACAAAATTCCACTTGACTCTACCCTTAGGGGAGATTGTAGACTAACGCTGTTAGCACAAATAGGAGAGGAGATAGAATATGACACAGAAGGATAAAATCATAATCAGGGGGCTTCGTCAAAATAATCTGAAGAATGTTTCATTGGAGATTCCAAAGGGAAAAATTGTTGTATTCACAGGGGTTTCCGGTTCCGGAAAGTCCAGTATTGTTTTTGACACCATAGCGGCAGAGAGTCAGAGACAGATGAATGAAACGTATACTGCTTTCATGAGGGGAAGACTTCCCAAGTACGAGAAGCCCAAAGTGGATTATATTGACAACCTTACAGCCTCGGTCATCATTGATCAGAGCAGGTTGGGTGGAAATGCACGTTCCACGGTTGGTACAATCAGTGATTTATATTCTGCTTTGAGACTACTATATTCCAGAATAGGGACGCCCTATGTGGGAACTGCGTCTTACTTTTCCTTCAATGATCCAAATGGGATGTGTAAGGAATGCTGTGGACTTGGAAAAGTCACTACACTGAATTTGGAGAGCTATCTTGATCCGGAGAAATGTTGGGATGAGGGAATGGCGGATCTCCCTGCATATCATTATGGAAATTGGTACTGGAGAATGTATCAAGAGTCAGGACTCATTGATGTCCATAAAAAATGGAAGGATTACACAGATGAAGAAAAGAATCTTCTATTTTATGGTGCTCGTGAAAAAGATGGCGAGAGAGTCAATAAGAAGATAGAAGGAATTTACAATCACCTTTACAGAATGTTGGTTAATAGGGATGTTTCCCAAGCAAAAGAGGCTTCATGGAATAAGCTGGGAGCAATGCTAAAACAGACAGAATGTCCCATTTGCAATGGTAGGCGCTTAAGCGCCAAAACTCTTTCCTGTAAGGTGAATGGATATGGAATAGATGAAATGTGTGATATGGAGTTTAGTAAGTTGCAGGATGTATTAACGCAGGTGACAGATCCTCGGGCTGAGACCATAGTACAGGCGCTGGTAGCTTCACTGACTCGTATGATTGATATTGGACTGCCCTATTTAAGTATGAACAGAGAATCTTCTTCCCTGTCCGGTGGGGAAGCACAGAGATTAAAGCTAGTGCGATATATGGGAAGCTCGCTGACAGGAATGACCTATATTTTTGATGAGCCCAGTACTGGCATGCACCCCAGAGATGTACATAGAATGACAAGATTGTTAAGGAGTTTGCGTGATAAGGGGAATACTGTTCTTGTAGTTGAACATGACAAGGATGTCATAAATATAGCAGACGAAGTAATTGATGTGGGACCTCTGGCTGGAGCAGGTGGCGGACAAATTCTGTTCCAGGGAAGCTATGAAAAACTCCTTGTATCCGGCACTTTAACCGGAAATGCAATGCAGGAGAAGATTCCAATAAAGTACAAATCACGTATACCCAAAGAGTTTCTTTCTATTAGAAATGCAAATCTGCACAACCTGAAAAATGTTTCCATTGATATTCCTCTGAACGTACTGACAGTAGTGTCAGGAGTTGCCGGCTCTGGAAAAAGTACCTTGATCAGGGATATTTTTGCTAAGGAATATGAGAACAGAGTAGTATTAGTGGATCAGTCTCCGGTAACAGCTACAGGACGTTCCACACCATGTACATTTCTTGGTTTCTTTGATGGAGTCAGAAAGCTGCTTGCTTTAGAGAATCATGTGGATCCTTCCTTGTTCTCCTTCAATAGCAAGGGTGCCTGCCCTGCTTGCCAGGGTAGAGGTGTGGTAATCACAGAGCTTGTCTTTATGGATCCTGTTACCACGGTCTGTGAAGCTTGTGAAGGAAATCGATTCAGCAAGGAAGCAATGTCGTATCAGTACCATGGAAAGAGTATTGTAGATATTCTGAATATGTCCGTAGAGGATGCAATACTATTTTTTAAGGAGAATGTTAAAATCAGTAAGTACCTGAAGGCCCTTAGGGAAGTAGGTCTTTCTTATGTTTCTTTGGGGCAACCCCTATCTACTTTCTCAGGTGGCGAACGCCAGAGGATTAAGTTAGCAAAAAGTCTGAACAACAAGGGTAACATTTACATATTAGATGAACCCACTACAGGTCTGCATGCTTCAGATGTGAAGAAAATCATGCTACTCTTAGACGGATTTGTAAAACATGGAAATACAGTTATCGTGATTGAACACAATCTGGATGTAATGAAGCAGGCTGACTATATCATAGATATTGGACCAGATGGTGGTACCGGCGGCGGGGAAGTAGTTTTTACGGGCACACCTCAGGAAATGCTCGATACGGGGGATACCATAACAGCCAGATACTTGAGAAAATCAATAAATATATCAGAGTAGTCAGAATTATCCAATAGGAGATACAGCATGAAAATGAATGAATTGCACAATTGTGTAAACAAAGAAGACTGTAAGCTATATCGAATCGGGCTGTTTGCCGGAGTGAACCGTGTCACCATAAAGGCCCTGCGTCATTATGACGAGCAGGGCCTGCTGGTTCCGGCATATGTGGATCTGGAATCAGGATACCGGTATTATACATCCAGCCAAATTGCTGATTTACATCAGATTTTAGCTCTGAAAAATATGGGCTTTTCTCTGGAAGAGATCAGAGAGATACAGAATGGAAAATCAGAGAAAGAATTGTTAAGAGTAAAAAAGGCTCAGATATTAACGGAAATCTCAGAATTGACAGCAAAACTAGCCCAGGTGGAGAGTTACCTAAGTGATGACAAGCTAGATCTTTCAGCGCATGTGCTTGTTAAGAGCCTTCCGGAAGTAACAATAGCTTCCATGCAGACAACAATAGAAGGTTATGACGCACTATTTGATCTAATGCCCCAGATGGGTGCAGAGATGGAGATGACCGGATGTATCTGTGTGGAACCGGATTACTGTTTTACCCATTATTTAGAGTCGGGATATAGCAAAGAGCAGATATGTATTGAAACCTGTCAATCTGTAGTAAGGGTAGAAGATGATACAGATAAATTAAAGTTCAAGGTTTTGTCTAGAGTGGATCAGGCAGCCTGTATTTTTCACAAGGGTTCCTATGATGATTTTCCACAATCTTATGCCAAAGTATTGAAGTTCATCGAAGATAATGGGTATGAAATCTGTGGAAATATCAGGGAGTGCTACATAGATGGCGTCTGGAATAACGAATCACCCAAAGATTGGCTTTCTGAAATACAGATTCCTGTGCGGAAAGTTCACCAAAGCTCATCATAACAACGAATTTACATAAAATCTGTATTTTCTGAAATAATAATAAAAAATGTGAAAAGGAGATTTTATATGGAAAGTACAGATACTATTCATTTATTAAAGGAATGTGATGCAGGTAGCAAGATGGCTGTATCCGCTATAGATGAGGTGTTAGAGAAAGTAACCTGCGAAGATATGAAGCAGCTACTTTCTAAAAGTAAAGAACATCATGAAAAACTAGGAAATGAATTCCATGCTATGTTGAATGAAAACAAGGAAGAAGAGAAGGACCCTAGTCCAATTGCAAAAAGTATGGCTTATATGAAAACCGGTATAAAAATGACCATGGACAACAGTGATGCTACAGTTGCGGATTTGATTACAGATGGTTGCAATATGGGTGTAAAATCACTAAATAAATATAAAAATCAGTATAAAAATGCAGATCAGAAATCAATTAGCCTTTGTGACAGCTTGATTTCTATTGAAGAAAATTTGTGTAAAGACTTGAGGGAATATTTGTAAAAAATATTAAATTTATTCAATGTGACTATATGCTTTCATAAGATGGCTTTCAGTCCCCTTTTATCTATGATAGTGATATCGCCTCTGGCAAGGGTAATATACCCTTCCTCAGAAAAGTATTTAAGCATTCGGGAAACCACTTCTCTGGCAGAACCAATATATTTTGCAATTTGTTCGTGGGTCATGCGGATACTGTCACATTTACATCTGGCAGCCTCCTCCAACAGAAAAGCAGCGAGACGCTTGTCAAAACTGATAAACAAAAGCTGCTGCATGGCCCACATAACATCTGAAAATCGTTCGGTGGCTAGTTTATAGGAAAAAAGTTCAACATACACATTCTCCGCCATAATCCTGGATAAAATGGGGGAGCCTATCTGAATCACATCGCAGTCTGTTTCTGCATCAATAAACACATCAAAATCAATGGTCTTCAATACACAGGAAGCAGACAAAATACAGATATCCTGATCTTCCAACCGGTAAAGGGTTATTTCCCGTCCTTCTTCTGAAGTAATGTAAGTCCGCAAAATCCCACTTTTAATAAATAAAAGACCAAGACATTCGCTTTGATCTGAGAGCAAGGACTGTCCTTTTATGTAATGTGTTGTTCTGGCATTGGAAAGGAACAGCTCTTTTTGTACATTGGTTAATTGCTTCCAAAAGGGCAGGTTCCTACTAAGAAAATCTGTTTCTTCCAGTTTCAGCATTCTATTATTACCTCACTAATATTAATAATGGTATTTTTGTGATATTATGACAGTACGTATTTGTAAAAGTCAATTACAGTATAATGCAATTTTATGAAGCATGAAAGTAAATTTATATTAATATACATTTTTACCACAGAAAACACGATAAATACTGGAAGTAAGAAGGAGCATTTTTATGATGGAGCAAAACAATTTGCCGAAAACATTAAGTATAAATGATAAGCAATACATGGTAAAGCAGCTTTTAGGTAAAGGAAAAGGAGGTTATTCTTACCTTGTGACAGATGGTAAGGCGGAATATGTATTGAAACAGATTCATCATGAGCCCTGTTCTTATTACCAATTTGGAAACAAACTGGAATCTGAGATTCAGGATTATAACAAACTAAAGGCCATTGGAATACCCATGCCTCAGCTATTACAGGTGGATGAAGAGCAAGAGAGGATTCTAAAGGAATATATAGAAGGTGATACCATTGACGATTTGGTTGCACAGGACAAAATGGAAGAAGGCTATATTGAGCAAGTGGAGGATATGTGCAAGCTGCTTTATGCAGCTAATACCAATATAGATTATTTTCCGACTAACTTTGTGGTAAAGAAGAAACATTTATATTATATTGATTATGAGTGCAATACCTATATGGATGAATGGAATTTTGAAAATTGGGGAAAGCAGTACTGGATTCATAAAAAGTAAATATATGGAATATACATCAGGCCATTAATAAAGCATATTAAATAGTGAAATAAGGGGTAATGATATGAGAATAACTTTTGAAGATATAAAGAATAACAAAGACATTCAGACTTACATAAAAAAGGCAGATGAGTCGCTGATTGCACTGGGCTATACAGAACATAGTTTTCCACATGTAAGCAGAGTGGCAAATGTATCCAGCAATATCATGAAAACATTGGGATTTAGTGAAAGGGATGCAGAACTGGCTCAGATAGCAGGGTATCTTCATGATATTGGAAATGTTGTAAACCGCATTGATCATGCCCAGTCAGGAGCTGTAATGGCATTTCGTATTCTAGACAAAATGGGAGCAGATCCAGAAGATATTGCTACTATCATAACAGCCATTGGAAATCATGACGAAGCCACCGCTTTCCCGGTAAATCCTATTTCAGCAGCATTGATTCTAGGGGATAAAACTGATGTGCGGTATACAAGGGTACGTAATCAGGATAATTCCAGCTTTGATATTCATGACAGAGTCAATTACTCTGTGAAGGAAAGTACAATAGAAATTGAAAAGAGTTCACATATTTGTCTAAAACTAACCATTGATACCTCAATGTGTGCTGTTATGGATTACTTTGAAATTTTCCTGGGCCGCATGATTTTGTGTCGTAAAGCAGCAGAAAAACTAGGGGTGACATTTAGATTGGAAATCAATAACCAGAGGTTGATTTAATCATAACAATACCGGAAGCATACGGATACACAGCATGTAGATCCCTGTTCCAGTGAAAATAGATAACAGAGTATTTCTTTTCCACAGATGAATCCCTATAACAACCAAAACAGCAATGGTAGAAGCAAGAGTGTCTACTCCCAGATTTACCAAGCTACCCTTCAGACAATAAATCACCAAAACTGCCATAATCGCTGGCGGAAGAAGATCTGCAATCTTTTTAACAAGTGGTGGCATATGGTGGGTACCTCTAAACAGTAAAAAAGGAACAGCTCGAAGTGCAAAAGTAATAACAGCTGCTATGAGTATTAACAAAACCGAATATGGAATGTTTATCATTAGATTAAATCCTCCTTCTTGGCATTCTTACTATCTCGAAAACTATAACCAGACAGTAAAAATACAGTAATCAACAGGGCAGGCAATAGGAACTTGTCTGTTCCAAAAATGATTAGGCATAAGCCACTTACGGAAATTCCAACAATGGCGGCTATTTTTGCCTGCTTCGGTTTTCCCAGTACCTGCTCCATGAGAATTACAATAAAAAAAGCTGACATTGAAAAGTCTATACCAGTAAAATCAAAGGGAAGAGCTTCTCCTAGACATGCACCGACTACTGATCCAACAATCCAGTAAAAATGATCTAATGCAGAAATCCAAAACCAGGCTGCGAGATGCTTTTTTTCCGGATCCTCACTTCGGCATGAACAAAAGATAGAAAATGTTTCATCAGTCAATGAAAAGATCATGTATAATTTTGCTTTTATTTTACTAAATGCTTCAACAAATGATAAACCATAAAAAATATGGCGACTATTTACAAATAAAGTGGTAACCACCATTGTCAGCGGGGAAACAGCTGAAACCAGCATAGGAACCATAATAAATTGCATGGAACCTGCATACACAAACAAACTTATAAAAAATGCCCAGATAAAGTTATATCCTGCTGATTGTAGAAGAATGCCAAATGAGATACCCAGAAAGAGGTAACCACACATGACCGGTATCGACTTAAGAAAAGCATAGTGCAATTCTTTTTTCTTAATGCAGTTCATTCAAATAATTCCCTTCGTGGTTTATTCGTGATAGTATTTGATATTATCTTGTTTGAATATACATAACAGATTTCTAAAAGTCAATATATGTGGTAGACTTTATACATACAAAACTGAAATGATCGGAGGATATAGTAATGGACTTTTTACAATTGGCGGAGGCACGTTTTTCGGTAAGAAGTTTTTCGGATAAAGAGATTGAACAGGATAAGATTGATGCAATATTGCGAGCCGGTCAGGTAGCTCCAACAGCATGCAATCTGCAACCACAGAAGATACTGGTAATAAAGAGTAAGGAGGCTTTGGAAAAATACAGAAAATGTACAGTCAGTCACTTCAATGCTCCTCTTGCTATCCTCACGTGCTACGATAAGTCAATTTGCTGGTCAAGAGAATATGATGGAAAAACAAGCGGAGATATCGATGCTACAATTATCACAACACATATGATGCTTGAAGCCACCAATCTGGGAATTGGTTCAACATGGGTTATGCACTTTATTCCGGAGGCTATTCGTGAAGAATTTCAGTTGCCGGATAATTATGAACCGGTCAGTCTTCTTGCTATGGGATATCCGACGGAGGATGTAAAGCCTTATCCAGGCCATTCCAGTATCAAGCCAATATCTGATACGGTTTTTTATAATGAGTATTGAGAGATGGCTCTCATTAAAACAGTATCCCAAGGTCTAGCCTCAATTAAGTTAATACGATTCTGATTACAAGTATCTGCTAGCAACTTCCCATATGCGATACTTATTTCGGCTCTGTAATGTTGCAAATCGCCACCTTCTCTTGATAAATAATTCTGCAATACTTGGTTAATGTCTGATTCATACACAAAAATTGATTTTACTTCTGGATTTTCGAAAGACATTGTAAATTCGGGATTAATAAAATCACCCTCAATAATGATAGGTAATTTATCTTCAATATGCCTGTTTACAAGCTCTTTCAATACCGGAATCATTTCTTTGCTTACATCAATTAACCAGTTAACATTGCCATCAATCTCAATTTCTTTCCAATCTACACCAGTATTCCAATAATGAATTGCAGGAAAACTTTCCTTAGTTGTAACCGTTTCTACAGATAGTTCAACATCATCTACTTCCAAGACATTCACACCATAGAATCGACCAATTTCATAAGCTAAGCTTGATTTGCCAGTTCCTGAAGCGCCACCAATCAATAAAACTGTCCAGTTTCTATCATGATTCATTTGTTATCCTCTTTTACAAATTTGCATTTATGTTTTGTCAATATAATCATATTATACTAAACTGAATTATAGTTGTTTCATCATCCAATAAGCATTATTATAAGTGCCATCTTTGTACTTCATGTTGTTTGGAAATGTGCCATATATTTCAAATCCCATTTTCTTATATAATGAAATGGCTCTTTCATTATCAGCTACGACTTCAAGTTCTATTTGCTCAATTCCTGTCTCTTTTGCAATAGCAAAAAGTTTTTCAATCATTGCTATTCCAATGCCAATGCCGGTATATTTTTGATATAAAGCTATTCCCATGCTAACACGATGCTGATATCTGCAAGGACTCATTCCCATGAATGAACAGTTCCCTACATACTCTCCATCAAGAAAGCCTAATAACATCAAGTTATTTTTCGATGAATTTTGATTATTAATAAACTGGCGTTCGTCATCTAATGTTAACGTGATTTCTTCTGGTTCTTTTACAAGAAATCTCGTCTCACCACATGTTGTTTTTAAATATTCCAACAACATTTCAGCATCTTCTTCTTTTGCATTTCTAAGAAGCAATTCATGCTCATTGATATTTATTATTTCTTCATTCATATACATTACGACTCTCCTTTATAAATCCAAAGTCATTTTTTTTGCAACTTCTGCAGTTCTCGTTCTGCAGTCTTTTTTTCGATTACAGCTCCGCGTTCCTCATACCAGTCAATCCATTTTTGGCAATATTCAATAGCTTTTTCCTTGTTTCCCATCTGCTTATAGGTGCTTACAAAAGAGTATAACGTATCACAATAGGTTTGACTATCTATTTCCCATGCCTTTTCAAAGTATGTTAATGCTTCATGTAACAAATTCTTTAATTGGAGAATAATACACAGCATATCTTTGCAATTGCAGGTAACATCATCGTATCTGGAACACTTTGTGAATTTTCCCATTTACTTATAGCTTGATATGAAATATTTAATTTGTCAGCCATTTGCTCCTGTGTCATACCTAATTCTTCACGGAGTGCCCTTATATTCTTGCCTATTGTCATTAATTGTTCCTCCTTGTAATCATATCAATATAACAATCGTTAATCATATTATATATAATTCATTCCTGGATACAATAACTTATCATTTGCAAGTACTCAACTCGCACTTGAGTTCAAAAACCGTTTATAGATGTCGTTTTAAGTAAACCATATCCACTAACTGTTGTCCATCTTCATACATAGGATGGTCGTAATTGTCTATAAAAAAGTTCTTAACAATGTGTGATTTTTCAAATCCGCATTTCTGGTAGAAATGAAGTATCATAGGGCTATCGCCTGTTCCCACATATAAATCGTTCCCAGATTTTTTGTAGTAATCAGCAATAAACGAGATTAGATGCTGTCCGTATCCTTTTTGTTGATATTCAGGTACAGTAACAATGTTCTTAATCTCATAAACGCCGGATTGCTCTTGCGTAACAATGCAAATCGCCTTCACATCATCATCACACAAGGCGAACATATCACCACGATACAAATATTTTTCTATCATACTTACCTGTTCATCTGCAATAAGTAGCAAATCCATGTACTTTGTTTTATCGCTATCAATCATTTTTACAATTTCCATTCGATATTTCTCCTTTCCTTTTCTTTTCTCTGTTTTCTTTATTAACCCGTTATCCGCTCTTAAAATTTAAAATAGGGGAACACATATTGTTATAGTAAATAGATGAGCCACTTTGTAAAGTGGCTCATCTCCTCATAAAAATTGCATACTTCGTATAATACGTTGAATACTTATGTTTATGTTCATTTATTTCACCTGGTAAAATATTTCTTCAAACCTTTCTTGCTACAAATGTAACAACATTCGTTTTGATATGTGACTGTATTGCTCCACGAGGAATATTGTATTCTTGTTTTACAACTGACGATTTTAGGACATTCCAATCTTTGAATGTCTTCAATAAGTATCGTTGCAATTCTTTAGTCAAAAGATTCACTTCAAATTGAGGAGTAAGAATATCACCGGTAGACAGGTCTTCTTCAGAGACCTCGGAGTTAATGATAAGGCACACAATACCTTTTTCTTTAGCACCATATGCAATTTCACTCAGCTTATTCACAAAAGATACTGCTGAATCCATATGCTCCAATGATGAAACAGAAATGATCAGATTATACCTATTCTTGGGGATCGCAAAGTCGTCAATTGGCATCAGTATACCGTTTATTGACTCAGTAACGCCATATTTGTCGGCATATCCCATTAACTTATCGATTGCAACATCTAATATATCAACACAATCAATATGGCATTCCTGATTCTTGAATTGATGTGCTATTGGAATACAATTACGGCCTATTCCACAACCGAGATCAAGAACGTCAATATATTTCTGATTTTCAAAAAGGGGCAACAGATTCATCACTGTGCTGACAGGCTTCTTTAGCCAACCTTCGCCCGAAAATAGTTCTGTGCTAATATACATCTCGGTATGAGATATGCACTCATTCTCTCGAATTATAGATATCATATTTTGATGAGCCATAATATTACCTCCATAAATTCCATTGTAGTTTCATGCAAATAAAGCTTCCATAAATTTAAGGTAATTAATTAAAACCTCCTCATGTAATCATACTAAACGCTCATGTTAATCCACGTAATACATATCCCATATATCTGATAATAACTTGCATATATAAATACGAAATCATCATACCATATTGATTAAAATAAGAAGTTAAAGCCTGTATAATATTATCTGCTTTTACCAAACATGATTAGCCTCTCTAGTTAACCTTCAGTAATTGGTTCATTTTCTTGTAAATCTTCAAATTCGTTTTTGGAAATAATATACTTGAAATTACCACTTTGTAAATAACCATCCATATCGTGTACTTGGTAGGAAATTATAATAGAATCTTTATCAAGTATCTTATCACATGAAAATCTCATAACATCATTATCACTTAAATCAAAATCCATCATATTGTTATACTGATATACCGTTTTAATATCTGTAAAGTTAAAAGGCTCATAGTATAATACATCTCCGGTGGTAACATCCAGTAATAAAAAGTTCGACCATAATCTTCCATAATAATTAACAATGGCTATTGAGGAAGTATCCAATATGACATTATCGTAATAACCAATAATATTACTTATGGTATTTAAAGTTACGCTATTATTAACAACAAAAATCTCTTTTATAATATCATGATGATTATCTTTAGTCGTAGTAATATTAATGAATATACTCCCGTTTTCTGACTTCGTAGAAAAAGTCTGCCCATCACTGTTTATAGTTGTATCTTTTGGAGCTTCAGTAGTGACTGAAATGGTATTTACTTCTTTAGTGTCCGATTGTATATGATCAATACTATCCTCCGTTTTTGTAATGTCACTACAAGCAATTAAAGAACACATCATTAGTAAACAAAAAATTCCTATAAGCATTCTTCTCATAATACTTCTCCATTCCATTTTATACTGAATCTCATTGAATTAAATATAAGGCACTCAAATTTCTATGTCAACAAATTACAATAACAGAAGCTCTGAAGTAATATAAAGAACACAAAATAGTAGTGCATTTAAAGTGCACATATTAGCGCAAGCAAAAATCCCTTGAAAATCAAGGAATTTCGTTGTTCTATACTTCTTTAGCATAGTCTTTATCAAAGGATTCCTTTTCCCAAGAAATGAAAACCTCTAGTTCCCAGTGGTACTGTGGAATAAATGCTTTCTTTTCATAGCCAATTTTCTTATAAAAGGGTTGATCTCCACCTAACATTCCCGTACATTTTGGGAACATTAACTGAACACGATTAGCTGCTTCATGTAAAATTGCTGTTGCAATTCCTTTTCTTCTTTCCCACCAAACGACTCCAAGAGGTTCAAGTTCACAATAGGGCATACTCTCATCATACCAAATGATTGCCATTGCTACGGGTCTCTTTTGTTCATCAAAAACACATAAGTCCAGATTTTTATTATAGTGTTTCATTTTTCGTAAATCATGGAAAGCCTGTTCTCCATGTTCACAGGCATATTGATCTCCACCGTAGCCAAAAGATAGCCGGTGTGTATTTGAAAGGTAAAAGTCAGGAACAGTATTCCCGTCCGCAAAAGTATAACCATCAGGGAGCTTTACATCAAAGGGCTTTTTTTCAAAAGGTAGTATATTTTTTTCCTCGCTCCATCCCGTTTCACAAAATCCAAACTGCAGAACCATTTCCTTTAATACAGTATTCCAAGTAGGTACATATAAGTTTAAAGACTTAGTTCTACGGTCCTCTTTAACAGTAGCAGCATGTGTCTTTGCAAATTTTATCATTTCCCTAAGAAGTTCTCGTTCTTCTCCACGCTCTTTTGAGTCAAATAAGAAAAATGCTTCCCCGTCATAATTCCCCTCATTGATGACACAGGCTACTACTTTGCCATTTTTCCTGTAGACACCAACAGTATGATAGAATGCATGATAATGTCCAGTAAAAGCCGGATGAAGTCCTCTGCTAAATTCATGTCTGCATAGTTCCCAGGCTGGGTATTCCCATTGATAGGATGAAAGGACCAACTGTTCAATTTCATCAAAATCCTCATCTCTATAAAAATTAAATTCATAACACATATGTATTTTCCTCCCTTTACATTTCAATTTTTATGCGGTGTTTCAATATATGTGTTCTAAGTTTCGAACACATAGTTTTCTGCATATATAGAAATTTTACCATTTCTATTCATTAAAATAAATGTCACAAATAATTATACGCATTTATGACATAAAAAAGCAGGACTCTTGAGGAATCCTGCTTTAAAATTAACTATAAATAATTTTTTTGACCGTATCAAATGCTAACCCATACAAATCAGATATTTCTGACATGGAGTTTCCGTCTTTGTACTTCTTTTTTATTTCATTGTTTCTTTTCAGGAAGTATGTACGAGATCCACTTTTTTCTCCCCATCTTTTTTGCCCATTGGTGTTGGGGACATAAAGTAAATCGCCCGTTACATATGCTTGAATTTCCTTTAATAATTCTTCGGGTAAAACATCTGCTGCATTAATATATTTCATTTATTTATCCGCTCCTTATTTTTGATAACAAATAAAGGCAGAATAAGCAGATAATGTAATACCTATTCATCCCATACAGAAATAGATTACATTATCGTTATTCTGCATGGGATAAAGCTTTGTTATGATGTTTTCTAAAAAATGTTTTTTTTATGATTCTCACCTCCTGATAAAATAATCTCACATACCACATCTTAGAGCTAATAGAGAAGCAGTAGGTTGATAATATCTTCTAATTGATATTTTTTACTTTCTACATCAATACATCTTTTATGTAACAACTCATTTGATATTCTTTTTTCTATAGAAATTCTTCTGTTAAAATGTAATAGTAAGTCGTCAAAATTATGATAATTATGGGACTTTCCATAAGGAGATTGATTTAGGTAGTTCATCATTAAATGATACCAAACTTCTTCTCCTTGCTCATTAATACGTTCTTCTTTTATTTGCGTAATACAATTCTCTATATCAGTACTTATCAATCGAATGACCAAAAAATCATCTGAAATATTAGCTATCAATTTTTTATAGAAATCTAAGATCTGCTCATCACTATATTCAGCAAATAGCATTAGTTCCTCTATTATGTTCTGGAAAAATGCGCATTCAAAAACATTTCCTGTCCCACTTATTTTATAAAACTTTCTATTATGATTTTACTAAAATCTTGGATAGTTCTACGTCCACCGTATATTTCGTACTGTCCCATATAATCATAGAAATCATGATTATCTATATGAATCCGGGTATATGAAACTATATAATAATTATTTTCTCTTTTAGAATTTTCCTTAATTTTTAACGCTAATTGTGGCCAATCTTTAATTGCCTTATTATACTGTTCACTCGTCATGTATGAGCACCAAGCGAGTTCAACTGGCGAAATATCTCCTTCATAATAAAAATTATACTCTGGAAATCGCTTCTGCAATCCACTTAATAATGTGCTTTTTCCACTTCCGGGAATTCCTTCTATGAAAACATTAAGCATATAAAACTCCTTATTTGGTAAGTGTTTTCTAAATATTCACCCCATTTAACCATTCAGCTCAAACAAATCATCTTTTTTATTCCATTTGAAATAATATCAAATCCCATCTTTTCGTAGAATGGTTCTTTTCCTTTTGCAGAAACTCCACCTATTGTTGTAAACAGTCCAGTAGTTGAGCTTGTCTTTACATAATCAACTAAATGATTAATAATCATTGTCCCTATGCCTTTTCGTTGATATTTTGGCAAAACTAATATTTCTTGAAGATACCAATACATCGCACCATCACCAACTAATCTACCCATTCCAACAAGTTCACCGTTATAGATTACAGATACATTTAATAATCCATTCTTCAAGGCTTTTTTAGCATGATCTATTGGTATTTCTGCAAATCCTGTTGCTACTCGCAATCTAACAAAATCTTCAGCTTGTAAAATGTTATCTATAAGTTCAATTTTGCCGTAGATTTTCTTGCACATAAGTATTTACCTCGTCTCCTTACGTTCGTTTATAAAAACTAACCAGACATTGTTTTTAAAGTTAGAACACAAACCACAGTCTTGCAAATAAGTAATAAAATCAATAAACCTTGAATAATCTAGATCTATTTTGCTATTCTCCATAGAGGTCATAATACTAATAGTTTTTTTAACATTATTAGCTTTTATATAGGAATACAGAGATTCCCATATCAAACACCTTTCGGTTTGGGAAGCGTTTTCTAAATATTCACCCCATTCAAACCATTCAGACTCAGATAAGTCTTTAATATTTTCAATGGGTGGATATGTCGTAAAAGAATAATAGGAATTGCTATATTTAAATCCTAATAGTTCGGCTATTGCGGCTGATCCTTTATTAGTATCTACACAAAGCCAATCTATTTTTTTATAACCTTTAAAAAAACATTCTTTAACAGTAACAGAAGCAACTATTTTACCAAACCCATTTTTTCTATATCTTTCATCTGTATGTATTCCAATTGCTATTTTCTTATCAAAACTACAATCGCTCAATGACCAACTTACAATAACCTTGCCATTGTGTATAAAATAGCCAGTTCCATACTGTTGAAATTTTGCATCATCTTCCCAATTTCCAATCCATTCAAGTAGATTCTCAGAGTTTTCATAGGAATTTTGCCTTAATAATTCAATGTCTACTTTTTTAATTATAAAACCATCTTTTAAGGGAATATTACATTCCTTAAAATTATCAATAGACAATGTATAGTGCCTTCTTTTATATTTTCTAACAAAAGAATTTTTATGAATAGTTGGTATTATATCTATCCACTCATTTGAATCAGGCGTTAACTGATCCCAAAAATCTAATTCCATAGACACTTCCGAATTAAAAACAACATCATTAGAATTACCAGCAATTAAGTTACATTCACAGGTCTTAATCAGCGCAGTTGTTGGATTATCTATGCTGTTTACATATATTTCACCAGGCATGACACCGTTTATAACAGAAAGTACAGATAATTCATTTTCAGATTTAACTAAATACATTATTTTATTGTAATCTTGATTATTTAGCTGAAACATTAATTCCTAAGCCTCCAATTTTAGTTATAAAAAAACCTACAGTAAATTATCTGTTCCAAAATTATTCTCCAATTCATGACCTGGTAGGCTTAATTGTAATATTATCGTCTCTTATATAATACTATTTCTGGATCGGTAGCATTACATCCATATTCGCATACTAGGAGATGGTTGTCATCTGCGACCAGACCAAAGCATCTATCGCTGCCTGTTTTTTTAAGCTGATACCCCATATAGATGCAGTTATCATCCAGCAGGCGAATTTTCTGCCCATTTGGGAGTTGATACTCCAAATTCACAAAAGAACCTGTCAGTTCCACAAGTTCAGTTACCTCAGGCATTCCTTTAATCCCAAGAGCATTGAACTCACCAATCATTTGCTTTTTATAGCGAAGGTATGCTTCTTTTCCACATTTCTTTATACATTCTGCCGCAACACAGTTACCGCCAAATGGATGTCCATTTGTTTCGGCACATCCTTTGCAGTCCTGTTTTTTCCAACATTCATTACAATTCACACCGCATATTGTCGCCATCGATTTTCCTTACATCCTATCTTCTTGGCGGCTGTATTCCCTGTTCCCTCCAAGTTGCTGACATAATTACAATAATTATATTACCATAAGGAGCATATTATATAAACTATTATTTGCAGAGAATTGTGTACGCTAAAAGTCGCAGACTCAATAATTTATTGAAGCAACGCTTGAGAAAAAAGACACATGACAAAAGAAAGATAGATACAGAAAACCACCAGAAGAGACAAAAGCATTAACCGAATCAATATTGCATGCCTAATGAAAATGGTGTTGCATCAATTTCAAGAAATGGTTATCGTGTTACGATGTTGCACACATCATGCATACATAATATTTAGAAATAAAAACAGGAAAGCTTTAATTTGTTAGCTTTCCTGTCTTTTTATAAAACACTAAACTATTTCTATGTAATCAATGCTTTAACTCGTACCCCTTCTTAATGCGGTGTTAGGAGCATGAATCTCAATGCTTCGTATTATGCTCATTTTGTGTGAAAAGGTAGATAAAAATCCAATCTATCAAACTTCTTCAATAGATCCAAATTGGATGTAATATTATGAGTTCCCCAATAATAATTTCCGATTGTTTGCTCTGCGACACACCATCGTTTGCCATCTTGGTGTGGGTTGTTCTGTTCGAATGCATTTAATTCTTCCTCTGGTGCAAATTGGATCTCATTTGTATTTTGTAGTGTATTAATAATCGAATCCAAATTTATATCCACGACATATTTAAGTTCTGGATAATGCTGGATATTTGGTGAACCAACAAAGTACACAGACAACGGCAACCAAGAAGGAAATGTTTCAGGGTCATACGATTTCACATCCAAAGATACAGGGTCATAATCTGGGAAGCCATTAACTAAAATAATTTCACTTAACTTATGCTTTTCTTTTAAAACCACTGTCTTGTGGTAGATATCACTATTTTTGTCTGCATACTTGAGTATAAAATCAGAAAGACGCTTGGTTACTGCAATATCAGCTTTCGTGGCTTTCTTTGGGTCGAAATGAAACCATGGCAAATGTGCGAAATCATTATTACTAGGGATTCCTTGCATCCCCACCCAGCCGTTTTCCAACAAGTATATACCGGAAGCAAGGTATTTGATAATACCCCTTATAATCGTATCTTTTGTACTGCAAACATAATCGCCTGTTGTGTCCAGATAATCTAATGCTATGCATACCGTATAAGGAGAAGAATTAGGGTTCCAGTTATTACACTCAATGTTGTATCCAAAACCGCCATCCTCATTTTGATAGCTGGACAGAACAGAAAGGAAATCCTCACAGCTCCCGTTCTCAAAAAGATAGTTCCATTTGGTAAAGTCAAGCGGTCTTGCATTGCGATAAACCAGTTTTAGATTTCATTTTCTGTGATGAAGAGGAAAGAACCAAGATACGTGAGATTGAAGACTGCATCCGGGCACAATGTACTCGTGCAGGAATTCCAGTGAAATCTGCGTATGATATCCGCAGGGCGGTAGCATCTGAAATGGATAGAAGAGGTGTGCCTATTGAAGATGTTGGCTGGTATCTCAGACATTGCGATATTCTGAGGAAATTAGTTAAGCGAGAGACGGGATTCGAACAAATCCCCGCACACAAAAATACTGATAAATAGGAGGTTTGCGGCTTCTGTAATTTATCTGCACACATCTTTGCACACATGGGATGTGTGATTTTTTTTATTAAATATTTCTTTTCTTTTGCTTTTCAATATTAAAAATCCTAAGGTGCCTATAACAACAATAATTCCTATGTATCCGTAGGAATAGTCCATTAGAGAGTGAATAAGAATTGCAACAAAAATATTCCCACTTAATTCCATACATGTTATGAATAATAATCCCCCAACTATACCACCTCCAATATAGTTCAGCATATCTAACCCAATAAATGATATACTTCTATCTGCTATTATTCCTGGCAAAATTACGT
>DATERV010000101.1:0-2031 GCA_035271185.1 Lachnospiraceae bacterium | reverse complement strand
GAAATCTGCTGGGTAAACTGCTTTTTCACTTTACCAACGGTCATGATGCTATCAGCCACAAACTCATAGGTTCGGGCGATGCCAGGAACCTGTACGTCAAGATAAATCTTACTCATTGTCAAACCTCCTTGTTATTTCTTTCTACTATCCCTTTATCACTATTTTTTATTACTATTTTTTTATTATTCTTTCACAAGTGGCGTAATAATTTTTATGGTTTTTCCGTTCTCTCCCGCTACATATCCCATGCCTGTGGCTAATTGGCGTACGTTGTCTGCAGCCGACATCTCAAATCGTAACATATTTTGCTGGTCAAACATTCCCCCAAGATGCACCCCTCTTCCCCAATTGGCCCAGGTGCGCATAGTTGCGTAACGAGCCATATCGGTATAATCATCTGGTGTAATAGCGGCAAAAAAATGGATTTTGTGTTCACGACCTTTTTCCAATGCTAGTTCCATAAATCCACTAATCTCCATATTAGGACTGTAAACGGCACGCATAAAAGCTGACATATCATTAATCATGAACACAATACGTTGATACTTTTTCATTGCATCCATAACATTTAAGCCTTCATCTCGCGCCTCATTCACCACACCATTTCGGGTAACAAATTCCGGCACTATTATATTTTCCATCAAATCAAACAGTTCTGTATCGTTGTGAACGACTTGATCAAATAATATGGATGTTTCTAATTCATGCCCGCTGTCGAACAAATATAGCTTCGCTCCTTTTTCTTTCGCCTGCTTTGCTATGGAAATCAGAAAATTTGTTTTTCCAGATTGCCCTGATCCTCCTACGGTGTAGCAGAACTCATCATCTAATACTAATGTGACAGGCTTTTGATGCTCCATGGTCAGACCAAGTGCAAGAATTCCTTCTGGCATGGCTTTGACCTCAGGATATTCCATCAGCTCCTCAAAACGAAGCTCCTTAAGTGTATCCCCTAACTTCTTTACGCCCTTGATTGCTTTCTCTGCAACAGCGAATTTTCGTCTAAGAGTTTGAGTCAATGACATGCCTGCGTCCTCATGTACACACAGTGCCGTTTGAAATTCCACCGGCAGTGGTGCTTTTATAAGGCCTCTTCCAGGTGTGCGTCCCTCGGGAACTATTTCGCTGCGATCACCAATAACAGCCTCATATTCATATTTATCCGGCATCTGTAATGCGATTCCTGATGTAAAATTTTGACGTATTCTACTTCTAAGCTCCCCTGAATTATTCATACTAAGCACAAGGAAAATACCATAACTTGCTGCCTCTCTAGAAAGTTGAGACAACGTATCTTCATACTGTTCGTAGCTTTCCATGAATGCAACATAGTTATCGATGACAAACAAAATTGCTGGACAATCGTTCTTTTGTGTAACATATTCCCGGAACGAACCAATTCCTTGATCTGAAAATTCTCTCTTTCTACAATCTAGCGTCTTTTGTAACAGCTCAAATACCTCCGCTATCTTTTCGTCATCCCCTTCAAATAATACGCCACCAACATGGGGTAAGCTTCCAAAGACAGCCATGGTGCGACTTGAAAAATCTGCTATATATAAATTAACCTCACTTTGAATGTAACGTGTGACTGCGCTGTAGATAAGCGTTTGTAGAAGTGTTGTCCTACCAGAAGAACCCGTACCACAGATTAGCAAATGTCCTTCCTTTAGAAAATCTACCGCAACAGGATATTGGCTTTGACCCTCAGGGTTATCAGCAAGACCAATGGGTAGTAAAAGTGAGAAGCCTACTGGCTTTTTAATCTCTGCTAGATCCTCCAAATAAATCACACTAGGTAGTGGTGGCATCCATATTTGTTTGATGGCAGGAATGTTGTTTTTCTCCGCAATTTTGGCAGAGTATTGAACGACGGCATCAAGCTGTGTTAGCTTAGCAATATTATCACTTTTCTTTTTCTTTTTCTTCTTTGGTACTCCGCTTTTTCCAATTAGGTTAAGTAGCTCCACCTTACTGTTCTTATCATCCGAATAAGGAATATTTGGCTCATATTCTGCCCCCGACCATCCA
>DATERV010000100.1:0-5565 GCA_035271185.1 Lachnospiraceae bacterium | reverse complement strand
GCTCTTTAAGAAGCGCTATGAGGTGAAAAATGGTATACGGATTAGAAAATATATTTGTGGTTCTAATGGTATGTTCCTATTCGAAAAGATGTTAAGATTTGATAGAATAAAACAAGAAATCCTTAAAAAGGGTCAATTTTTGTTAAGTAATTTAAAAACTATGATATAGTTTCTATAAGTACAAGCAAGGAGGTGTCAGAATGGCTACTGCAGACCAGATAAAATGCTTAATCAAAGCGCATAATGATAATAACAATGAAAAATTCAAAACTGTAGTGTTGCAAATTGCAGCGTATGAAGCAAAACGAAATCACGAAACCCTTGCTCGGGAATTAAAGAAACTTGCTGAAAAGACAGGGAGTTTTAGGTCTAACATATTCCAGTTTAATGAGATTCAAACTAACCCTATGCTTACCATGTCTGTCCCAACTGAAAAACTAGATGATTTAATAGTATCTGATATAATCCATGAAAGGCTCAAAAGAATCTTGCATGAATATAGGAACAAAAATAAATTAAGAAGCTATGGGTTGTGTAACCGACGGAAAATTCTTATCGAAGGAAAACCTGGAACAGGCAAAACTTTTACGGCTTCAGTGATGGCTTCTGAAATAGGGATTCCCCTTTATACAGTTCAAATGGATAAGCTAATTACAAAATTCATGGGAGAAACCAGCACAAAGCTGAGGCAGATTTTTGATTCTGTTGAAAACAATGCAGGTGTATATTTTTTTGATGAATTTGATGCGATTGGAGCAGACCGAAATTTAGATAATGAAGTTGGAGAGATGCGAAGAATCTTAAACTCTTTTCTACAATTTTTAGAACAGGATTGTTCTGATAGTATTATTATTGCAGCAACAAACAATCAAAATTTATTGGATCAAGCATTATTTAGGCGATTTGATGATGTACTGCATTATTCGATGCCAACTGAAAGCGAAGTGCAAAGATTATTTCAAAACAAGCTATCAACTTACCAAAGAGATTTTATTCCTTCAGTAAAATTACTTGAAGAGTCTCTAGTCTTAAGTCATGCTGAGATAATCAGAGTATGTGAAGATGCAATAAAAGATTCTATTTTAGATGACACTAAGATTACACAAACCAAGATTCTGAAATTAATTACAGAAAGAGTAACGTTACACTCGCGAAAGGAGGCGTAACCATTGCCTGTTGAAAAAAGGAATATTTTTTTGAAAAGAACGAAAAAATCAATTCCATACCGCGCTCGTTCATATCCAGTTAATCGAAATTATCCCCAGCGAGAAAATAGTACGGTCCATGGTACTAATCTTGAGGAGAGACTTGAGGAATGTTATAAAAGTTCTATAACTAAAAAGCAAATCGCTGCAATAAGATATAAAGATGGAGTTTATCTGGAATTTTCTGGCGCCGCTATGTATGATTTAGCAAGTAAAAGCTTAGAAAATAGAAGTCAAGGCATACGGCTCTTAAATGTAAGAGACAATGACAAAACAAAAATAATTAGTGCTACAGTTTTTGTCCCTTCGGGAAAAGAATCATTCTTTATCAATAAGATTAAAGCATATTCTTCTGAAGTCACAAAAAGCGATAATCCCAGGAACAATGATTTAGTGCGTAGTATTGAGGATATTAGGGTTGCACTATTAGATTCATTTTGGATTGGAGAATTAGAGCATATTCCGACCGAAATAGCACAGTGGTGTGAGGTTTGGGTCAGATATAATGTTGTATCAATGGAAGATGTTTCACTTAATGTGATTGAGTGCTGTGAATTATTAGAAATTGAAATCAATCAGAATAGACTGGTTTTTCCTGAACGTATTGTTTTTCTGATAAAGGCAAATAAATCTCAATTGTGTAATTTGATTGATAGTTGCGAGTATTTGACAGAACTTCGTCGAGCTCCGGAACCTTCAAGTTTTTTTGATTCGCTGCCTAGGATCGAACAAAAAGATTGGGCGGAAGATTTAGCAAGTCGAACGGAATTTGTTGATAGTAATTCTTCAATATGCTTATTGGACACAGGCCTTAATAGTACACATCCCCTCATCGCCCCCGCAATAAGAGATACACAAACAGTACAGGCGGTAAACAATTCTTGGGGGAGCGCTGACCATAAAGGGCATGGCACAGAAATGGCAGGTGTGGCTGTTTATAACAATCTAAAAGATGCATTGATTGGCAATAAAAAAATACTTATAAGACACAAGATAGAGTCAGTAAAAATTTTGCCTCCTCAAGGAATTAACCCAACAGAGTTGTATGGCGCTATTACAAAGCAAGCGGTTGCGCTCGCGGAAATCTCAAATCCGAAAGCAGATCGAACAATATGCATGGCAGTGACTTCAAGATGTTTCAATACAGATGATGGTAGTCCCACTTCTTGGTCAGCAGCAGTAGACAGTATTACATCTGGAGCAAATGAAAATGGTGAAAAGCGTTTATTTTTTATCAGTTCTGGAAATGTAATTCCTGAAGAGCTTCTCTGCTCTGTTTATCCTAATTCTAGTACCCTCCATTCCGTTGAAAGCCCAGGGCAATCATGGAATGCTATTACTGTCGGAGCAATGACAAATGATATTCAAATAACTGATTCAATGTATAAACATTTCCGCCCAGTTGCTGATGTAGGACAATTATCACCGTATAGCTCTACTTCTGTAACTTGGAGCAATAAATGGCCGATTAAACCTGAAATCCTTTTGGATGGTGGTAATATGGCAACAAATGATAAGGATTTTGATAGATGTGGGGATTTGTCACTTTTGACTACATATCACAAACACCTTGATAGAACCTTTACAACTACTTCAGGAACGAGTTCCGCTACCGCACAAGCTTCATGGATGGCAGCACAACTTTATGCAGAGTATCCGGGTATATGGCCTGAAACGATACGAGCTTTATTGGTGCACTCTGCAAGATGGACGAAAGGTATGTGTCAACAATTTTGTAAAAATGACTCCAAAAAAAAAGGTAGAAAAGAGTTGCTTCGTACTTGCGGGTATGGTGTTCCTAACCTATCAAAGGCGATTCAATGCGCTAAGAATTCTGTAAATTTGATTGTGCAAGATGAATTACAGCCATTTAAAGGGAAAGAAATGCATGAAATGCATTTGCATGAAATTCCTTGGCCAAGAGAAGTATTACAGTCTTTAGGAAACACAGAGGTCACTATAAGAGTGACTTTATCGTATTTTATTGAGCCAGGGCCTGGCGAAGTCGGGTGGAAAGATAGATACAGATATCCTTCCTGTAATCTTAGATTTGATGTTATAAATTCAAATGAAACACTAGAAGATTTTAATAAACGGATAAATGTTAAAATGCGAGGTGATGATAAAAAAGATAAAGGAGATGGAAGTAGTCGAGAGTGGTATTTGGGGGTAAATAATCGAGATGTTGGTTCTTTACACTCTGATTTTTGTGATGACTTGGCTGTGAATCTGTGTGATGCAAATTATATAGCAGTCTACCCTGTTGTAGGTTGGTGGCGTGAAAGAAGCTATTTAGGTAAAAGCAATGAAAAAGTTAGATATACACTTGTTGTTTCAATAGAAACACCGGAAGTGGAAGTAGATTTGTACACTGCAGTTATGAATCAAATTAAAATCACTCCTATTATTGAAATTGCTATACAGTAAAGGTATTTCCAATCAATATGAAGTTGATAACATTCGTGAATGTACGTAGTTTTGAATAAGCTGAGAATAATATTTGTGAGCATCACTTATCGAACTTGAAACAGCCTCATTTATGTATCAAAAATATTCCATATCAATTGAAAGCGATGATTTTAAACCACAATGAATTGGGAGGCCCTATCATGGTCTACCTGGATTACAATGCAACAACCCCCATAGACAAAGAGGTGGCAGAGGCAAGGTTGCCGTTTCTCTCTATGGTTATTTCGGAAACCCTTCCAGCACCCATAGTTTGGGCCTCGCTGCCAAAGCAGCTGTAGAGAGGGCAAGGGCTCAGGTTGCCTCTCTGATACACTGCCTCCCTGAAGAAAATATCTTTACCAGTGGGGGAAGCGAATCGAATAATATGGTCCTCAAAGGGGTTGCTCACACTTATAAGCATAAGGGGAAGCACATAATCACTGCCCAGACTGAACACCCTGCCATACTCAAGCCCTGCAAATACCTTGAGGACCTCGGCTATGAAGTCAGGTATGTCCCTGTTGACCGCTATGGCATGGTAGACCCTTCTTTTATAGAGAGCCTTATCACAGAGAAGACCATACTTGTCACTATCATGCACTCAAGCAACGAGGTCGGGACCCTGCAACCAATTAAAGAAATAGGGCGGATGTGTAAAGCACGTGGAGTGTTGTTCCATACTGATGCATCCCAATCAGTGGGGAAGGTCCCTATTGATGTGACAACCCTCGGTGTTGATTTCCTTACTATAGCGGGCCATAATCTCTACGCACCGAAAGGCGTCGGAGCCCTATACATCAGAGGAGGCCTTCACATTGAGCCTTTGATCCATGGGGCTGGGCAAGGCTTGTGAGGTTGCCGTATCAGCCTTAGGGAGCAACGCGGTGAAAGAACTCACCACATATTTCTATACCAGGCTGAAAGAGAGTTTTGGAGAGGGTGTACATTTGAACGGCCATCCTGAAAAGAAACTACCTAATACATTCAATATCAGTTTCTTGGGGTATGATGGTCATAAGGTCTTGGACGCCCTTACGGATGTCGCGGCCTCTACAGGCTCTGCCTGTCATGCAGGCACGACTTGCAGGCAGCAAGGGGAGTCTCTGATAGGGGGGGGCGAGGTGCTGTGCGGTTCAGCCTGGGCCGCCATACGACAAAAGAAGAGGTTGATGCTGTCATGGCTAGTTTGCGGACAGTAATACAGGAGTACTAGCATGAAACTTGGAATAATCATTGAAACAAAAGAGTATGAGAAAGCCTAAAATGCGATGAGATTCGCCGTGACAGCCAAGAAAACCGGCCATGAGGTTAAGGTCTTCCTTATGTGCGAGGCTGTGGAGATCGAGACCCGTACACATGAGAAGTTCAATGTTGCCGAACAGGTTGCAACCTTCCATGAAATTGACGGGGTGATACTTGCTTGTGGGGCCTGCCTGCAATCGAGGAAGATGGGAGCGACTGCAGTATGTCCCATCAGCACCATGGTCGATTGTGTCCAGTTGGTGGAGTGGGCTGACAAGACGGTGACGTTCTAAGGGCCCGAAAGAAGAGAAGGAGAGCTGATATGTCTTATTCCCCTAGATTGAGTTCGGGCTTTACCTTTGCAAGAAATCGTAGTGCATTTATATCTTCCCAGTCGGGAATGTGTTCGTTTTGCACACAAGATTGCGATGGTACGTGTGAGCTTTCCCAGGCTGCTGTTTTGGGCGCGCAAACGGTATACCCCACGACAACTGGCAATAATCAGATTGCATCGGAAAAAGACTATCCTATTGATTTCTCTCATTTCACTATCAACGGTCGCGTATTTGGTGCCCAGGGAGCCAATGAGAGCACAGAAGAAGCCACTATTTTTTCTGTTGGGTTGGAACGGACCTACGGCTCCTTCCATCCGGTCAAGATGGCGATGCCC
>DATERV010000099.1:0-5307 GCA_035271185.1 Lachnospiraceae bacterium | reverse complement strand
AAGGGAATTCAATCTACGTTGTATCTGGGCTGTGGATACGATGAGGGTAAGATGGTGGCACATGCATGGCTGCGGTGTGGAAAAATGTTTGTAACAGGTGGAGATGGTACTTCCTATTCCATTGTGGATAAGTTCTTTTGTGAAGCAAAATAAGAAAAGGTGTGGTTCAATTGAGGCCACACCTTTATTTGTTTTTATAAATTATTCTTGTTGGAATGGTAGTCTCTCAGAAAATAGCCCAGGGAACCAATCAAAGTTGCATCCCATACAGTTGGTTTATCCAAACCATACTCATGGCTTTGGATTGTGTTAATGAGTTCATCCAGTTTTTGCCCATTGAGGTATTCCCTAAGGAGCGGTTCCTTTAAAATATCATAAACAGAATCCTTGATTTCATCCCAATCACGGTTAACGCGATAGGCGAAGTCTGCAGCTTGTACACCATATCCCTTTTTATCATCCACAATTGGAAAAGGAATCAAATCCTTCATATAATCCCGAATCATACGTCGTTCTATTCCATTATGTACAAAGCATTCATCAGGAAAACTCATACATAATTCAATTATCTCAACAGTGAGCGTGGGGTCAAGTTGGAGATATCCCTGCAATAGCCCTTGATACGTGTAATAAAATCCCTTTTGGATATACAGCATTGGCATATACATAAAATTGTATTTCTGGCGTTCTGCTGCAAAATACTCATCTCCAAATTTCTTTTTTGCTTCCATTTTAACATGCTCGAGATGATATTTTTGAATATCTTCAGACTGGAGATAGTATGCTTTTTCAGGAGGGTTTGTCAATAAATATTGTATGATTACTTTTAACCATTTTAATAAATATTTCTTTCGAGATAATTTATGACGTTTGCAAAAAACAAACATTTCCTGAAAGGCATGACAAAAATGTCCCTTTTGAATACTGAGTGTGATGTATTGGCCAATACTGCCATAGGAGACTGTGGCATTCCCATTTCCGCCGGACAGCAGGATACTGCAGCCATCGTCTGTAGCAGCCTTGCCCATCATATCAATATTTATGTTGTTAATGGATGGCTTTACAGGGATATCATATTCATTTTGAAAACGCTCCATGCAGGTCATACAGTTTTCTGTATCGCTGGTGATGTAATGAGGATATAAATTAGGATGCCATTTACATTGCTCTTCAATTAAATATGATTCATTTTCGATAATCCATGAGCCAACGGTGCTATCATATTGTGACGCGGGAACCGAGGTGTAGCTATAAAGCTTTTTCCCTTCTTTTGCGAGATACGGGGCTGCAAAGGCAGCAACAGAGGAAGAATCCAATCCTCCACTCAGCATAATACCGGTCTGCTTACGTGCACGAAGCTGGGCATGGGTTATAGCCTCGTAGGTTTTAAGAAAGAAATCTTTATATTCGTCATCAGATTTTCCATGCATTTTTTCTACGGATGAGAGAGGATTCCAGTATGACTTTTTTTCTATTGTTTGTGTATCCAGATGGATGGTAATGTGTGTTGCATTATCCACATGAAAAATGCCTTGATATGCAGTGGTACCGGATTCAACAAAATTCATAGGAGACATATCGCGATAGGAGTTGATGATAAAACGCCGATTTAGTTCCAAATTCTTTCCGAGACAAAATTTAATAGGCTTATAAGTGCTACCATAACATACATAATCCTCACAGTCATAATATGCAAGATAACGCTTGCAAAGATGATCGGTGATTAGATGCAGTTTCCGATTAACTGCTTCATAGATAGCAAAAGAAAAGGATCCTCTTAGTATTTCAACAAAGGAAAAGCCAAGCAATTGAAAGGAATAGTATGCAAGCAGAGCATCTCCGCAGGATGCGAGAGTTTCAGATTTTACTATTTTATGAAAGTCTGGTAACTGAGTAAGCTGTGAGATGATGGCAGACCTGTTGTATAGAAAACAATCTGCTGTAAAGTAGACATTGTTGACTTCATCATATATTGGAGAAATATCAGTGACAGCTTCATTTGTAATATATTGGTGCCCACAGGCAAAGTAGATATTGCTCTGTTTTATTTGATCAATCCGGTCCAGTTTATACTCTGACATGGACATGTTCATACCATGAACGGTAGCTTCGTCTATGTTTTTATCCTTGTTTATACGTCCCCATATGGCAGACATGGCAGTTACCTCCGACTTTATGTAGTTACAAGGTTTATAATTTTATCAGTTATCTCATCTAAGGTATTTCCACTGTATGGCCTGGTGATGATATAGAGATGTATTTGCTCTGCCAGTTTTAAACAGCGATACTTATCACCTTCAGGAGTTTCACTGAAGGCATAAATCTCGGAAAGGAAAAGACATTCAAGCGTGCGAAGATATTTATTCAGCCCTGTGACTTCCTCAACCTGTACAGATGGAATATCGGCACAGCGTAAAACAATCACGGCTTTAAGCCTTCTGGGTAAGCAACAGAATTCCGCTGTATTATAGTAGGAGTATTTGTCTCGTTCTTCATTAATAAATAGAAGATTTTCAGGATTAAGCGAATCAATAATGTTATGGCATACTTTTTGTATTGGATATGCAGGTGTAATTTCCATACTATTCAGAGGATTGAGCATTGCAATATCATCGGCAAGATACTTGTAGCCTCTTTGAATTAGGGAAAGGGCAGTGGTTGATTTGCCACAACCGCTGATTCCGGAAATCAGAACACCATCACCATTGATATCCAAAGCCGTACAATGTAGTGCAGAGAAGCCTCTTTGGGTAAACAGAAACGCAAATCCCCAACCAATCACATAAGCGGTTAGCTGGATTAGAGTAGCCTCAGGCGTTGGCTCAATCGTGATTCTCTGACCATTGCTTATAGAAAATGCACCATGGTTGGTTTGAAAACAGACATAATCCGGTGAATAGTAGAAATTTTTCGAGCCACTGGGTACATTATCATAAGAAACTTTACCATAGGATATATAAGCGTCGGGATCACCTACAGTTTGTGTAAGGTTATACAAAGGAATGTCGGAGTGGACTATCAGCCCATACATTAAATATTGATACATTGTCCCCACTTTCTTAAAACTTACAATTATGTTAGAATTCGTTACTTATTTATGAAGGTATTATACAATACAATCATCCGAATGGAAAGAAATTATTGTATAGAAGGAGATTAATATGAAGAATTGGATTGCACCTGAAATTAATGAGTTAAGTATCAAAGCTACTGCACTGAATCCTACAACAGAGATGTCAGCTGACGATTTTGCTGATGGATATTTCAAGCAGGGTGTTGGCGATGGAAGTGGTCCTAAGGAAGATATTCCTTACTTTCCTAATACTAGTAAATAATACAAAGATAGAAAATGATAGCTCTAGGGATTCACAATCCTTAGAGCTATTTTTACTGTATTATAAGTGTTCAATGTTCTAAAAATCTCTATTGCATAATTATTTGTGTTTGGGTATTATATAAAGTAGAATGGAAGAAAATAGGGGGAAAATTGAATGGACAAAAACGCTTCAATCAAGTTGAATAAAAAGTTAAATGTTACGGATCTAGCCGGAGAAAAGGTCATGATAGACTTTGAGACCGGAAAATACTTTCTGATAAAAGGTACCGGAAACGATATTTGGGACATGCTTCAAGAGAATATTACACCTGCACAGGTTATAGAGAAGCTACTGCAGGAATATGATGTAACTCCAGAAGAGTGCGAGGCAGCTGTGATAGATTTCCTGGACAAAATGAAGTCCTATGATTTTATTGACTGATAAGAATTTGTTATTAATGAATCAGAATAATAGGGGAAATAATGAAGGACAAACTTATTGCTTTATGGAAAGACAAGGATAATCAGTATCATTATACAAAATGGCTGTTTCAATATTCGAAACCCTATTTGTGGAAAATCATATTGATTATGCTTATAAACTTGGGTACAACGGGACTTACATTGGTAATGACATTGATTACTAAGAGAATTATCGATAATGCAACAGGTGGAGTTAGCGAGAACCTGTTATTGTTGATAGGTGTTTATTTTGCACTAACTATTTTGACACAGATAATAGGAATTGTAGTCAGTTTATTTTCAACAATGCTAAATGAAAAATTTTCCTTTGGTATCAGGAAACAGATATATGATAAGATTATGCGGTCACACTGGATAGATGTGAAAAAATATCATACGGGAGACTTAATGACCAGGTTAACAAGTGATGCGGGAAGTGTGGCAGACGGTATCGTGGGTACCATACCTGATATTATCAGGTTGTTTGTAGAGCTGATTATGGTTTTCTTTACACTACTATATTTTTCTCCCTTGATAGCTGTATTTGCGTTACTCATAGCTCCGGTTGCTGCCTTAACAAGCTGGTTGCTTGGGAAAAAGTTAAAAAAACTGCAGGTAAAGGTTCAGGAAACGGAATCTGCCTATCGTTCCTTTCTACAGGAAAGTCTGGCAAATTTATTAATTGTGAAGTCCTTTTGTAATGAAGACTATTCAATTGACAGATTGACGGAATTAAGAGAGGATAGATTTTTTTGGGTTTTAAAGCGTACCAAAATGGGACTGGCCAGTTCCACAGCAATGTCATTAAGCTTTCAGATTGGTTATATTGTGGCATTTGCATATGGTGCAATGCAGGTTGCATCAAAAGTAATTACATACGGTACAATGTCAGTGTTTTTAACGTTGGTCAATCGTGTACAGGTTCCTATTATGATGCTGGCACAACAAATTCCTAAGGTTGTAGCCGTATTGGCTTCTGCAGGCCGAATTATAGAAATTCAGAACGTACCAGAGGAAGAGTTTGCTAAAGACCATATAGCAGCCGATAACGTTGGGTTGTCAATCAAGGATGTAACTTTTGGTTATGATAAAGAAACTGTCATTGAAAATGCCTCCTGTGAAATACAGCCTCATGAATTTGTAGCAATCATTGGCGAATCCGGAATAGGCAAAACTACTTTGATTCGACTAATTATGTCTTTTATGAGCCAATATCAGGGAGACATTGAATTTTTCAATCAGAATGGGGAAAGAGAGAGAGCAAACGCAGGTATGCGTAATTACATAGCATATGTTCCTCAAGGGAATACCCTGTTCAGCGGCACAATCAGAGAAAATATCAGAATGGGCAAACTGGATGCTACAGAGGATGAAATGACAGAGGCTTTGAAACTGGCATCGGGATTTGAATTTGTTATGGATTTACCCAATGGGATTGATACCGTGATCGGCGAGCGTGGTCATGGTATTTCAGAGGGACAAGCGCAAAGAATTGCAATTGCGAGAGCCCTGATCAGAAAAGCCCCATT
>DATERV010000098.1:0-3292 GCA_035271185.1 Lachnospiraceae bacterium | reverse complement strand
ACTGAGGAGCTAAAATACCTACTAATACTGCCATGATAGCAATTACAATGATTAATTCTACAAGGGAAAAACCTTTGTTGTTCATTTTCTTTTTCATATTCATTCTCTCCTTTATTAAGATAAGATTATCTTAGACACTGCTGTCCCTACCACAGTAGTGTTTAATTCATATTAAATTGTATCCAGTACCTGATACATCTTTAACATAGGTGCCATACAAGCACCGACGAGGACTCCCACAATTCCTGCCAGAATGATGATAATCATAGGCTCCATGGCTGCCATTAAGGACTGTACTGCCATCTCCACTTCTTCATCATAATAATCTGCCAGCTTGCTTAACATCTCTTCAGTATTTCCGGATTCTTCTCCGATTCTTGTCATATGGTATACCATGGGTGGAAAAAGGCCGCTTTCTTCCAGTGGTCTGGATAGGGGTTGTCCAATAATAATCTCATTCTTACAAGTATCCATGGCTTCCTTAAAATACACATTCTCCATGGTATTCCCTACAATGTCTACTGCTTCAATTAAGGGAACACCTGCTGCTAAAAGAGTGCTCATGGTACGTGCCATCTGGGAGGATGACTGCTTCACTATCAAATTCTTGAAAACAGGCAGCTTTAACTGCATCGCATGGAATACATGCTTTCCTGTATCTGTAGTGGAAAATGCTTTCACTCCTACTATAATGGCTATTATCACCGGGACTAATATGAACCATTTTGTCCGCAGGAAATCGCTACATGCCACTACTGCCTTGGTCAATCCCGGCAAATCTGACCCTAAGTCGTCAAACATGCTTGCATAGTTAGGAATAATAACCACCAACATCACCACCACTATGACAATAGCCACACAGCAAACCATAACAGGATAAATCATAGCTTTCTTAACCAATGCTCTGGTCTTGGCAGATCGTTCAAATTGAATTGCCATTCGTTCCATGGCAACATCCAGACTACCTGAGGACTCCCCTGCGGCAATCATATTCACCATAAGGCTGGGAAACACCTTGGGATAATCTGCCAGTGAACGTGCCAATGTTTCCCCCTTTTCAACATTGACACGAACACCCTCTGCTGCTTTTTGAAGCTGCTTGTTTTCCGTCTGTTCACAGAGCATTTTCAAGGCTTCTAAAATAGAAACACCAGCCTTGGTCATGCTGACAAACTGTCTGCAAAATACGCTCAAATCTCTGGGAGTAGGATAACCTCCTATCTGTATATTGATATCTTTTGTAAGCAGGCTTTTCTCTTTCAAATCCAAAACAGTCCATCCCTGCTGTTTAATCTCCTGTCTTGCTTTTTCTGTTGAGTCAGCCTCAATACTACCCTTTGTAATTTTTCCGACTTTGTCAATGGCTTCATACCCAAAAGTTGCCATCCTATCCCCCTTATTTGTCATTATGAATCAAAAGAAACCTTCATCATTTCGCTAATGGATGTGATGCCTGACAGCACATATTCGGCTGCGCTCAAACGCAAGGTGTGCATACCATCCAACATAGCCTGTTTTTTTATATCTTCCGCTGATCCGCCCCTACTGATAATATGCTTCAAATCATGACTCATCTCCATGATTTCATAAACGCCAATACGTCCCCTATATCCCATATGATCGCATTTGTGGCAACCACAAGGATCATAAATCTGCATTTTATTACCGGGGTTACCACCCATGAGTACCGCTTCGTCATCCGTTGCCATACGTGGTTTTTTACAGTCTGGGCATAATCGTCTCACCAGTCGCTGTGCAATGACGCCCACTATGGAATCAGCAATTAAGTATGGTTCCACCCCCATGTCTGCAAGACGGGTAATGGTACTGGCAGATGAGTTTGTATGTAATGTACTAACAACTAAGTGGCCGGTTATGGAGGCTTGTACAGCTATTCCTGCAGTTTCCTTATCTCGGATTTCGCCAATCATAATGATATCCGGATCCTGACGCAGAATAGAACGAAGTGCACTGGCAAATGTCAGGTTCGCTTTCGGGTTAACCTGTACCTGATTAATACCGTCAATATTGGCTTCAACAGGATCTTCTACTGTAATAATGTTAACATCCTCTGTATTAAGTTCGCTTAATGCAGTATACAGTGTAGTGGATTTACCACTCCCTGTAGGGCCGGTAACCAGCAAAATACCATGGGGATTCTTTAAAATATGATCAAATTGTTCCATTTCTCCCGGTTTTAAGCCTAATTGGCTTTTTTCTCTACTTAAAGCTGATTTGATTGCAAGTCGCATAACAATCTTTTCTCCAAACACCGTTGGAAGAACAGAAACACGAATGTCATACTCTACTCTGTCCACTACTTGCGTAATACGACCATCCTGAGGCTTTCTTTTTTCAGAAATATCCATGCCACCTATAATCTTAATTCTGGCAACCAATGCCGGTAGTATCTTTGCATCATATTTTGCTCTCTCATAGAGAGCACCGTCAATTCGGTAACGTACTTTTACTTTTTTTTCAAGCGGTTCTATATGTATATCCGAAGCCCTCTGTCTAGCGGCTTTTTCTATCATGTCCTTAACCAGCATAACAATGGGAGAATTATTAATATCTTCGCTGAAGATATCCTCATCATCATCGGAAAGTTTTTTCCTGGTATACTCTTCCAAAGCGATGTCCACTTCTTCCTGACCGAAGAAGTGATCAATGGCAAGCATGATACTTCTGGGCGTAGCCAGCATAGGTTCGACCTGGCACCCTGTGATAATTGAAATATCATCCACGGCATCCATATCCATGGGATCTGCCATGGCAACCCTTAAGATATTCATATTGTCCTTTGCAAACTCTATTGGCAGGACCTTATTCTTTTTTAGAACGGAAGGATTAACCAGGTTCAGAATCTCGGGAGCAATGGCAATATTGGTTAAATCAACATTCTCATACCCTAACTGTACGCTTAAAACTTTTGCTATCTGATCTTCTGTGACTATGCCTGTATCTATGAGAGTTTCACCCAGTTTTCTACCATTCTCCTTTTGGAGCTCAAGTGCATTTTTTAACTGAGACTCTTTTATAATTCCACTTTTTACCAGTGCCTCTCCTAATTTTACTCTCTTTCTCCCCAAATCAGCCATAAAGTCTCTTCATCCCCATTGTCTGTATATTTGATTATTATTTCGCAATTGAATATATTTTTTTAAGTATATCACAAGTTGCATAACAATATCAAGGTTCTTTTTCTATCAAATTCGCTATTTCGAAGCTGCGCTATTTGCTTTTATTCCTCTCGCTTTGGTAACTGCAATCACAATGCCAATCAATATATCAA
>DATERV010000097.1:0-4534 GCA_035271185.1 Lachnospiraceae bacterium | reverse complement strand
CTCCAATCCATCCAATCACCTCACATCTGTATTTCTTTATCCAGTCTTATTCCTGTTGTGATACCGGTACGTCGTCCCTTATCTAATCCACCACTCATTGATTTCACATCATTTTTTACAAATCTTGCTCGCATAACAGAGTCTTCTCCATATTTTTTACGAATCGCATCCACTGCTCTGTTGATTTTTTCATATTTTTCATAATTAATCTGTTCAAACATATTGTATTGCCGGTATTCACATTGACTTACTTTTGTGGTGTGAATGCCTAATTGTCTGATAGGCGGAGTTCCGGATGTTTTGTTCCACATCATACCAAAAACCTCACACGCTTTTTCATATATCTCTTCCGTAACATTTGTCGCTGATAATAGTTGCATTTGTTTGGAATAACGTTCAAACTCACAGGTAGCAATACTGACAGAAATACAGGATATCTTTACATTATCATCACGTAATCTCATACCTACCGTTTCGCTTAGTGATAATAGAATCTCTCTTGCATATGATACGGTCGTTACGTCAGAGGGTGCTGTCATGCTATTACCATACCCTTTATTAGCCTCCTGATAATAGATGTAAGGCACTAAATCATTTCCCCATGCATAATTCCATACTATATCCGCTTGGCTCTTTAAATGAAATCGTAATGTCTTAATATCTGCGTTTGCTAATTCTCCAATTGTAGTAATACCTAATGTATTCAACTTCTTCTCTGTGGCTTTCCCGACAAAAAACAGTTCACTTACCGGCAACGTCCACATCTTCTTTTCTATCTCCCATGGAAATAAAGTATGTACTAAATCCGGCTTTTTAAAATCCCCTGCCATTTTTGCAAGTAATTTATTCGTGGACACACCGATATTAACTGTAAAGCCCAATTCATTCTTTATCTCTTCACGTAGTTCATTTGCAAATGTTACGATTCCA
Source organism: Lachnospiraceae bacterium (assembly GCA_035271185.1). Classification (GTDB taxonomy): domain Bacteria; phylum Bacillota; class Clostridia; order Lachnospirales; family Lachnospiraceae; genus Acetatifactor. Next base: position 3,604 of record DATERV010000097.1, on the reverse strand, counting down.
CCATATAGCCCTTGAAATCCGGAAAACTCTGCCCAAGCTTCATCAATACTGTATTGTGTTACATTATCTGAATACTTATTTAGAATATCCATAAGGGCTTTAGATGCCTGAATGTATAAATGATAATCGGGTGGAAGTATAACTAGTTCCGGACATTTCTGCTTGGCTGATACAATAGGCTCCCCTGTTTGAATATCATATTTTTTTGCCGGCATACTCTTGGCTAATACAATTCCATGCCGGGTTCCTTGATCACCCCCTACGATAGAAGGTACAGTCCGGTAATCAATCTTCTCTCCTAAAATATTTACACGGTAGGATGCACTCCATGATAGAAAAGCACTATTTACATCTACATGAAACACATAATGATCTATCATGAAAAAAACCTCCCTTAAGATAATGTCTGAAAGAATATCCATCTATGCGTCAATATGTTATAACGTAGTTCAATCAAATTTTCCTTGTTATTGTTGTCTTCTTCATATGTTTTGCATATAAACTGAATCATCTTGATTCCCACATAATTAATCTCTTTATGGCTGACAATTGAAAGTATCTTAATGGTATGTTTATTGTAAAATAAAAGTACCCAAAGTTGCAAAGCAAAAATGGACATTCTTGCATGTCCATTTTGGACACAATTGCAAAGCTTTGTATCATGACTCAATGGAACGGTGCAGCGCCTAAGTGGTAGCCACCAAGTATGAGCCATTTGATCAAAAGATCCATTGCAGACATTTCCATAAACCATTAACCTTATCTTTGTTGTAGACCAAACAATAAAGACAAGGAGGAAAGGAGAATGTCAACTACAATGGATCAGATACATCATATCAGAGAACTGTTTTACCAACAAGATAAGAACATTTCTCAAATAGCATCTGAAACCGGTCTTAACCGCAAGACCATCAGTAAATACGTGGATATGGAGGATTTCAACAGTCCACCTCCCACAGCAGCATCAGCGGAAGTACATGAATCCAAACTTGATTCTTTCAAGCCACTGATCAACGAATGGCTGCAGGCAGATAAGCTTGCACCAAGAAAGCAGCGACATACAGCCAAACGAGTATTCAGGCGCCTCAAAGATGAGGCAGAAGGCTTTGACTGCAGCTATCGGCTGGTTGCTTCATATGTCAAAACCAGGAAAGAGGTACTTCGGCTAAAACGTACCGATGGATATATTCCTCTGAACCATTTCCCAGGCGAAGCACAAGCTGACTTTGGAACCGCCGATTTCTATGAAAACGGAAAACTTCATCAGGAAGCAAAGTACCTGGTTCTTAGTTTTCCCTACAGTAATGGCGGATTCCTGCAGCTTAACTATGGAGAAAACATGGAGTGCCTTCTAGAAGGCATGGTCGCTATATTTCAGCATATCGGCGGTGTTCCTACCGAAATCTGGTTCGATAATACAAGAACCATTGTTACTGAAATCATCAAAGGCGGCGGACGAAATGTAACGGAACGTTTCCAGCGTTTTTGTGCGCATTACCGCATTAAGCCGGTATTCATGAATCCCGAATCCGGATGGGAAAAAGGAAATGTTGAAAACAAGGTTGGATATCTGCGGCGCAATGAACTTGTACCAGTGCCCCGATTTGATGATCTCGTGGAAGAAAACGAACATCTTCTGGGACGCTGCGAAATTGATATGCAACGTGAACACTATGATGATGATTCAAACCGCTTTATCAGCGAACTATTCGAAGAGGACAAGGCACGCTTGCTACCGCTTCCATCCGTGCCGTTTGACACTGCTAATTTCACAACTGCAACAACGGATAAGTATGGCAAATTTACATTGGATGCAGGAAAACATCGTTATTCTGCTTCACCGGCATTCTGTGAATCTGCAGTCAATCTAAAAATCACTTCCTCATATGTGATTGTAATGGACAAAGACATGCACGAAGTAGTTCGCCATAGGCGTCTCTATGGCAGTGACCACGAAAGAATGGACTGGCTGCCATATCTTACATATATTGCCAGAAAGCCCCGCTCACTTCGCAACAGTGGCATATATGATATGATGCCACAGACCATGCAGATATACATGGACAACTGTGAAAGCAAAGACCGTGGCCGGGTGCTGAAAGTATTAGCAGAACTTACAGACAGAACAGGATTTTCCAGTGCTGTCAAAACAGTGGATGAGGCGATCCGCCTTAATGCAACAGATCCTGACAGTCTGCAGAACCTCTACAGACGGATCTACGCAGATGTACCTCTACTGCCACCACTTGAAAATGAGTCTTTACTGCCACAGCAGAAAATCATTCCATTCAGAAATGATTTATCTATGCTGGATGCGGCTCTTAAGAAGGGAGGTGCATCTAATGGCTGATATAGAAAAATCTATTGCAGAATGCTGCAAGCAGCTCAGACTGTCGGTAAACTTTGCCGGACAGGCTTTCGAGCAGGAAGGAGATACACCACAGGAATACCTTTTAAATCTTCTGACAAATGAACTTGAATACCGTATTATGAAGCGGAAAAGCAAATATCTCAACACTGCCGGATTCCCACGCAGATACCAGGTGGAAGAGTTCAAGACAGACGAGATTGATTTTCCAGATGGTGTCAGCTATCAAAGCCTGTTAGATCTTGATTTCTATCATGCCGGCAAAAATGTCATTATGTATGGTGGGACTGGAACAGGAAAGACTATGCTTTCCATTCTGATGGGCATGGCTGCCTGTAATCAGGAAATACCGGTACGATTTTATCGTACCGCAGGACTTATCAATTTATTTTCAGAGAGCCGGAGTAAAGGAACCCTTACAGCATTGAAAAAGAAACTGAACAATGCCCAAATCCTGATACTTGATGAATTCGGATACGTCCCATATGACCGCACCGGTTCACAGCTTTTGTTTGATTACCTTTCTGAAATACATGAGGAGAAATCAGTGATTCTTAACACCAATCTTGAATTCTCACAGTGGGTAAATGTTCTTTATGACCAACGCATGACAACCGCTCTGATTGGCAGACTCACGCATCATGTGGAACTGATTTTATTTCCGGGTATCAATAACCGATTACGTGAATCAAGTATCAACGAGGCTCTTTCAAGAATCAGCAGTCAGGAGGTAAATAGCAATGGCTAAAAATAATAAAGTTATCAAAGAACAGCGTATATATCAAAATCTTCAGGAGCGTTATCAGGAAATGAATGATTTTCTTTTGGGTCTTATAGATGACCATAAACGCAGTGAAGAAGATTTAAGATATCTGAGTGATTTCATCCACTATAAAAAACTGGATGAGGAGTTCCGTTATTTTAAGGAACACGCACATGAGGATGTGGATTCGGAACTTCCTTTTTCATACCTCGTATTATAACAATTAGAAGTGTCTGCAGAGCATCAAATGGCTAGTCTAAGCACGACTGGCCACCGCTTTGCAACTTTGTCCAATTTGGACATGCAACAATGTCCAAAAATATTTTGCAACTTTGTCCAAAAAGTACTTGCAAAAAACATACTTGTCGCAGAACTGAGAATACATGTATGGCGTTTTACCATTGGAATAAGCATCCTCACAGTATTCCGTCCAGAGCAGACTTAGGTTTACACCTGGTTTGGCTAATTCCTTG
>DATERV010000096.1:0-2244 GCA_035271185.1 Lachnospiraceae bacterium | reverse complement strand
GATCAATATCCCCGTTTCTCTATTACCTAAAAGTTCATCTATAATTTTTGGCATAATAAGAATATGGATAAATGGTATCGCTGCTGTAACCAAAAGCTTTGCAAAACGTACCACAAAATAACCCTTGTACTTCTTCCAAGCTGAAGGAAGGAAATATCGATATACATTCAGGATTTGGTTTTCCTTATTCATTTTCATTATGTACCTCGTAGTATTGAGCCTGTACTTCAAACATTTTTGCATAGGCTCCACCTTTCTTAAGCAATTCCTCATGGGTTCCATACTCTACCATCTCACCAGCCACAAACATAGCTATGGCATCGCAAAAGCGCGTGGAAGAGAGTCGATGCGATATATAGACAGCCGATTTATCTGCAACAATACGATCAAAGTTTTGATACAGCTGATATTCAGCCAATGCATCCAAAGCAGCTGTAGGCTCATCTAGAACAATCACCGGTGCGTTCTTATATAAGGCTCTGGCTAATGCCAATTTCTGCCGTTCACCACCTGATAAATCAACTCCATCCTCTTTTACAATCTTCAAAAGCTCCGTATCAATACCATTTTCAAGGCTTTCCAGTTTTTCCTGCATTCCTGCCTTGATGATGCACTCTGTAGCCAAATTTTTGTCTGTTCTTTCCGGGCTTTTCATTGAGATGTTCTCCGACATAGGAAAAGCAAAGAGCTCTACATTCTGAAATACCGGAGAAAACAAACTGTAATACTCATTTCTTCTAAACTTCTTGATGTTAATTCCGTTTAATAAAATTTCCCCTTCTGTAACATCATAAAGACGTAGGAGAAGCTTAATGAAGGTAGTCTTTCCTGCACCATTTAAACCAACCACAGCCAATTTTTGCCTTGCTGGAAAAAATAAATTCAAATTCTTAATTGCATAATCTTGTGCTCCTTCATACCGGAAACAAACATTTCGGAACTCAAAGTTAAAATCATTCTTTTCAAGTAAAAGATCTAAGTCGTAGAAATCTCCTGTCTCCTCCGTAGGATAATCCATAAACGTTCTAAAATCATCGGTCTGCATAGAACAATGCTGCAAATCACCTAATCCCGAATAAAAATCAGAAAGTGCAGAGGAAAATGCACCACACAAACCCAAAAACAAGGTAAAGTTACCGATGGATATGCTCTCCTGTAATACCTGTGTAATCAGGATGTAATACATTACAGCACCTGAAAATAAGCTAGTGAAGGTATAAATGACTGAATGTCTCAACCAGAAATTACGACTTTTCATATATTTTCCTTCATAGTCCGTCAGCACTTCCTTTTGCTTATCTAATAGCCAATTCCTCATAGAAAAGAGTCGGATGTCCTTCGCATAATCAAAATCCTGTGTACATCTCTCCATATAATTCATTTTTCTCCAGACTGGAGCCATTTTGTCCCAGAACTTCACTTTATCACATTTCACAGAAAAAAGGTAAGAGCCATAATTGGTGAGCATTGCTACCGTAAGTGCTAAAATCAGTCTCCAGTCTAAACTTATAATGGCAGCTGCACTAACCACCATGGTGACAATCAAAGCGCTCATCTTAAAAATGTTGCGCATCATGCCCTCCACTCCGTTATTACTTCCTCCGGTAGCATTATTTGCTTTTTGAAACATATCAAGCATTTGAGGTTGTTCTAAAGTCTCATAATCCATAGAAAGAACTTTATCAATTCGCTCTGTCACCAGCTTTAATCGTACGTTAAGAAAATTAAACCATGCACGATTATTTACAATAGTGTTAGAGCCAATACAGATAAATTCAATCACTGTTGCCACGATCAAAAACTGAAATAGTTGTTGCGTATCCTTCTGAGAGGTATTTGCCTGAGCTTGAACAATATCAATGACATACTTGACTATGTAGCTCCACAAATATTTCATGATCGATTGGGTAAAGGCACCAAGGATTATGAGCAGCACAAGTATCTTGCTATGCAGCCATATTTTTTTAAAGATATACCCAATATTTTTTGCCAGTCCATATCTGGTATGGGGAGTCTTAAGCTTCCCATCCTCATCACGTTCACCAGGTAAAACAGTAACTTTTTTGCGCTGTTTCTTATTATGTTCATTATTCTCTATATTTTTCTTTAGTTTTTTCAAGTCACTACTCCTTTTCTGACCATGTATATGTGTATTTCTCTAAATACTTGTCCCCAAAATTAGGGTTAGCAGTAGCATGTCTTATGATGAAATAGCTAACAAGGAGCCAATTTTCTCAATTATCA
>DATERV010000095.1:0-2369 GCA_035271185.1 Lachnospiraceae bacterium | reverse complement strand
GATATAGAGAGTATTGAAATCTATGAGAAACAGAAAATGGAATTTGCAAAAATAGTATTCAAATCTTGTAAATTTAATCATTCTCCAAATTATATGTCTAGTCTTAATGGTTCAGAAAGGGCGACAGATAAAAAGCTGAGTGAAGGTGAAAAGGAATTAACACATATGTGTATGAGATTTGATGAGAATGAAGCATATACAATATTTGAGGAAAGACGTTCAGGTGTGTCTATCGGTAGTGTTATTAAATTTTTTGTAACTGTTCAGAACTCCATTAGTTAAAGATGATATCGGAATTCCCTAAAAGAGCTTCTCTGATTGCTGTAAAAGCATTTATTCCATGCTTATGAGCAGTCCCAATATAGCTCATGATTGTAAGATATTCCTGTGCGCCTTCCTCACTGCGAAAACATCCTGAGACCTTGGTTTTAACCTTAATCATGCGCAAATCACGTTCCGCAAGGTTATTATCAAACGGAACACAGAGATTCTTTATAAATAGGCAGACTGATGCCTTGTAATTCACAAGTCTGTCAATTAGATTTAGTACCTTGGTCTTTTTCTTTCGACCACGCTTTTTGGTTGTGACTTCTGGTAAAGGATTTTCTTCATATGCAGTTTTGATGATTTCGTCATACTGTTTATCAAACTTATGAAGATGATAATAGCTGACTACATCTTTGTCTTGCAATAAGGTTTTATCCTTAACCCTCTTCATTTCCAAAAGAAGTTCTTTGAATTTGCCTGCCCAGGTCTGTTCTGGATGGTTTTCTTCTACACCATTCAGTTCTCGCAGAAGATGGGCACAACAGATTGCATGGATGCAGTCTGGGTACTTCCAGTAGGAAACCCAACAGTCATGAACAATGATTCCATGATAGTTTGGCAAGATACCGGCAGCTTCCATGCCCAACCATCCTCGTTTTGTGTCTATGCTTAGAAACGTGAAATCGGGATTTGAGGCATTGTGTACCCACCAGGTTTTACCATCTACACGGGTGCCCGTTTCATCGCAGTGAATCAAACCAAGCAAAATCATTTGCATTCTAATCCTCTCATAAGTATCAGAAAGCGAATTTGAAAATCTGGTCACCATATTTTTGATAGTACCAGTAGCAAGTGGGATATTGAATACACTGCTGAGAATTTCATGGGTACGATTAACACTAACGGCACCTACTGTATTAAGGGCAACAACCAACGCCTGCAGATTTTTACCATATTGCACCGTAGCCTTGATATCTGCTGGAAATTCACCCAATTTATCACCACCGTGCATAGGGCAGACTCTAACCAGAATACGTTCATGTGCCGTTACATTTATCGTAACAACAGCATCTAATTCGTGACGTGTTTCTGTTACGCATGCTGATTTAAGGCAAGAATCGCGATAAGGACATTTCGTGCAATCCGAATGCATATGCTTTTCTACATCATCTGGATTGGATAGAACGGAAAGGTTTACTCCGACATGCCCATCCTGTGCCCCTTGTTTTTTACCACTTTTGCCACGGAGACTACGATCTTTATTAACAGGTGGTTTCTTTAATCCATCGCTTGAAGGTGGCTTGGAACTGTTTTTGGAGTTTTTGTTAATCTGCTCCTGAAGTTCCTTGATGGTCTGATTGAGAGAATCAATAGTTGAAGTCAGCTGTGCAAGTTGTTCCAACATAGCAGAATTTTGAGTTAGTAATTCAGCATTCTGTTCCATTAGATTTCGCACGAATTTTTCTGTGATATTGATTGGCATTCAGACCACCTTCTTCCTTGTGTTTTATGTCTCCATTGTACTAAAAACTCAGGAAAAAAGCGAATTCACATAGATTCACCTATGGTGAAAATGACTGTGGATAAGTAATGTTTTTCAATGTTCAGTTGTTGTTAAATATATTCAAAAGCCATAGAATTTGGCTTTGAATCAGAGTTATTTGAAAGATTGAAAGAGTAATCCACAATGAATTAAATTATTCAATCACAAACAATTGGTTATCCACCAATTACCGAAATAATATCGCAAAACAGGTTTTAAAAATTCTCTGTTTTGTACAAAAATTAATTAGTTCCCCAAGGGGGTTCTGAACAGTTACGAAAAATAAAATAGGATTGTTAATTGAGAGCAAATCGGCTATACTATAAATGAATGAAATACATTTTGAAAGGGTGATGATTATGGATCCAGTAGCAGCAATGGAAAACGATAATAAGACGTCATATGATGTGAAAGATGCTATGAACATCTTATTTAATAAGTTGGACGAAGCTATTGATGATATGGAAAATGGCAGGACACTTTCAAGCGAAGAAATGTGGAACGAAATAGACGAAATGTAAGGATGACTTATACGAATGACAATCCCACAGTACAAGAT
>DATERV010000094.1:0-3036 GCA_035271185.1 Lachnospiraceae bacterium | reverse complement strand
CAATAGTTCGGACAAAACGGATTAAATAATTGATTACCAATCAATTAAATAGTATAGTTTAACATAAAAGAATTGGTTAAGCAGCTGATTTTCAGTACCTTTACGGTTACCAACACTGTAAAAGATAATGGGAAAATCAAGCATACTTAACCAATATTGTGGAATCTGCAATGATGTCGTAAATGGATTCACTGCAAAGGTAAACAAAAGTTTTAAATCGTTCCTCATGGAAACATTAGTTCTATATATGGTTATACCCGGAAGAATCAATTTTCTTCAGTTAGGACGGTACTCAGCTTTCAGTGAGAAGCGTTTCCGCCGTAACTTCTCCAAAGAAGTGTAATCGGTAACTTTGTTTCGTCGGGAATCGGAAAAGTTAAATCGGCAGTAATGTTGAAGCTTTATTGTTGAAGATTATTTCATTCGTTTATTTGTAGGAACAACAAAAGCGTCCAAATTTGTAGACGCTAACCTTCAAATATGAACGCTTATGAAAGACACGACCTTTAAAAAAATCGTGATGTGGTACAAAGTTAAAGAATTATCTGATAAGATGAACAAAACTCAGATAGGAAAAGTATTAGGTCTTCATCGTGATACAGTTAGAAGCTATATCTCGATGAGCCTGGAAGAATATGAGAGTGGTAGTATCTGTAATAGAAGCTACAAAAAGAAGCTTTCTCCGTATGCAGATTATGTATTGAAGGAGTTGGATTTATATCCCTTTCTTTCATCTCCTCAGATTCATGACCGTTTACAAGAGCACTTCCCTGATTTACCTAAAATCTCAGAGCGCACTGTTTATAATTTTGTAGAGAGTATACGTGAAGCGTATAATATCCCCAAGAGTTCAGAATCTCTTCCTCGTCAGACAAGTAAAATCCCGTTATCTTCTTACGGAGAAGATGCGCAGGTTGATTTTGGTGAAAAGCTGATCCTTAATGAACAAGGTCGTTATGTTAGAATCTACTTTTTTGCGATTGTCTTATGCCGCTCCAGATACAAGTTTATTTACCTTCAGACGATTCCTTTTACGACTGAGAGCACTGTTTACGCTCATTCACTGGCTTTTGCTTATTTTGGAGGTATGCCCAAAAGAATCATATATGATCAGGACAAAGTCCTTTTAAAATCGGAGAACCTAGGTGATCTTCTGATGACTTCGGGCTTCCAGTCCTTTACCGCACAAAGTGGTTTTGAAGTAACCTTCTGCAGAAAACAAGACCCTCAAAGCAAAGGGAAGGTTGAGAATGTCGTCAAGTATGTAAAGTATAACTTCCTCAAAGGTCGTACTTATAGAGGTATAGAGAACTTGAACGAAGAAGCTTTGGGTTGGCTTCAACGTACCGGTAACGGGAAAAGACATGCTTCCACAAGACTTATTCCTGCCGAAGAGTTTAAAATAGAATCTTCTTACCTGCTTCCATATCATGGAACAATAGAAAGTCCTCGGAATAAGATGAAACCATATACCGTTCGCAAAGATAATACTATCGCTCTGAGAGGCTGTTTCTACTCACTACCTCTAGGCAGTTATAAAGTGGCCGGTTGCAAGGTGCTGGTGGAGACTGAAGATGATCTGTTACACATTTATGATGAATCAACAGGCAAACAGATTGCGACCCATCAAATCAGTCCGATAAAAGGGCTGTTAATCCAAAACACAGATCATCTCCGCACCAAGAGTGATTCTCTCAAAGAAATGGAAGAAAAGGTTCTGCCTCTTTTTGATTACGATGAAAAGATCTCTCTTTATCTTGATCTTCTCCACCGTGACAAACCTCGCTATTACAGAGACAACCTGCATGTTATACTAAAGAAGATGCCTCAATATGATCTGAAAACACGGAAAGAGGCTTTATATACATGTATTGATGCCCAGGTTTACCATGCCGGAATCATGAATGAGATCGCGGGAACACTTGATAAAAAAGGAGAAACAGAAATCTCCTTTTCTCCCGACATCAGCTCACTGAAGGATCTAAGGAGTTATGATCTGACACCCGTTAAAAGTGATTTAAGGATCTATCAAAACGCACTACGATGAACAAGACCGAAAACATAAAGCAATACGCCAAGGCACTTCGCTTGCCGACACTGGCTGCCACCTGTGACGAACTGATCCATCAGGCTCAGATAGATGCTCCTTCTTATCTTGAGTATACCGAAAGTATGCTCAGTAAAGAGATTGAACAACGTCAGAAGAATGACTTCGAGAAAAGAATGAAAACAGCGAAGCTTCCACTGTGTCATGATCTTGAGTCGTTCGATTTTAATTATAGTGCAGGAATTACCAGACCCCAAATGAAGCAATTGAGAGAACTGTTATGGCTGGAACAAAATTTTAATATTGTACTGATGGGGCCTTCAGGTACCGGTAAATCATTCATTGCTTCGGGTCTTGTTTATGAAGCCGTAAAGCAGGGATACAGAGCCTACTTCTATACAATGGAAGATGTCATCCATGTGATCCGACTCAAAGATCTCTCCTCCTCAGCTCTCGCAACCTACACCAAGCTGATGAAGGCTCATCTATTGGCCATTGACGACATTATGCTTTTACCAATAAAAAAAGATGAAGCAGTGGGGTTCTTTAACCTGATTAATCACCTTCATGAGAGAACTTCAGTGATTATTACAACGAATAAGTCTCCAACCGAATGGGCCCAGACTCTCGATGATACAGTGCTGGCAACGGCTCTACTTGATAGGCTGCTTTTTCGGTGTGAAGTCATAAAGTTGCAAGGGGCAAGCTATCGCATGGAGAACAGAAAGAATATATTTTAATCAATTAATAAACCGGTCAGGTCTTTGATAAGTAGGAATAAAACTGTTGATTCAATTTTGCCGAAAAACGCCGAATTTAAATTTGCATATTACAAATTTTGCCTAATATTTCTATTACATCATGCATCTTTTGCTGAATACAAGGTATATCGCGATTGCAAATCTAATCAAAATCATTTATAATCAGCCAAAAGCAATTAAAATCTTATAAATGCTATTTTCATATGCATCTTCAAGACACCGTAAGAT
>DATERV010000093.1:0-23791 GCA_035271185.1 Lachnospiraceae bacterium | reverse complement strand
GTATGATACCTGCCATAATAGTTGCTACAGCCAGGCCATCGCAACCATTCCTTGCTACAATCCCTGCAACTATGGTTGCGAAGGCTGCCGTTGGGCCTGCAATCTGCACGCGGCTTCCACCCAAAAACGAAATAAGAAATCCAGCAATGATTGCTGTATAAATACCTTTTTCAGGAGTAACTCCCGAAGCCAATGCAAGTGCAATAGATAAGGGCAATGCAATAATTGCTACAATAATGCCTGCAATTACATCGCTAATAAATTGTTTTTTATTGTACGTTTTCATCAAAGAAAATAATTTAGGCTTTAGTTTTTCCACTTTTTAATAACTCCTCAAGTTCATTTTTTACACACAAATGTAATCGTATCTCTTAAATATCTATATCATACTGCCAATATAATAGAATCCGTGACATTCATTCAGTTTAACTGTTACCATTTTTCCAATCAGCGAAACATCTCCCTTAAAATGAACTAGGATATTATTGGATAATCTACCAGTCAAGAGGCCTTTGTCATGGGTATTTACTTCTTCCACCAACACATCCCTGGTTTGTCCCTCATATAACTTGGCTCTGTTCCTGGCTGTCTCATGTACCACCTTCAGCAGTTTATCAAATCCTTCCTTCACGATTTCCGCTGGAATCTGATGATCCATCTGGGCAGCCGGTGTACCGGTGCGCTTGGAATATACATACGTAAAGGCATTATCATATTGTACTTCCTTCACTACTTCTATGGTTTCCTCCACATCGGCCATGGTTTCTCCGGGAAAACCTACAATGAGATCTGTGGTAATGGCAATATCAGGTATTTCCTCCCTGATATGTTTGGCTAGTGAAATATACTGTTCCTTTGTATAGACTCTGTTCATCGCCTTTAGAATCTGATTGGATCCGGACTGTAAGGGAAGATGTAAATGTCTGCAGATTTTGGGGGATTCTTTCATCACCTGAATCAGCTCTTCCGAAAGATCCTTGGGGTGTGACGTCATAAACCGAATTCTTTTTAGTCCCTCTATTTTTACAATCTCTTTTAGAAGCTGTGCAAATGTGATGGGATGCTCCAGGTTTTTTCCATAAGAGTTTACATTTTGCCCCAATAGCATGATTTCCACCACACCATCTTTGACAAGCCCTTCTATTTCGCGAATGATATCTTTTGGATTTCTGCTTCTTTCACGTCCTCTTACATAAGGGACAATACAATAGCTGCAAAAATTATTGCATCCAAACATAATATTAATCCCGGATTTGAATGGGTATTTTCTTTCTACCGGAAGATTCTCCACTATTTTGTCTGTATCCTTCCAGATATCAATAATCATACCCTTACTTTCAAAGCAGGTAGTTAACAGCTCCGCAAACTTAAATATATTATGAGTACCAAAAATCAAATCAACAAAGCCATAACTTGTTTTGATTTTCTGAATAACTGATTCTTCCTGCATCATACATCCACAAAGTGCAATTTTCATATGTGGATTATTCTGCTTAAATCTTTTTAATTCTCCCAATCTGCCATACACACGTTGATTGGCATTATCCCTTACCGTACAGGTGTTAAAAATGACAAAATCAGCATCCTCATTCTCTGTGATCTCATAACCTACCTGTCTCAAAATCCCTGTCAGTTTTTCTGAATCCCTGGCATTCATCTGACATCCAAATGTTGTCACGCAGCAAGTGGGAGTCCTTTTCATTTCTTCGGATAGCTTTTTTACATAACCCTTTGCTTTATCAATAAAAGCAAACTGTCTTTCTGTTTCATTCTGCTGTTGTATTACTTTGTTTTCCACGTCTTATCTCCATATATTTCAGTGATTCTGATTAATAAATCTACATTTCTCTCCATGTCCTGTATACAGGCATATTCAAATTTCCCATGACAGTTGCCACCACCTGTCCCAAGATTGGGACAGGGTAAACCCATGAATGACAATCTTGCCCCATCCGTTCCTCCTCTGACAGGCTGTATCTTCGGATTGATACCCATCTGCTTCATAGCCAGTTTGGCATTATCAATCAAATGCATATTCTTTTCTATCATTTCTTTCATATTCCGATAGGAATCCTTCATCTCAATCCGGATGGAGCCTTCCCCATATTTCTTATTTAAGAAATCAGATATTAAAAGGAATCTCTCTTTCTTATCTTGAAACTTCTGTGCACTGTGATCCCTTATGATATATTCACTGCATGCTTCTTCTACAGTACCACTGATCGCGTCAAGATGATAGAATCCTTCATACCCTTCCGTATACATGGGATTTTCTTGGACAGGCAGCATAGATTGGAATTCTTGTAATAGTAAAATGGCGTTCTTCATCTTATTTTTTGCATCTCCGGGATGGACACTTAAGCCGTGAGCAATAACCTTAGCACCTGCCGCATTAAAATTCTCATACTGAAGTTCACCGGATTTTTCTCCATCCACCGTATATGCATAGTCTGCTCCAAATAGAGCTACATCAAAATAATCAGATCCTGCACCAATTTCCTCATCCGGTGTAAACCCAATTCTAATTTTACCATGCTTATGGTTATCTTCCTTTAATAATCTATTACACATAGCCATAATTTCAGCTACACCGGATTTATCATCTGCACCCAGCAATGTAGTTCCATCTGTTACAATCAAATCCTTTCCCATATAATCCTGCAGTTCTGGGAAATCAGATTTCTTCATGTAAATGTTTTTTTCAGGATTCAGGAGGATATCATTTCCGTCATAGGATGTTATAATTCGGGGAGTCACATTTTTACCTGTCATGGCAGGTGCTGTGTCCATATGAGCTAAAAATCCTAATACGGGCGCATCTTCCGCTCCCTTAGTAGCCGGTATCGTTGCGTACACATAACAATGTTCCTTGTCATAAGTGATTTCTTCCGCTTTCATATCCTGAAGCTGTTTCACGAGCAGCTTTGCAAGATCATGTTGTTTTAATGTACTTGGTGTTGTGTGACTGTTTTCATTGGACTCCGTATCTATTTTTACATATTGTAAAAACAAATCTGTTACAAGTGACATAGATATTCCTCCTTCAAAACGAATGGGGAAGCCAATGCCTCCCCAAACTATTTTATGCTCTGATCTGTCCGTTTCCAAAAATCGTATATTTGTAAGAAGTCAACTCCTTAAGTCCCATAGGACCTCTTGCATGCAACTTTTGTGTGCTGATTCCAATCTCCGCACCCAGACCAAACTCAAAACCATCAGTAAACCTGGTAGAGGCATTGACATATACGCAGGCAGCATCTATTTCCTGCACGAACTGCTCTGCAGCATCTGCATTACTGGTAATAATTGCTTCGGAATGCTTGGTATTATATTTATTAATATGAGCAATTGCTTCCTCTTCACTAGAAACCACTTTCATGGAAATGATATCGTCCAGATATTCTTTTCCATAATCTTCTTCCGTAGCAGGTATACAGTCCTCTACAAGGCTGCAAACCTGATCATCTCCGCGCATTTCTACCTTATGTTTTCGCAATGCATCAGCTAATACAGGTAAAAATGATTCTTTGATATCTTGATGAATCACCAATGATTCACAGCTGTTGCATACACCAATCCTCTGGGTTTTTGCATTCACGATGACATTGACCGCCATGGTCAAATCAGCATCCTTATCTACATAAACATGACAATTCCCGGTTCCTGTTTCGATTACCGGAATGGTACTGTTTTCCACAACATTTTTAATAAGTCCGGCGCCACCTCTTGGAATCAGCAGATCCACATACTCATTCAAACGCATAAATGCATGAGTGACTTCTCGGTCACTTGAGTCTATTAACTGCATCATATCAGCAGCAAATCCTTCTTTCTCCAATGTATCTCTGATAATTCCTGCTATCGCAATATTGGAGGATAATGCGTCACTGCCACCCTTTAAGATTACTACATTACCTGCTTTGAAGCATAATCCAAATGCATCCACTGTCACATTGGGGCGAGATTCATAAATAATGCCAATCACACCGATGGGCACTCGTCTTTTCTCTATCATAAGTCCATTGGGTCTTGTGAAGGTATCCAAAACCTCACCTATTGGATCTGGTAGCCCGACAACCTGCTTTAGTCCTTCCGCCATTGCTTCAATCCTTATTTGATTCAGACGAAGTCTGTCAAGTAGCCCGGGATGCATATGATTTGCTTCACCCCGATGAATATCCTCTTCATTGGCTTTTAATATTTGCTCAGAATGGAGAATGAGCTGTTCTGCAATGGAGTTAAGAACTTTGTTTTTGTCCTCTGTACTTTTTTTCTGTAGTTCATATTTTGACTTTACTGCATTCTTCCCCATGCTTTGTAAATCTATCATATCCTGCCTCCCACACTAAAAACATATCACCTGATTCGGTTTTATGTCGTTTCTATCAGATTCTATCATAGATACTATCTGACAGTCAAAACCTATTGCAATGGTGTGTAGATTTTCCTTGTCCGACAAATACCGGTCGTAAAATCCCTTTCCATAACCAATACGGTTCCGATAAGGATCAAAAGCCACACCCGGCATAATCATCAAAATCTCATGTGGGTTTTCATTTTCATAGCAAAATACTTCGCTTAAATCCTTCTCCTGTGGCTCCAAAATACCTTTATAGCCTTCTGTTAATAGCTCTCCCTGATAAACCCTGATAAACACCATTGTATCATTGATTATTTTAGGAATATATACCTTTTTATTCTGGTGAAACGAATCTTCTATGATTTGATTGGTATCTATTTCACTTCCATGTTTCACAAAAATCAGTATTATTTTTGCACCACCATACCATTGATGTTCCAGAATTTTTTTTGTCATTAATAATTCAGAACGAACGCGTTTTTCTGTAGGAAGTGCATCCCTAACAGACAGTATTCTTTTCCTGATTTCACGCTTTGTTTCCATTCTTTTCCCCTTAAACTATATGATCTCCCAACAGATTCTATTTCTTCCACTGTTTTTCGCCTGATAAAGCATACTATCTGCTGCATTTACAATTTTTTCGGAAATCTGCCCGTCTTTAGGTCTCATGGTACACCCGCCAATACTGACTGTCAAAAAAGAGCTTACCAGAGAATTTTCATTGGCAATATGTAGTTCTTCAATACGTTTTCTGACCGACTCCGCCATTAACTGGGTTACTCCTGAAGATAAACCGTAGCTAATCACAGCAAATTCTTCTCCTCCATATCGAGCAAAAAAAATATTTTCTGAATCCAATACCTTTTTCATTTCAGAAACAGTGGTTTTAAGTACCACATCACCTTCCCCATGACCATAAGTATCATTGACCATCTTAAAGAAATCAATATCCGCAATAAATAGAGAAAGAGGTTCCTTTTGTTTTATCGCCTTCTCCCAATAAAGAGCAAGCTGATTTTCAAATGCACGTCTGTTATAAGCTCCTGTGAGACTATCAATCGACATTTGTGTTTCAATTGTCCTCATATAGAGACATAACTTTACATGATTACGTACTCTTGCTCGAACAATATGGGCATTAAATGGTTTTTTAATATAGTCCATTGCACCCTTCATAAACCCTTTTTCCTCAGTAGCTTCATCAGAAAGTGCAGTAAGAAATACAACCGGTATATCCTTGGTAACTTCATTTCCTTTCAACTGCTCCAGTATCTCAAACCCATCTATTCCGGGCATGACAATATCTAAAAGGATTAATACGGGTTTCTCTACAATTGCAAGCCGTATTCCTTCTTCTCCTGATAGTGCTGTGATTACTTCATATTCATCCTTCAAAATGTCAGCTAAAACAATTGTATCCAATCTGCTGTCGTCAATAATCAATACCTTATCCATTTTTTCTTTTGCTCCGATCAATTCTTACCTACTTATACTTATTCATGTTTATGTATTTGATCAACAAATCTCGGCAAATCAAAATTATCATTTTTATGTGCTAAAAAGAGTGTGCCTTCTTTTTTTCCATTTATGATTCTATGAAGAATACCAACATCCTCACTATTTGCAATCACCATATCTGCTCCTGCACTGGTCGCAATCTGAGCCGCCACCATTTTCGTATTCATTCCACCCGTACCAACATTGCTTCCCGTACTGGCCTTTCCCATACTCACATACTCTTCACATAATTCTTCCACAACGTCAATAAAACGAGCATTTTCATTTTTTCTTGGGTCATCCGTATAAAGTCCGTCAATATCAGATAAAATGATTAATAAATCAGCTTCTACCAACACAGCAACAATTGCAGATAATGTATCGTTATCACCAATCAGTGTATCATTGTCTGCTTCTACGTTAATCTCATAGGTAGCAATGGTGTCATTTTCATTTACAATTGGAATAATGCCCATTTGTAATAACTCAAAGAATGTATTGTGCGCATTATAACGATTCATATCATCTATAATGGTATTTTTTGTCATTAGAATCTGAGCAACTATCTGATTATATTCAGCAAATATTTTCTGGTATGTCATCATTAGTTTTGCCTGTCCTACTGCAGCACAGGCTTGCTTATATGCCAAAGGGGTCTGTGGCTCACTTACCATATTTCTATATGGATTCACTGCTTTTTTTCCTACTGCTATAGCTCCTGAAGTGACTAAAACCACATCCTTACCCTGATTCCTCAAATCACAAAGTTCCCTTACCAGTTTTTCCAGCTTAATATAATCTATATCACCTGTTTTAGGATGCTGTAACGAAGAGGAACCAATTTTCACAACAATTCTTTTTTTATCTTTCATTCTATCTCTATAATCGGTCATAATGTACCCTCACATTCATGTATTCGACACGTAAATTATTCTACTTGATATTAATAAAAACGTCAATCTAACTTTGCAAGGCAAGCTACCGCTTCAGCAATCTTGATTCCATCCATAGCAGCCGAGGTAATACCACCGGCATAACCTGCTCCCTCCCCACAGGGAAACAGACCTTTTACTTCCGACTCCAGACCATCCCCACGTATAATCCTGATGGGAGAAGAGGTCCTGCTTTCAACAGCAGATAACAAGGTATCAGGCTTGTTAAAGCCATGAATCATTTTCCCAAACTGCTCCATACCTTCCACAATGTCTTCGTTTATTTTATGTGGCAGGATGCCGGTTATATCGGTAAAAACATACTGTCCCTTTACTGATGGTTCAAAAGTTTCGTTATCACTGATTGCCTGATCCACACCGTATACCTTGGTTTTAAAACTTCCATAGGTCTGTACCGGTACTTTTCCCTGCCCTGCCTGAAATGCTTTTTCTTCCACTTCTCTTTGAAAATGCATACCCGCAAGCGGATGATCTTCATAAAAATCTTTCTGTGTAACAGTCACAATAATGGCACTATTCGAATTATGACCATCTCGTCCACTGTAGCTCATACCATTTACACAGAGTTTTCCCTGTTCTGATGATGCATTCACCACATAACCACCGGGACACATGCAAAAAGAATATACACCTCTCCCATCCCTGGTTTTAGCTGCCACTTTATAGGGGGCTGCCGGCAGATGATGACTATACTCTTCTCCATATTGACTTTCATTGATCATATTTTGACTATGTTCTACTCTGAATCCTACTGCAAAAGGTTTTGCTTCCATGGGTACTTTCCTATTGTATAACATTTCAAAGGTGTTTCTGGCAGAGTGTCCGATTGCTAATACCACTATGGAGGAATGCATTTTTCTGTCACCATTGATCTCCACACCACAAACTTTACCATCTGCTAAACAAAGATCAGTAACCTGACTTTGAAAAAAGACCTGTCCCCCCAATTGGATGATTTCCTGCCTCATATTCTTAACTACATCTCGTAAGATATCCGTACCAATATGGGGCTTACTTTCATATAAAATCTCTTCCGGTGCACCAAACTGAACAAACAATCGTAATACCTCTTTATTTCTTCCATATTTGTCCTTGACCAGCGTATTTAGTTTGCCATCCGAAAAAGTACCGGCACCACCTTCACCAAACTGTACGTTGGATTCCGTGTTCAGGTTTCCGCCATTCCAAAAGGTTTCCACATCCTTTTGTCTTTCATCTACATCCTTACCCCTCTCCAGTATCACGGGTTTCAAACCAGCTTTTGCCAGAAAGTATGCGCAAAATAAACCTGCAGGTCCCATTCCCACAATGATCGGGTTTTCTTGCAGATGATTTTTAATAACAGTGGGAAAGGAATAAGATTTGTTACTTACAATCTCTGCCTGTTTATTTCCACAGTTTTTCCACACTTTATACTCGTCTATCACTTCTACGTCAATCACATAACTGTAAGATATATCTGACTTCTTCCTTGCATCCAAAGAACGTTTTACAATGGATATGGATTTGATATCGATTTCTTTTATTTTTAAAACTTTGGCTGCTTTTTTAGACAGCGCTTTCTCATTCTGCTCTATTCCCAACTTTATTTGTTGAATTCTAATCATAACACTTCCTCTTCTATTTGGGGTTGGTTGCAGAACATCCTGCTAGATAGCCGGATGCCCATGCCCAATGAAGATTGTATCCTCCACATTTACCATCTACATTAAGCATTTCACCTGTAAGATACAGCCCAGTTCTCATTTTAGATTCTAAATTCTTTGTTACTTCATGTAACGGGATACCACCGGCGGAAACTTGCGCCTGATCAAAAGAATTGGTTCCGCTGACTTGTAAACGAAACTTTTTACAATAGGTAAATACCATATCAATTTTAGATGGGTCTGCTTTCTTGTATTTGTCTTCAGGCTTCAGGCCTGCCAGCTTTATATACAAAAGCAGCAGTTTCTTATGAATCAAACCAGTAAAAAATTCTTCTATTGTTTCTGCTTCCTTACATAATTCTTTTCTTTCCCTAACCAACTCATCATACTGTAAATCGGAAAAGGATGGCAGACAGTCTATGTATACCTTGACATTCTTTTTCTCTAAAATGCCATAAGCAGCTATCCTGCTCAATTGAAAAACAACAATTCCGGATATCCCATAATCTGTGAATTGTAATTCTCCTCTTTCCATCACAGTTTCTTTAGAATCGATAGTAAGCTTTATGATAGCATCCAGCCGTACGCCAGCTATGGATTTTAAATAAGATTCTTCGCATCTTAATTGGACCAAGGCAGGAACAACCGGTATGATAGAATGCCCATATGACTGTGCAATAGACAGTCCATTTCCATCTGAACCAGTTTTGGGTGAGGCTTTTCCTCCCATGGACAAAACCACTTTGTGAAAAAAATGCTGACCCTTACTGCTATTGACCATAAACATCTTTTTTTCCTGATTCCATGCGATGTTATCTATTTTTTCCTCTGTTTTAACAGTAACCTTTTCCTGTTTTAAAAGAATCCTAAAAATATCCAGTACAGTAGATGCTTGTTCAGTAGCCGGATAGAGATAGTGGTTTCGATCCTTAATAAGCATCCCTGCATGTTCAAAAAAAGAGATGATATCCTGACTTTGAAATGTACTAATAACAGATCCTAAAAAATCTTCATCATCACAGAAGTAACATTCTTTTGATAAATCCATATTGGAAAAATTACACTTACCATTTCCGGTGGCAAGAATTTTCTTGCCCAACCTGTCATTTCTTTCAAATATACAGACTTCTGCTCCATTTTTTGCGGCTGTTACCGCAGCCATCATACCGGAAGCTCCCCCTCCTATCACTGCAATCTTTAGTTGCCCCATATGATATCCTTTCTATTCTCGTTCAGCTGGAATATGTCTCCAAAAAATGATACAGGGTTGCTTCATCTTCCATATACATTCCCATAATGATCTGTCCCTGTATATATTCTGGTAATGACTGAGCCGATATATCTGTATACATATACACTGTTTCTCCATCATCACAATAAACTACAATACTATTATTTTCTACACGCAGATAAAAACCCTCTGTTGGCTCTGCATAGGCATAACTCATCCGCACAACTACTTTTTCTGCAGAAAAGGATCTGACTTCCAGTCCAATAAATCCCCTTTCCTGTTCTGAAAGTGGTGGTGATAAGGCGTAGAGATTCATTACACCAACAAATTCATCTCTGTCCATACCCAGATATTTTTCTGGTACTTTCCAAGTCGTTTCAATCAGACTTTCTCTCTTTACATCATATTCTTCAATTACATAATCTGTATCGGCTGATAATACCGCTTCCTGGCCCACAGAAACAGGCTTATTATCATCTTGCATTTCATCATCATGATCTGTGGTATTCGATTCACCACTTTGTAAAAACCCGCTTTCCTGTACTTTGCTCTCCACTGACAGTTGTTCCACAAGGGGTGTGGATTCATTATTTCCTGGATAAAAATATCGATTCAGATATACACCTAAAAAAAATCCTATGCCAAGCATAATACAAGGATAAATCAAAAACAAACTGATACCTTTCACAATTTTCATAAAATTGTCTCCTTTAGGTATAAGTATCAGCTTATCCTAGAAATTTATTCAATTTTATATTAAGTGAAGTATTCGTCCTATTTTTCTGATTGCCTCACCACATGGTATCAGGCTAAGATCCTTTTCCCTTATACATTTAGATACAAATAATAAAATCATGTAACAAAAGCTTCCAATAAGTAAACCTATCATCATTGCTAGGAAGTCGCCTGTCAAAGCCACCAGACTATTTCTTAATAAAAATACACATGCCCCTGTAATGAGTGAAGCTAATACTGGTAATACAATACCTCTCAACCAATCCGGACTATAATGAAGAATTCGAAACAAGAAAAATGCGTTTAGGAGACAATCGATCAGGGAAAAAACAACGAATCCTATCACAATAGCCAGAATATCATTCTTTATTATTGGTGCACAACTCATCACTGCTACAACACTGAGCATAAGTGAAATCAATACATTCGTGAATGCTGTCCTTTTTTTGCCTATTCCAATGAGAATACCAGCTATGTATTGGCTAATCGGAAACAGAATGATAATCACTGCTCCAAGCTGCATGCTTTTTGTAATTTGATCTGTAAATGTCTGGTCACTAAACAATACTTTCAATAGTGAAGAAGATAGTACAAACGTCATAGAAGCAAAAAAACAAGTAAAAATAAGCAGAGCCTGTATACCACTGGTTAGATAATTTTTTGCATTTTTGATTTCTTCTCTTTTAACCAAATGAATTAATACACTTTCTTTATTCATTATCAGTAAAAGAGCCCCATAAATTAGTATGCCACACATAACCAGATACTGTACATAAAATGCACCATATAAACTCTCATCATTGCCAAGTTTTCTAACATAAAAAAGGAGCCCAATCAAAATAGGAAAACGCAGGATAGCATTATATGCAGAAGCCGGAAGCATAGATCTTATAAACTGTTTCCCTACTTCCAAGCCATCTTCCGTTAGTCGCATTCCATCCTGTTTCTTATTCCTTGCTCTCCTACCTGCACCAATATAAATGATAAATAAAAATAAATCAGCTAATACGGCAGCTACCGTCACCCCAAGTGCAACTCCTGCAGCACCATACATTTTTGTGTAATGGTCATTTTGTAATAGTGCAGATACATTTTTACCATACTGTAATAAAATATATCCAAAAAGCAATGAAAATGTCAGGCTAAACAATTGCTTTACTACATGATAAATAATGGATGGCATTGCAGATCCCATACCCTGAAAATAGCCCTGCAAAGCTGCACCCAATGCAGAGAAAAAAAATGCAGGTGCTAACATCTTCAAAACAATAGCTGCTTCCTTCATCAAAAAAACGTTTGATGCTACTAGATCAGAAATCAGAAATAGAAGCAGACTGATTAGTAAACCCGCAACAAGGCAATATATCATAACTGTTTTAGATACCTTGTCCGCATTCCTATACTGTTCTTTACCCATGCGGCACCTGACCATCTTTTCCATATATTCAGGCACATGATCAATAAAGACTGTACATAGTAATAAATATAACTCCAGGGAAGCAGCAAAATAAACCATACCAAGGTTCCCAATGAGGTTAATCAGCAATAGTATGGTTACAAGTCCAAAGATTCTAATGAACAGCAATAGCTGTTTTTTCTTAATCTCCGTCTGGTTCATCTGTTTATATATCCTCTCTTGTAATTCCTAGGTTCTCAAGGATTACTTCCTGTTTGTTTTCCATTTGCACGGCATCGCTTAAGGTCATATGGTCGTATCCGCATAAATGAAACATACTGTGCGCAACTAAAAAAGCAAACTCTCTTCTTTCTGAATGTCCATATTCTAAAGCCTGGCTCTTTATCCTATCTACAGAAATGATAATATCGCCTAAAATCAGTTCTCCGCTTTCGGGATCAAAATAATCTGCTTCATCTCCCTCTATCTGTGAGAAATCTGATGGTTGTTCATAATTAATGTTTGGAAAAGACAACACATCCGTTTCTTTATCCATCTGTCTGAACTGTGCATTAAAGGTACGTATTCCTGCATTATCAGTTAATAACAGATTCACTTGTGTCTTAAAAGGACATTTTTCTGATTCCAAAACGGTAAGTATAACCTGATCTGCCAATTCTTTGATGTCAAATGGAAAGTTAACATTACTTTCGTTTTCAACGTAAGAAGTCATAGTAAAGTTTTTCCTCCTTAAATATTTTTTTCATTTTAGAGATTTCTTCCATTCTGATGTCACATTCTTGAAAAATGACATTTTCCAGTTTCTTTTTGAAAACTGTTTCAATAATTTGATCATAATCTAATATCTCACTCTTATTTCTGCTAAACAGAAAACTCATAGATGCCACAATCGCATCTGATAAAATGAGCACTGCTGTTTCCTTTTTCTTGACAGGTGCTCCTTTACTTAGGTATTCTTTTAATATTTCATTTACGGCTGCAGGAAAATTATAATTTTGAGTAATACTCTTTACTTGCTCCCAGGTATTCTCACCGGAAAGGATACCAATTTTATGATAATAACCACCTGCTTTCAGAGCACCCGCATCTAACGAAAGCTTATGTGCGATTCTGTCACAAAAATAAGCGGTATGAACAGCATGGTAATACTCATCTTTGGATTTTTCCTTAAGTTGTACTAGCAAGTTACATTCCGGATCATTAATCTCCATATACTTATCACGATACCTGTAGATCACTACAGAAGAAAATATCTTTAAAGTGATTAACAAAAGAACGATACTGATAATGACATTCAATAACGGTATCAGGAATAAATTAAAATGTAAGGTTTCATTGGCAAATAAAACTACATTTGCTGTCTCTGCAGTCATAAGGAGCAAAATAGAAAGAATAACAGGGACTCCGATTTTATAGGTATCATCTAATTCTCTGAATAAACAGGAAGCTGCTACACCACAGATAAAATATAGTAAAAATATCTCCACACCGGCTCCTGAAATAAAAACAGCAACTGTTAAGAGCAGTGTACTACAGTAAATACCAATAAGAGTATTGGAAAAAAGAGATAAAAGCACAAAAATAACCAGAAAGGACCATCCTGAAGATGGCAAAAAGGAAAAAGCTGTTGATAACAACAGGCATATCAGATATAGAATAGGAAAACGTAACACATGTTTGGCGTTATCAAAATCATATGTATCGGTGTCATGTGCCAGTTCCATCAGATAAATCATAATGATGGCTTCCATTCCGCACATGACCGTATTTCGAATCACAACAATTGTTTCGCTTCCTTTTAAAATACTAAAGAAGCATACACAAAAGCATGTAAGCAGAAACATAACTGCTTCACATATATAGTTATATATTTTACTTTTATTACTATCTTTTGTCATTTTTTTCGTTTATCCCTGTTTTTTGTTTTCTCATGGTGCACTTTTTCATGGTTCTCGAAATCTTCATAAGCCTTGACGATTTTTTGTACAAGCGGATGTCTTACAACATCCTTACTGGTGAGTTTGCAAAACGCAATATCATCAATATTACGCAATACTCTTTCTGCAATATCCAGCCCGGATTTCGTTCCCTGTGGCAAATCCATCTGTGTAGCATCTCCTGTTATAATAACCTTTGAACCAAAACCGATTCTGGTAAGAAACATTTTCATCTGTGCAGGAGTTGTATTCTGTGCCTCATCCAGAATGATATAGGCATTATCCAAAGTACGCCCTCTCATATACGCCAAAGGTGCTACTTCAATTAAGCCTTTTTCCATATTCTTGGTAAAACTTTCTGCTCCCATAATCTGATAAAGCGCATCATATAAAGGACGCAGGTAAGGATCTACCTTACTCTGCAAATCTCCCGGTAGAAAGCCCAGTTTTTCTCCTGCTTCAATGGCAGGCCTGGTCAAAATAATTCGGCTGACTTCCTCATTTTTAAATGCAGTAATAGCCATTGCCATGGCAAGATAGGTCTTGCCTGTACCAGCTGGACCAAGCGCAAATACAATCATATTTCTTTTGATATCATCCACATACTTTTTCTGCCCAAGCGTCTTAGGCTTAATGGGTTTTCCATTTATTGTATGGCATATCACTTCTTTATCAATTTCTACCAGGCTCTCTTCTTTGTCTTCCTGGCCAAGAGTAATCGCATAATCCACTTTTTGTTCCTCTATCTCACTGCCTAGTTTTGATACTTCAAAAAGCTGCGTCAGGATACTGACACACTTTTTTACCTTTGCTTCTTCACCGGTTATTTTGATAGCTCCATTACGATCTACAATGGAGACATTACAATCATGTTCAAGTTTTTTAATATATCTATCATTTTGCCCAAAGATTTTACTCATATGCTCCATGGGCATCTCCATAAAATAGGTTGTGACACTCATAACAGAATAGATTCACCTCCGAATTTACATCTAGTATACGATAAGTATGTTTCTTTCGCAATCACTATCTCTTAATTTCAGTACCTGTCTTTTCTCTGACTTTTAGTTCTCCAATCAAAACCCAGTTCCCCTGACTGGTATTCATCGTAACATTTTTATCCATAACAATCACCCCCTTTATACTTAATTCCTCTAATATCTTTCCATATTCCTTTTGTAATAATTCCTCTGCCTCTTGTAAAGAATATAAACATTCTGTATTTTGATATTCACGATATATATGGGTGCAAAAAGAAAAAGGTAGTGTGAATCCTTTCATTAAGCTGATTTCATTTTCACTACTTACTTCATCAAAAGCTGTATAATCTGCTTGTTGACCAAAGTAAAAGTCTTTACCAGCAATATGAATACTATATTGCTTTTTTTGTCTTCCTGTAAAAACCTTCTTTATGTAATCATATGGTAACGTAATATAGACATCCCTGGTTCTTTCCACAATAATGTCTGCATCTGCTCTGGTATATTGATAATTCCTAATTGTGCCATCATCATTATATACCGGAACATTACCGGAGACTAACAGTGTTCCCATCTCTATGGAGTCTCCAATTTTAACATTTGGTACACCGGAACGAACAATCATGGAAATAATGGTACCATCCAGATCTGCATATAGATCTGATATAATTTCTTCCCGTACAGGCGATAACACAGCATCATTTTCCTTCACTGCAATGATTAGATTGGTGCCGGAAAACTTTGCTGATGTCCAGGTTATCTCATCAAATTCCCTACGAATATCCTTTTCTAACTGTTCTATATCTACTTTATTACTCTTCACTCCAATTCCGATTCCCTGGTCAGCCAAAAAATCCATAAAAATGTCATCTGTAATGGTCTGATTCCCTTCTATGGTTATCTCCCATACAAAAAAGGAAGTATAGAACCAAAAAAAGACCGCAGCAATCAGTCCCAGGCAAAAAATCTTTCTGGAAAAGATTTTCGGTAATAAAAAGGGTAGTCCATATCTCTTCAGAATGACTACCCTGGTTTTTGTTTTCCTTGCTATACTCCTTAAGCTTCTAAACCCCGAAAGACTGATATTCATATAGTAAACATCATGATCCTTCACAATATTCCACAGAAGTATGTTTTTATTGCTGCAAAGATTTAAAAATCGTTCCGGAGCAAACCCCCAGATTTTGATACGCACATACCCTCTAATATATTTCAGAATGCCAATCACTGACGTCACTCCTTAACCAAATATTACACTGGAAATACAACCACATATTTTCATATCTTCATTTGTATAATATTCAATGATAAGTCCACTTCCTTCAAATCGTACCTTGCCATTTTTAGTCTGCAATAAAATACAGGTATTTGTATATTCCAGTATACCCCTGTAATTTTCAATAAATGCTTCCCGATTCCCGGTCATAGACAACATAAATGCGCCCATCATCATATCCTTTGGGAGTTTCAACGATTCTACCAGTAATTCTTTTTTGGATTGTTTTGTTACAACAGTTTTACTATTTTTCATAGTATACTATATTCTGCTGACCACAACATAATGACTAACTAATGACACCTTTAATGAGGGGAGCTTCAAGTGGCTTCTCTGCATTTATTATATATGCTTTTCTTAGCCTTTCCTGTGCATCTTTAAGCTTTTGTAAATCATTCGCATGAATTTCAGCCAAAGCTTCTCCCTTTTTCACGAATTCACCCTTTTTCTTCTTTAACATGATTCCAACTGATAGGTCAATATTACTATCCTTGGTTTCTCTGCCTCCACCTAATAAAAGGGAACAAACACCAACCTCATCGCAAGCGATATGATTTATATATCCGTCCTGATCAGCAAGCAATGGTTCTACAATAGATGCCTGTGGCAATAAGGAAGGGTTATAAACTGCATCTGCGTTTCCTCCTTGTGCAGTGACAAACTCTGCCAACTTTTTCAAGGCGCTTCCCTCACTTATCGTTCGCATTAATAGCCTTTCAGCTTCCTGTTCAGACTTCGCCACCCCACCAACCAATAGCATTTGTGTACCAAGCGTCAGACAAAGTTTAACAAAATCCTGGGGCCCCTCTCCCTTCAGTGTAGCAATTGCTTCTTTTACTTCCAATGCATTTCCTACAGCAAATCCTAAGGGCTGATCCATGTCGGAAACCACTGCCACACATTTTCTACCTGCACCATTCCCGATCTTCACCATCACTTTGGCTAATGCAAAGGCATCCTTCTCTTCC
The DNA here is from genome assembly GCA_035271185.1 of Lachnospiraceae bacterium. GTDB lineage: Bacteria > Bacillota > Clostridia > Lachnospirales > Lachnospiraceae > Acetatifactor. The sequence continues at coordinate 6,791 of DATERV010000093.1, read as the reverse complement.
TTCATAAAGGCTCCGCTACCGGTCTTTACATCCAGAACAATGGCGTCAGCTCCCGCTGCAAGCTTCTTACTCATAATAGAACTAGCTATTAAGGACATATTATCCACAGTAGCTGTCACATCTCTCAATGCATAAAGCTTTTTATCCGCAGGCGCAAGATCTATCGTTTGTCCCATTATGGCAATCCCAATTTGATTCACATTCTGAATAAATTGCGCAGTCGTAAGGGAAGTAGAAAAACCGGGAAAGCTTTCCAGTTTATCAATGGTTCCACCTGTATGTCCCAGTCCTCTGCCGCTCATCTTTGCTACCGGAATGCCGCATGCTGCCACCATAGGTGTTAACGCCAGGGAAGTTTTATCGCCCACTCCCCCTGTAGAATGCTTATCTACCTTTATTCCGCCTATACTACTTAAATCCAATAATTCTCCGCTTTTTTCCATGGAAATGGTTAACTGCAATGTTTCCTCTTCATTCATCCCTTTAAAGTAAATAGCCATCATCATGGCAGACATCTGATAATCAGGAATACTGCCTTCTGTGTACCCCTTTATCATAAACGAAATCTCCTCTTTTGATAAAGTCTGGCCACTTCTTTTTTTTACAATTAAATCGTACATTCTCATAGAAATTTTCCTCCTATTTACAGAAGATAAGCTTTTAACAGTTCATATGTGTTCTTCATGCCATCAATATGACTTCTTTCATATCCATGGGAAGCATATACGCCTGCTCCAATTAATCCATGACGAACATCGTAACCTGCTTCCAGGGCTGCATCAGCATCAGAACCATAATGAGGATAAACGTCCACAGCATAATCCAATTTCTTGTCCTTGGCTGCTTTGATTAACCCCGTAACAACATCATAATGATAGGGACCATTACTATCTTTAGCGCAAATAGAAACCTGATGCTCTTTGCAGGTTAATCCGTCTCCTACACATCCCATATCAACTGACAAAATTTCTGTCACTCCATCCGGTACTGTTCCGCAGGCACCATGCCCCACTTCCTCGAAGACGGTAATATGCTGATAAATTTTTCTCTCCGGTATCATATCATGATCCTTTAAATATTTTGCAAATCCCAATAATATACCAACACTTAATTTGTCATCCAAAAACCGACTTTTTATATAGCCCGAATCCGTTATCGTAGTGCGAGGGTCAAAAGCTACAATATCTCCTACCATGATTCCTAACTTTTCCGTTTCTTCCTTGGAGGAGGTTCTTTCATCTATTACCACTTCCATGGCATCATAGCCACGTTTTGTACTGTTATAGTCTCCGTTTACATGAATCGAAGCATTGTCTAATTGAAAGGTCCCTTCGTATTCACCGGCAAAACGAGTGATAATACGACAATTCTCAGCTTCTGCATTATTGGGGTTCAGTCCCCCTAATGGAGTCAGCCTTAAGCATCCGTTCCCTTTTATCTCAGCTACCATAGCACCCAAAGTGTCTATATGAGCTTCCAATAATACAGCATCCTTATCATTTTTACCGGGGAGTTCAACCAATACACCACCCTTTACTGTTTGTATCGGTTCATATCCCAGTTTTTTATATTCTTTCAAAACAAAGTCTGATGCTTCTTTTGTATAGCCAGTTGGACTGTGTATCGCCAGTACTTTCTTTGTCTCTTCCAAAATATATTTCAGATATTTATCCATTTTCCCTCTCCTTTATAGTAGTAATCTTTACTAGATATATTTTAATTGTATGAATTGGCATTACTCAAACGGCTTTGTTAAAACGTCAGTACTTGATTCTTTTGCACTTCAAAAAGAATCTTAGTACTGCTACGTTTTAATTAAGCGAGAGCGCGCCGTGTGAGTAATCCAATTCATCGTTTAATCAACAGATTTTAAAGATTCAGCCATATTGATGCGGTCCAGTTTGCCGGACATGAATCGGTTTACAATCCATGCAAAGGCAAAAGTAAGGCCGATACTACATAAATAACTAATCCCATTTATATGAATATCAAATGATACTACATCAATATTGATCTCATTCATGACATAGGAATGCAGCAGCTTTCCAAGCAGTAGACCTAAACCACATCCAATCCCTGTTAATACCATATTTTCTCTGAATACATAGGATGCTGTTTCTTTTTTATAAAATCCCAATACTTTAATGGTAGCAATTTCTCTGACTCTTTCCGTAATATTGATATTATTCAAATTATACAGCACAATAAAGGCCAGGGCTGCAGCACAGAACAACACGACCAGCACTATATAGTCCAGACTATCCATCATGCTGGAAAAGCGTTCCATCATATCAGATATCACTGTTGCGCCGGTAACCTGGTCTTGCTTCATCAGCTTGGCAGCAACTGCATGAGCATCTTCCTCTTCTGACAGAGTTACATAGATCGTTTTATAGGAAGGCTCCCCTATCTGATCCCGATAAGTCAGAGGACTGATATAAATATAGTTATATACATAATTTTCACAGATACCTGATACTGTTGCTTTCAGCTCTTTCATTGTATTGGTTCTTAGAATAATCTCATCCCCAATCTCTAAATGAAAAGTATCTGCAATTTTGTTGCAAATAACCGTTTCTCCTACTTTTGGATACGTAATTGGCTCTCCTTTACTTGTATGTAAATCAAGAAAGGAACCTACTTGATCAGGGTTTTGTACCATAATAATATTTACTGATTTGATTTTTCCATCCGAAACAAGATCCATCGTATTTTGCTGTGCAAATAAATAATTGCTATGATGACTATCCAAAGCATCTATGATAGTATCTGAATCAGTATCTTGCATGTTATATATACCATCCTGCAGTGTGACACTTATGTCATATACTTCTATTTCCTGAAACTGTTGCATAGCAACATCTGCTATGGAATCCTTTATTCCAAATCCTGTCACCAATAAAGCTGTGCACCCACTAATTCCCAATATCATCATAAAAAAGCGTTTCTTATATCTTACTATATTTCTGACTGACACTTTCTGTAAAAATTTCAATCTGTTCCATAGGAAGGGAACATATTCTAAAAAGACTCTTTTTCCTGATTTTGGTGCCTTGGGTCTCATCAATCCGGCTGCAACCTCCAGTAATACATATCGACAGGAAAACCATGTCGTGCCCATGGAACATAATATGGCCACAGCTAACGAAATGATTGCGAGCTTACAATCAAACACATAGGAAAATTTTCCCATATCATACATAATGCCATAAGTATTCCATATCACCAGCGGGAAGAAGTAAGTGCCAAGAAAGTATCCTGAAATACCCCCCAATACAGCTGCACTTCCGGAATAAAACAGGTATTTACTCATAATCACAAATTCACTGTAACCAAGTGCTTTTAGTACACCAATTTGTGTTCTTTGCTCATCTACCATACGATTCATCGTAGTCATACAAACTAGGGCAGCAACCAGGAAAAAGAACACCGGAAACACATTGGCAATACCATCTACAATATTGGAATCATTCTCAAAGCAGACATATCCAACATTGGTATCTCTGCCTAATACATAAGTATCCGGCTTTTGTAATTTTTCAATCTCTTTCTTTGCATCAGATAATTGATTCTCCGCATCCTTTATTTGTTTTTGAAATTCTTGATTTGCTTCTTCATATTCCTGCTTCCCATCTGCAAGCTTAACTTTGGCTTCTTCTATTTCCTTTTTCTTTTGATCTAATACAGTAGTTGCAGCTTTGAGTTGTTTTTTTGCATCTTCAATAGCTGATTTTCCCGTATCAATCTGATTTTGTGATAATGCTATCTGTGCTGAGATAAGTTCTTTTTCTTTTAACTGAATAGCAGCATCGTTTTCTGCAATTTCTTTTTCTGCATCCGAGAGCTGCTTTTCTCCGATTTTTATCTCAGTTTCAGCATCCTGCAGTTTCTTTTCTGCATCTGAGAGTTCCTTCAATGCTTTTATTTTTTCAGTCTCCAGCTTTGCTTCGGCTTCACTATATTCCTCATTTGCATCCTGTAGAATGGATTGATATCTTCTTTCTGCCTGTTCTTCACAATAAGTTTTCCAGGTCTCTTCCCGATCCTCTATATATTCCTTGTATGCATCAGAATAAATAGGAAAATCTTCGTTGAACTTTACATAAATTTCAGTATTGTAATCCATTTGAAATCCATCCCGTAGCAAATAGATAAAGCCACTTATCATGCCATTGCCAATGGATGTATTTCCTCTTTCAAACTGCACATAATAGGGTGATTGTACAATACCTGTTATTTTGTAGTTATGAAAAGAAAAGTTTTCTAAATCCTCTTCACTATTACTCTGAGATAAGGTAATGGTGGTTCCGATTGCGTCTTCTTTAAACAAATTGGAATCCACAACACATTCATCAGGCTGTTTCGGCATTCTGCCTGATACAAGTACTACCTGATTGATATTTTCTGTCAGGGAATGTGCTTTGATGACTGTGTCATTCCCTTTATCATGAACAATAATAATATCAGCAAAAACAGCACCTTCCACAGAACGAACATCATCTTTTTCCTTCAAGGCTTCCACATCCTGATTTTCAAATCCCAAGGTTGATAATAGCCGAAGATCATAAAGCTGTCCTTCTGATAAATACTGATTGGCTGATACAGTCATCGCTTTTTTTGTCACCTTCAGACCGGCAAAAAAGCCTACACCCAGTGCTACAATTGCTAAAATTGCAAAATATCGCCCAAAGCTATGTTTGATTTCACGTATAGTAGTTCTTTTTATCATGGACTTCATATTGCAAACCTTCTGTCTTTTACCATTCTATATCTTCAACCCTAACAATATTTTGATTGATTACCATACTTTGTATTGTACCATTTTTTACAGTAATCACTCTGTCAGCTATAGCAGTCAAAGCCTGATTATGGGTAATCACAACTACTGTTTTCAATTTATTTCTACAAGTATCCTGCAATAATTTCAATACTGCTTTTCCGGTGTTATAATCCAGAGCACCGGTTGGTTCGTCACATAAGAGAATCTTTGGATTCTTGGCCAATGCTCTCGCGATTGCTACTCTCTGTTGCTCTCCACCGGATAGCTGGGCCGGAAAATTGCTCATACGTTCCTCTAATCCTACTTCAGAGAGTATCCTTTTTGTATCCAGTGGTTCTCTGCAGATTTGAGAAGCCAGTTCCACATTTTCCAAGGCTGTCAGATTTTGTACCAAATTATAAAACTGAAAAACAAATCCCACATCAAAACGCCTGTAACCGGTTAGTTGCCTTTTATTATATTGGGATACTTCCTCTCCATCTAAAATAACCTTACCGCTTGTGAGACTGTCCATACCTCCCAGTATATTTAGAATGGTTGTCTTTCCTGCACCGGATGCTCCAACAATAACACAAAATTCTCCTCTTTCAATTTTAAAGTTCACATCATGCAGCGCCAGGATCTCTACTTCACCTGATTGATATTTTTTACTCACACTTTGAAACTCCACAAATGCCATTACTCTTCCTGACTCCTTTTTTTACCAATAAAGATAATGATGCCAAATATAAGAATAAATAATGAAATAAACTGAGATGTGGATAGAAAACCAACCTCTCCCCTGTAATCATTACGTAAGAATTCTACAAGAAATCTACCGATACTGTATAAAATCAGATAAAGTGCGCCAACCTTTCCAGCTCTTCTTTCTTTTCTTGCATATATGAACAAAACTACAGCAATGATAAACATTCCCCCACTGGAAATAAGCTGGGTGGGAAGTAGTTTTATGCCGTTTGGGGCAAAGTTTGAATGAGTAAACATAATACCGATGCGGCTATCTGTTTCACGGCCATAACAACAGCCTGCCAGGAAACAGCCAATCCGTCCAAAACCCTGTGCCAAAGCAACACTGGGAAGCATGAGATCAAAATATTCTACAAATTTCAATTTCTTAATCCTGCAGATAATATAGGCTGTTAATGCGCCTCCCATAATCCCACCATACACTACAAAACCATTACCTGATAATACGCTGATTGGATTATTAAAAAAATCTTTAAATTCCACAATACAAAATAGAAGTTTTGCACTGGCAAAACCAAATACGACACATAAAAAGGTCATGGGATACAGAATATCAGAATTCATATTCCTCTTTTTCGCTCTTGCTTCCCCTACAAACAACGCACTTAACACTCCAATTGCTATCATCAACCCATAACCATGTACTGTAATAGGTCCTATACTCAAAATATCGTTATACATAATAATCTCCATTCTGCCGAATTCAGTGTGAAAATTGCTTCTTAATTTTCACACTATCCTCCCTTATTTGTGATACGGCTCTCCATTTATGATTCGATATGCTCTATAAATCTGTTCACACAATATGACTCTCATCAATTGATGTGGAAAGGTCATGTCTGAAAAACTCACTTTACAATCTGCAACTTTACTTACACTTTCATGTAAACCTAAGGAACCACCAATTATGAAAACAATATTCCCTTTTCCTTTCACTGATGCTTTTTGTACTAACTGCGAGAAAGAAACGGAATCCATTCTACCTCCATTAATTTCCAGTGTAATGACATAAGCATCTTCCTTTAGCCGCAGTAGAATTTTTTCTGCTTCCTTTTTTTTGATTTGTTCCTCTAAAGCATTGCTCGCGTTATCAGGAGTTTTCTCGTCAGAAACCTCTATTAATTCCAATTTGCAATAACGTGATAAGCGTTTTTCATATTCAGCCAATGCTTCTCTATAAAATTTTTCTTTTATTTTTCCAACACACAATATCCAAATTTTCATTTTTTAATCATAACACGTTTTTAATTTACTTGACTACTGT
>DATERV010000092.1:0-12229 GCA_035271185.1 Lachnospiraceae bacterium | reverse complement strand
AGAGCATCCATCCAAGAATCAGAGAAATATACAGGAACAGATAGAATCACAGGAGAAACAGATTGTCACACCCGTAAGACGAAAAGGACCAGGCAGATAGCAGAAAATTTTATTGCAAAAAGAGTACCTTTGTGCTATGATTTTAATGGAAATTTGTATAAAAGGAGTTGCAAAAAATGATGATGCAAAGTATAATTGCGAACAGCAGAACAGCAGAACAGCAGAACAGCAGAACAGCAGAACAGCATCTAATTCTGCGTCTATTTTTGGAACCTTTTATATGGCAGATAGTATAAAGAACACTTTTTTGATATGCATTTATGCATGTCGAAAAGGTGTTCTTTTTCGTTATGGAGGAATCAGAGCAACTGGGAGAGCGGAGGTTACCGATGGCTAATACATCAGAATTATCCGTAATTACCAAGGCGAAGGAACTATGCAATTATGTACTGACAGTGACAGATAAGTCTCCTAAGAAATTCAGATACACTCTTGTCAGCCGATTGCAGAATTATTCCATTGTAATTATAGAATCACTACTGACTGCCAATGAAATCAGGGTAACTGACAGGGCAGGAACAGTAATAAAGGCAAGGCAGGAGCAGAGAAGAGATTATCAGCAGAAAGCCTTTACGAATATTAAACTTTTGGCTTTTATTGCACAGGTATCAATGGAACAACAGTGTATTCTGCCAAAGCAGTATGAACAGATTACCAAGGCATTATATGACTGTCAGAATCTGCTTGGTGCATGGGTAAAAAGCGACAATAAAAGGTATGTAGAAGAGAAATCTTCTTAAGAAGCAGCTTATAAGCTGTGGATACATATAGGGATTGAATTGTAATTCTTTTCTGGCTGCGCTCGCCGAACAATAATAATAGTAACAATGCGCTCGTGGCTTATCCGGGCAACAATGTGAACAACAACAATGTCAACAACAATAATGTTTCGGTAGTGCCCGCATGGCCTTAATGTCAGAAGATTATTCCTATGTAGGAAGTCCAGTTTCCTTTTCTTACAGTTTTAATAAAATGTAGAGAGGGATATACCTTAAGGCGAAGGAATTCAATTCCTTTCTGATACTGCATTTACAGTAGATGAAAAACACATGCTGTCAGAAGATAGGACGCAGGAAACTGTTTTCTCTCGGTGGTAATGTTACCCTGACAGCATATAAAAGGATAAAGGTGGTGATTCTTATAGAGATGTACCAGCAGTTAATGGATTTTTCCAATGTCTATCAGGCATACAGACAGACTGCAAAAGGTAAACATAGAAAGACTGAGGTAATCAGGTATGAGACGAACCTGCATATGCAGTTATGGTGGCTATGTCAGAGACTTGAGTTCCATCGATACCAGATTGGTGGATATCATAAGTTTATGATATACGATCCAAAGGAAAGGGAAATACAGGCACTTTCCTTTTCGGACAGAGTGTTTCAGCATTTGTTATGTGACAATGTACTGATGCCTTATCTCGAACCGAGACTGATTTATGACAATGCGGCATGCAGAGAAGGAAAAGGAACACATTTTGTACTGGACAGGCTGGAGAAGTTCATGCGAGAGCATTATAGGAAATATGGTGCCAATGGATATATTCTGAAATTTGATATCAGGAAATACTTTAATAGTATCGACCATGAGATATTGAAAAAGAAACTTGCCAATTTCCCAGATGAAGAGGTGAAGAATCTGCTGTATCACATCATCGACAGTTTTTCTTATACAGAAGGAAGGGGACTGCCAATGGGAAATCAGTCCAGTCAGTGGTTTGCCCTGTACTATTTGGATAGATTAGACAGATTGATTAAAGAAAAGCTTAGAATCAAGCATTATGTCAGGTATATGGATGATGGGGTACTGTTAAGTCCAAGTAAGAAGGAACTACAGGAATGCTTAAAGCAGATGAAGGAACTGGTGGCAGAGGATAAAATTGAATTTAATGAAAAGACGCAGATTTTTCCTATATCACAAGGCGTTGATTTTCTCGGATGGCATCTGTATCTGACGGATACAGGCAAAGTCATACGAAGACTACGAACCTCTAACAAGAAGAGATTTAAGAAGAGGATGAAAAACTTTAGGGAGAGATATGCTAAGAATCAGGTAAGCTTTGAAGAAATAATAAGAAGTGTCAGAAGCTATAACGGACACTTGAAGCATGGAGATACATGGCACTTAAGAAAACACATATACGATAATCTTGTGTTTTCAAGAAATGGAGGAGAAAAAGAACATGAAGAAAAAATGGCTTAAAAAAGGAAGTGCGATACTGCTTGCAGCAGCAATAGTAATGTCCTTATTCCCAGGAATGACAGGAACGCTTGCAACGGTACAGGCAGCAGAAAATGAGGCACCTACATCTGGATATTGGACAGATGCAACAGGATTGAAAGGATATAATCTTTCCAGTTCAAGCACAACAATAGGTAAAATCAAATTTGGAGCAGATGATAGACTTTGGGCAATCTGCGGAACAGATGGAGATAACCTTGCACTTCTTTCAACCAGTGCGTTTGCACAAGCTGAATATGGTGGTACTAGTGAATATTCAAATAGCAATTTTGTTAAAAATCTAACGACAGATAGTAATGGATATTTAAGCACAACCTATTTCTCTGCAGGAGAAACAGGTAAGATGGCAGATGTTACAGTTTCAACAAATGAACCAGATGTAAATGGTGGTAATACTTCTATATCAGTAGCGGATAAGAAATTATATCTGCCGAATTCACTGAATGAAAACTCTTATGGAGAAAACGTAACTACAATTTATGTTGGAAGCAGTAACAATATTGCTATTGATGTAAAAAAGTTGATTAATGGCAACGAATTTCAGACAAATGTTTTCTGGCTGCGCTCGCCGTACGATTATTATAGTATCAATGCGCTCGTGGCTTTTCCGGGCGACATTGTGGACACCATCCGTGTCGGCGGCACGCATGTTTCGGTAGTGCCCGCTTTTAATTTGAATCTGTCATCTGACATCTTTGCATCTGCTGCGGAAGCAGCATCATCTACAGGATATATAGCAAACAGTGATATGACAGAGAATACCTACACACTGCGATATACATATACTACTGGAATAGATAGTGCAGTCATCAATCCAAGTGGTACGCAAGTAAAGGTTACAAATGCCAATAATAAATACCTTATGGTACAGAACAGTACTGGCGTGTATGCATTGGAAATTAATTCTGATGATAAGACCATCAATGCAAGCGATATTCAGATGGGTAGTAATGCAGAAGATAAATTAGATAATTTCAATAACTGCAAGGTATGGATAGAATCAACAGATGAAAATAGAATTACAACAGCCAAGATGGCAACACAGGCTACAGTAACAACAATCAATTCTGTAGAAGTAACAGGTATTATCGCACCAATGGTTGACGCAACATTTGATACAAAAGCAGCTTGTGCAACAACGGGAATATCAAGCACAACACCTACAGTAACATGGACACCAAATGTTACCACAGCAGGTTATAATACCACATATACAGCGAGCGTTACTCTTACAACAGCAGATGATTATGAGTTTGCATCAGAGGTAGCAGCAACAGTAAAGGGAGAGAATGCAACAAGTGTTACAAAGAATGATAATGGAACCGTAACTGTGACTTATGAATTTCCTGCAACGGATATGGCAAAGCTCATAAGTATTACTGCACCGTCAGGAATTACAGTAGCGAACGGAACAACCTATGCAGCTATGGGACTTCCAGCAAATGTTGCAATCGTAACAGAAGGAAATACAGAAACAACAGCCACAGTTGCATGGGATACAACTGCACCAAATAGTGGAAGCTATAGTCCAGAGTTATTAACAGAGCAGACAGTCACACTGAACGGTGCAGTAATCTGTCCTTCTAATATAGATCAAAATAATGTACCACTTACCACGACGATTACTGTAACAATCAGTGCGGCAGGAATCGTAGGTGCACCAACATTTGCGCCAGCGGCAGGTACTTATACCGAGAATCAGTCTGTTGCACTATCTTCATCTACTGATGGGGCGACCATCTATTACACAACAGATGGAACAACACCAACAACAGGCGGTAATGTATATAGCGGAGCGATTTCAGTAACAGGAACAGCAGGAGAAAGTATATCAACAACCATTAAAGCAATTGCTGTAAAGGCGGGTATGCAGACCAGTAGTGTGGTAAGTGCAATCTATGTCATAGAGATACCTGCACCAACTCCAAGTACCTATGCAGTAACGGTAAATAACGGAACAGGTGATGGAAGTTATGCAACGGGTGCAACTGTAACTATCACAGCAGATGCAGCCCCAAGTGGACAGGAATTTGATAAGTGGACAGTAGTAAGCGGAGGGGTAACCCTTGCAAGTGCAACCAGTGCTGAAACAACATTTACAATGCCAGCAAATGCAGTGGAAGTGACAGCAACTTATAAGAATAAACCATCAGACCCAACACCGCCAGCACCAAATCCACCAGCTCCAACATATATAATTACAACAGGAGCAGGTGGGACACACGAGTTAAGTACTGATGGAACTTTAACGATTACATGCGATGGTACACTCGATAAATTAACTGGAATCTATGTGGATGACAAACTTGTAGATGCAGCAAATTATACATTGAAATCTGGAAGTACCATCTTGACGTTCAAAGCAGCATATCTGAATACATTAAGTGTTGGAACTCATAAAGTGAGATTCCAGTACAATGATGAAAGTGCAGAAACAACATTTGTGATAAAGCAAGCTTCTACAGAGGATACAACACAGGAAACAACAACTCCATCCGATAAGGATGAGGTTCCAAAAACTGGAGATTCTACTCCGATTGCATGGCTTTTCGTCATTGCAATTATAAGTGGAGCAGGTGTTGTCTATTTTGGTAAAAAGAAAAAGACAGCTAGATAATCTCTTGCGGAGGAAATGGAATGGCAAATAAAAGAAACAACAGACGGGTGGCTTCGGTCACCCGTCTTCGTCGCCAAAGTGTGCCAAGGAAAGGTCCGGTGGACCTTTCTCTTGGTAAAAAGAGACAAATCAGGAAAAGATATAGAAGAATACAGGCAATATCGGGATGTATTCTGGCAGTATGTGTTGTTGCCATTGTTGTAACGGTTATCGTTAGACTGAATGCAGATTATAGGCATCATGCACAGGAAAAAGAAATAAAGCAGACAAAGGAAGAAAATATTTCCCAAAACCTTGAAAAGGAATTCAGAATGCCGACAGCGGGTATTGCTACTGTCTTCCAGGAGATACTTGAGGATTGTTCTCAATATGCGGATACTGATGGAAACGAAATCAGTATGTTGCCAGAATATGCAGCACTTTATGAGCAGAATCCTGATATCGTAGGCTGGCTTCGTATTGAAGATACAGTCATTGATTACCCAGTCATGCAGACGATGGAAGACGAGGATTATTACCTTGCATATGACTTCAACAAGGAAGCAAATAATAATGGCTGTCTGATTATGGATACAGATTCAGTGGTTGGCGTGGGAACAGCAGAACATCAATATGCAGATGGAACAAAGCCAAGCACAAATCTAATCATACATGGTCATACTATGAAATCAGGGATGATGTTCGGTGGACTAAAGAAATATGCAGAAGAAAGCTATGGAAGAGATCATTCTATTATTTGTTTTGACAGCCTGTATGAAAAGCGGGAATATGAACTGATTGTAGTATTTTATTCCCAGGTTTATATGAACACAGATGAGGTGTTTAAGTATTACCAATTCTTTCAAGCAGATACAGAAGAAGCGTTTGACGACTGGTATAAAAATATTAAATCCATGTCTTTATATGATACAGGAGTGAGCGCTGAGTTGGGAGATGAATTTATTACCTTATCCTGTTGTTCGTATCATACGGAGGATGGGAGATTTGTAGTAGTGGGGAAAAGAATTAAATGATAAAAATATACGGATATGCATCGAAAGTGATGGATATCCGTATGTTTTTACTGCGAAAGATTATTATGATTATCAAATACATTGCCACCTAGAAGCTGTTGTCTATAAGTTTCTGCAAGCTGAGGCTTACTCCATCTCATATATAAGTTATACAAAAAGCGAGCAGTACTCTTAGAATAATCATTATCAGGGCTCTCATTCATAACATCACGAAAGACAGCATCTGCGTTAAGCAGGTGCAGTTCTGCGATTTGTGGCTGAGAACGAGTATAGGCAATGACACCACGGTAGAGTTCACACATACCGTAGTCGAGGTTATTTGTACCCATGACTTCAACAATGGTGGATTCACAGAAATCAAGGACTTCCAGAGCAGAATCGAATTCGTTGTTTTGCACTAGCATATTTGCGAGAGTTAATGTCTGTTGTAGGGTATCGTTACTTTCTATCAATCCAAGGTTGGCATACTCACTACGGATAGAGAAGGCAGTTTTTAGTTCAGTTACAGCTTCTTCATGCTTCTTTCGGAACAGGTAAGCAGTGGATAGATTGTTATGAAGGTTTGATAACAAGCTTGCAGAGCGAGAATCAGCGACATTCTCTTTATGATAATTCTCCATTAGAGTGATGGATTTCTTATACTTCTTGATAGCATTATCATACTCCTTACGAGGGAACAGGAGCTGTGCTTTGTAATCTAATAACAATGCTTTATCACAGGCAGAAAGCAGACCTGATTCCTCTGGATTTTCTGAATTACTCATAAGATTCATTACGTATTCTATACGTTCTACCAGTTCAGGGAGATAATCTGTTGCTAAGTACTTATCAAAGTATGGGTACATATCCTGCAAGAATAGCAGACAGTACGCCTTATTATCTATGATGATGTGTTTGTTAATGCTTTTCAAACATTCCATAACAGTCAATGGTTTCTTTACATCTAGTCCATGAGCAAGGCATATTAGATGTAGATGGTTCAGCATTACATGGCAGTCGGATACAGTTGGGATTGTCTCAGTGATTACAACTTCCTGAATCAATGGATGTAGAGCAATGGTCTTATTTTCTGTATCTTCACTGATAATGCCATAACGTATCAGTTCGTTTACACCTTTTAGTGAATCCAGTTCTAACCATTGTTTGAACGCACTTTTGGGAACTCCTGATACTGGAAGGAGCGAGAGGTTACGGAGAATATCGATACTATCTGTATTTAATCCATTGAGCTTCATCAGTTTTCGAAGATGTCCAATCATACTGGCATAGGAGAATTCATCATCCTTGAATACTTCGATTTCTTCGTTATTCTGTCCGATACCACAGGAACGTAGTTCCTGTAATAATTCTGCTGGTTCTATTCCACTTGCTTCAAGGGTAAGAGCAGCCATACAGACAGTCAGGGTATGTCCATTCACTTCTTCTATGATGGCAGCGACACTTTCTGGATCATTCTTTGCTGAAAGGCAATGCTTATAGAATAGGTCTGTCAGTTCTGTTTCTTTATCCAATTCTTTTACTTCTATGAAATCGTAATTCTTTAATTTGCATCTGCTGGTAATCAGTATCTGCATATCATTCTTCATGAGTTCCTTTAGAAAAGGCTCGTCCTTTGGAAGCACATTGAAGTTATCAAGAATAAGCAGAGTATCCGTGTGGAGCTTCCGTATCACTTTATAGTGGTTCTCAAATCGTACATCTTCGTTCATTTCTACAGAATCATCTGTAAATGTAAGATTTGCAATATCTTTTCTTAAATCCCCAGTGTAATACAAATAAATAATGTTGGTGTATTTCTTACGGTAATTCTGTGCATAGGCTTTGGCAACTTCGCTTTTTCCAATGCCTGCCATACCTGTGACAAATAATACAGATTGATTGGATAGATGGGATGAGATGGATTTGATTTCGTCTTTACGCCCAATGAATGCCTGATTACAGGATGGAAGTTTATTTCCAAGGATAACCTCGGATAAATCAGGAGAATAGAGTGCTCCTGTGCTGTGGTCGTTTAGAATTGCATATCTTACTACAGAACAAAAGAAGGCTGCATTATCACACTCACTAATGAGTGCATCTGCCATTCCTTGTCCAATTGTTTTCACACTGTCTGTTATTAGCTCTTCCATCTGGATTCTAGCCTGTGATTCGTTCAACAGGTTTGGAATAATCTTATATTTGAAATCATTTTTCATGATTTTCCATTCTTCATCTTCATAAGTCTTAATGATATCCATAGAAATCGGGCGAGTGCCATTGCACCAGCGACTGTATTGGATATTGTCATCTACTAATAAGTCAGAGCCTTCCAAAGTGTCATCCAGATACGCAGAGAACAGATTGCGGACAAGTTGATGCTGTGGGTAGGTCTTCTTTTTATTTTCCAGTAATACACCAATCACATTGGCGAAGGTCAGTCTGTTTCTCATCTGTGTGCTCCTTTCAAGAATGGATTTATCAAGCTATCTATCCATCTTATCTGTTTTTTTGGCTCTTTTTCCTTTGGAAAGTTTTATGTCAAGTCTTGGTCAAGTGACCGTCAATTATTTTATTCTCTATATTTTACTACAATAATCTTACAAAACGTAGCCATACAGCAACAAATATCAAGCAATACGGCTACAAGAATTATAACACGAAACAAACTGATGTTCTATAAGAACTTTGGAGAGTTTCAAGAGCAACATTTGAACATTGACAATTGAATAGGTTGTATCCACAGTCAACAGCTTTGCCACGATGCTTAAAGAGATTTAAGCGGAGCGAAGAAGTCATAAGGAATCCTCCCACAAGGGGCAATCCTTATGACAAAAGACACTTCCGTCAAGGGTGGGAGAGGATCTCGCGAAGGAGAGGCCCACAGGCAGGTTCGTAATATAAGAACTGGTGCTAAAGAATCCAGACTGGGGATACGTCAAAAACCAAAATTATTTCTTGCTTGAAAGTCACATTTTCACGGAATAACACGGAATTATCTGTGGATGAAGGAAGGTGATAGGAAGAATTTAGGAGAAGGAGGGGATTCACATGACGAAGGAACTTGAATTAGCAAAGAAGCTCTCAGTCCTTGGATGGATATACAGCAGACAGTTGATATCGGAAGACGAGTACAGCAGAGCGAAGCAGATTATTATGAAGTCCTACAACAAAGTCAGCTTTATGACGGCGTAGAAATTGAGATAGAGAATTGATCGAATTAGTTACCGTCCGTACATTCGTTAACATTTTATTTTCGATGTATAGTCAGTCGGTGACAGAAGGAGGAATGCATATGGCAGAGGTAGAAGTAATACAGGCATCGGATGGTCCGATTGTCAGAGATGTAAGAATGGTAGGAATGCCATTACAGGTAACAAGAATGAGAGTTGCGGCTTATGTCCGTGTCAGCACGGATGGAGAGGAACAATTGCAGAGTTTCCAGTCGCAGAAGCAGTATTATCAGGATAAGATTTCACAGAATAAGGAATGGGTCATGGTCGGTATCTATGCTGACGAAGGAATCACAGGTACTAAGACCAAGAAACGTGATAACTTCCTTAAGATGATTGAGGATTGTATGAATGGAATGATTGATGTTGTTATGACAAAATCAGTTTCACGATTCTCACGAAATCTGGTGGATACGCTCCAATATGTAAGAATGCTTAAAGACAGAGGTGTGACGATTATCTTTGAAAAAGAGAATATCAACACTTCCACAATGGAAAGCGAGATGCAGTTGGCACTTCTTGCAACACTCGCACAGAATGAGGTGGAATCTTTATCTCAGAATGTGAAGATTGGTGTTAAGATGAAAATGCGACGTGGCGAGATGATGGGATTCAATGGCTGTCTTGGTTATGATTATCATCAAGAGGATAAGAGCATTACTGTTAATGAGGTAGAAGCGGAAACAGTGCGTTTTATCTTTGACCGCTATATCGAAGGATATGGAGCTTACACCATTGCGAAGGAACTTACAGCACTTGGCAAGGTTAATAAGAAAGGCGAGGTCAAATGGACGGACAGCGGTGTTCGGGGAATCATTAAGAATGAGAAGTATAAGGGCGATTTGTTACAGGGCAAAACTTATACAGTTGATCCGATTTCGAAGCGAAGACTGGATAATCGTGGTGAGGAAGACAGATTCTATATTAAAGACCACCACGAAGCGATTGTTTCAAGAGAAGTATGGGATAAGGCACAGGAAATCTGCCAGAGCAGATACAAGAAGAATCCGAATGTAGTAGATGGTACACGAACCAAGTTCACTAGGAAATTTGCTTTCAGCAGTATGTGTCAGTGTGGATTCTGTGGAACGAATCTTACCAGACGTTCCCACAATCAGGACACACAGCATAAGAAACCAGTCTGGAAATGCAGAACAGCATCGAATAAAGGAATTGAGAATTGTCCTCAAAGCAAATCCATTGATGAAGCCATTATTGAAAATGCTTTCGTGGAGATGTTTGGACTTCTTGCAGAGAACTTTGATGATGTCTTAGAATCAGTTCTGGCATCGGTGGAAGAAGCATTTTCCACAGACGGAAGTGTAGACAAGTTAAAGCGAATTGAAAAGGAAATATATACCCTTGAGAACCGCCGAAAGAAATTGACCGATCTGATGCTGGATGATAAAATAACGAAGGAAGCCTATGATGAGAAATACGAGGATTTGTGTAAGAAACTCGCGAAAGCTGAATCTGAAAAATTGATGTTTTCAGAGAACACTACAACGCAGAATTCAATCACAAAGCGTATGAAGGAAATTCGTTCCCAGTTATCAGATGCAAACATCATGGATCACTTTGACAGATTTGTATTTGAAAGCATTGTGGAGAAGATTATTGTAGGCGAGACTTATGATGATGGAACGGTTGATCCATATAAGCTGACATTCGTGCTTAAGGGAATGGATAACCGTAATGTGCCTGATGCCAAGAATCGGTATAAGAACTTGCATAAGCAGGCGGGATAGAGAAACAAATGATTTCAGTTATAACGAAATTCTTAATAACTGAAATTATCAATCACAAACAGATTGGAGATGATGTATTGGAGAACTATGGAGAAATTCTTATATATCAGACGGAAGATGGTCTGACAAAGATAGATGTTAATATGCAGAATGAGAATGTTTGGTTATCGCTAGATCAGATGGCAAATTTGTTTCAAAGAGATAAATCTACAATTTCAAAGCATATAAAACATATTTTTGATGAAGGAGAATTAGTTCAATATTCAGTTGTTGCAAATTTTGCAACAACTGCCGCAGATGGGAAAACATATCAAGTGGATTATTATAATCTGGATGTTGTAATTTCTGTTGGATATCGAGTAAAGTCACAGCGTGGAGTACAGTTCCGTATCTGGGCAACAAATATCCTAAAGGAATATATCAAAAAAGGTTTTGCAATGGATGATGACCGCTTGAAAGAACTTGGCGGGGGTGGATATTTCAAAGAATTACTTGAAAGAATCCGCGATATCCGAGCTTCTAAAAAAGTATTTTATCGTCAGGTATTGGAAATCTATGCAACCAGTGTTGATTATGACCCGAAAGCAGAAGTATCAGTTTTATTTTTTAAGAGAGTACAGAACAAGATTCATTATGCAGTATCGGGAGAAACTGCTGCGGAAGTGATTTATCACCGAGCAGATGCAGAGAAAGATTTCATGGGATTGATGTCATTTTCAGGAGAACAGCCAACGCTTCGTGAAGCTAAGATTGCAAAGAACTATCTGGACGAGAAAGAACTTCGAGCAATGGGACAGCTTGTATCTGGGTATTTAGATTTTGCTGAAAGACAGGCAGAAAGAGAAATCCCAATGACAATGGAAGATTGGGCGAAGCATTTGGACGGTATCTTAACATCTACAGGTGAGAATCTTTTGACTGGAAATGGAACAGTAAGCCACATTCAGGCAATGGATAAAGCACAAGCAGAGTATAAGAAGTACAAGGCAAGAACGCTTAGCAGCGTGGAAGAAGATTACTTGGACAGCATTAAAATGTTAGAACAAAAGAGCAAGAAATGAGCAGTAAACCTGCAACTTAACAGGAAGGAATGAACGATTATGAACACTCATGACGACTTGTTAAATAACGATGAAATGTGTTCTTTTTACGAGGACGACATAGAAAATATGTGTTCCAACAAAGAATACGACACACGTTGAGACTGTTGTCTTGATGTCAAGGGTAAAAGATTAAGCGAGCTGAAAACCCTTATATATCAAGGGTCTTAGCACACATGGGTACAAAACTCATTGAGCGAAAAACATGAAAATATTGCTTCGCGGAAAGAAGTCCATAATG
>DATERV010000091.1:0-3814 GCA_035271185.1 Lachnospiraceae bacterium | reverse complement strand
ACGATTGCAATTCTTGAAGATCAGCCAATAGAAGCTGAACACCTAAAATCAATTATATCTAAATGGAGTTTGCAATCAAAATATGAGTTGGAAATTTCAGAATATAGCTCTGGTGAAGATTTTTTTGGAGAAAATTGTAAGAGTACTTATCAGTCGTTTTCTGTATTTTTTCTTGATATACAGATGAAAGAAATGAATGGTCTGGATGTGGCGAATAAATTGCGAAAGGAAGGATATCAGGGTTCGATTATCTTTCTAACTGCGTTTCGTGAATATGTATTTCATGGATATGAAGTACATGCAATGAATTATCTTTTAAAACCGGTAAAAGAAGAACCTTTATTTTTATGTCTGGATGAAATTGCAAAAGATTTGTCTGGGAGTACTTATTTATACAGAAACAAGCAAGAAATCATCAGTATTCCCTACAAAGCTATTCTGTCTTTTTCCAGCAGTGTCCATTACATTGACATACTGACAGTTTCAGAACACTATTGCCAATATACCACTTTAAACAATATCCTAGAATATTTACCACAGGATTTTATACGTATCCACAAATCATGTATCGTAAATATGGCACATATCTATAAAGTAACCGGTTCTACCATTGTGTTATCCAATCACATGACAACACAGATTGGTCGTTCCTATATGAAAAGTGTCATAGCTGCATTTACTGCATATTCCACAAGATTTGACACTACCTATAATAGACTGGAGGATTACAAATGATAACGACACTTTCAAAAAAAATCGCATATTTTCTGGTTTCTGCTTCAAATACAGAACCTGAATCCGATCAGATTGAAGTATACATCTATGGATTAGAATGTTTTCTAAATACTGTCTTTACTATTCTTATCCTGTTTGTTTGGGGATTACTTACAAATACGCTGCTGGAAACCAGCTGTTGGATTGCTGCTTTTTCTGTTTTGCGTCATCATTCTGGTGGATTGCATGCACCTACACAATTTTCTTGTATACTAAGTAGCTGTCTTCTGGGTATTTCCAACTGGCTCATCCTGAAATATACTTCATATCATGTAATGGGCGCACTCATTGCCTGCTTATTCTGTATTCTGGTATGTATGCTTTTTGCACCTACTGATACATCCAAATACGAGCTTACTAAATCCATGCGAAAAAAGGAAAAATTATATTCCGTATCTGTTTTGATGATAGGATTTGTCATCGCCTTTATACTAAAAAACGAAATCAGTATTTCAATCATTTATTCCGATGTCTGTGTGTGTATATTGCTTCTGATAAAAGTAATAATCCGTAAGGTAACGTCTTAATTACCCTACGGATTTTCTAACCATAACTAATATATTCTAATGTCCTCGATTCTCCCTGCATCCCTTTACATACCAGCGGATAATCATATAAATACCTTGCGATAATAAAAACAGAACCACCTGATTTACCGACACAAGTTGTTTCATCCAATCGCCAAAGAAGATAACAAATGCTGTACTCATAATAGCAACCATTACGCTAATTCCATCCCAGCAGTATTTCTTATAAACACTACTAATCCATTGAATTGCAAACCAGATAATTGCAAATATTCCTACCACTAAAATTACAATCATTCCAATCAATAGACCCCAGTACAATATGCCAGAAGCAGTAACAATGGAGATTCTTTCGCTTAATGTTGCAACTTGCTTGCCAATATAAAGAATCCCATTTGATGCATCCAAGATTCCTTCCCATATTGTCTGAAAGAATATCACCACATCATCTACAAAACTCTGTGTTCGAATTGCTATAAATACAGTAACAAGAAGAGCATAAGCTACAAACCCAACAAACGCACTTTCAAATACCATCACCTTTGCCTTGAATTCTCCATTCAAATGTTTCCATGCTCTGTCATAATCTGCCTTCGACTTCTGTAATGCTGTCATATCACATTTATGGCATTTTTCATAAGGCACTCGTACTTCCACATTATGAGAAACCACCTTTTGATGCGTTTCTGCATATTCCTTATCTGACAATGCCTGTGTCAGCCTATCTTGAATGTCCTCGATGTCTGCTTGGTGCTGCTTCTTCTCGTTCTGCAACAATTCTTTTGTTCGCTTCAAGTCGCTCTTTAATGCTTGCACGTTCTCTTCGCTGTTCTCGTTGTTCAGCCTCTCGTTTAAGTCGAGTAATTCTGTCACTTGTGCTTTCTGTTCTTGAATCGTCTTGTCCTTTTCTTCCAGCTCCGTCTGCTGATTTTCCAGTATATCCAGTAGTTCCAGTACCTGTTCTTCTGGTTGTAAGTTTTCTAAATCTTTCATTGGTTTCCCTCGCTTTCTCTATTCTCGTACCAATTTCAGCAATGTCTCGTTCTGTGTCTGCAATAAACTGTTCTCGTTGTTCAGTCTCTCCGACAATTCTCTCCATTGCTGATTCTCTGTCTCCAGTTCCTGAATGCGTCTGTCCTGTTTCTCCAACAAGTCCTGCATTTCTTCTGTACCTACGGATTCTTCCAGTAATTGCAGTAATTCGTTGTTTGATTCGATCAATCCTTGAATCTGGTTCTGGTAGCTGCTTGAATTCTCCTGACTGCTTTTCAGTTCCTGATATACCTCGTCTAGTAAATCCTGCTGTTCCTCGATCTGATGAATCATTTCTTCCATCATGGGAATAACTACTTTGCTCTCGTCTAATGTCATCTAAATCCTCCTTCCATTGTTTCAGCCATGCAGTTACATTCACAAATGCGTCCTGTAATTTCTGCAACAGGCTGTTTTGCCTTTTGATTGTCTGGTTCTTCTCAACTTTCCAAGAAGCAACTGTGCCTTTTCCTTCTTGGAATCGCTGGTCTATCATTCTTGCATCTGTGCCCTCGTGGATGGTAGGAATCTCCACTTTGCCCTGCCTTGCAAAAGAGCGGTGGTCAATCCGCTTTTCTTTTGGCAGATGGAGATTGCATTCCTTCGCCCACTCACTGCGCCACAATTCACAATTCTTTGGATTATTCCAACCTGTAGAATCTGTCAAAATGCGTTTCCATTGTTTGCGATTACGTGCACCGACCTTCTGGTTTCCCTCATCATCCAAAACAGGAATCCGTATTCCGCATCGGCTGGAATCTTTCTTATCCTGCCACCAGTTCGGATGGGATGGATTGATGATGATCTGACCTGAACTATCCCGCTCAAACGCCCAATCCTTCACTTCCTTATTGCCCCACGAATGTTCCTTCTTAAAAGGACGCATTGTAAGCAGAAGATGAACATGGGGATTTCCATCTCCTTTGTCATGGATACTCCAATCTGCACACATTCCTTTATTCACAAAGTTCCTCTGAATAAAATTTGTTGTAAAATCAATCTGCTCCTGTCTGTTCCATTCCTTAGGCAATGAAAATTCAAAGGAACGTCCTAACTGTGCATCCGAACCTTTCTCTACCTTTAATACTTCATTCCAGAGTTTCTGCTTTTGAAATGTCACTTTGAACTTTTCAAGCTCCACTTCCTTATTCACAGAACGCTTATATCGTAATGACTTTTGAAATCTTGCAATATTTTCCTCTGGAACAACTGCCCATTCTGGTGGTGCATTTTCACACATCATCAGTCTGGTATAGACCACTTCATTCTTGGAAGTGTAATAACTGGTTCGCCCAGTTTCATAATCTTTCATGACATCACCATTTAAATAGGCAGAAGCAGCAATAATTGATTTACCTTTGCTCCTGCCAACAATCTTGATGGTCATATGAAAAATTGCTATTGTAACCAACTCCCTTCGATATATTTTGAATTCCATCATTGCTGAAGGAATATTCTCTAAATCATGTGCCGTATCCGGC
>DATERV010000090.1:0-24456 GCA_035271185.1 Lachnospiraceae bacterium | reverse complement strand
TTACTATGGTTATTCATTTCATTTGGATTTAGAACTTACCGTTCTTTGCAGCTTCTTCAATAGATACGGCAACTGCGACGGTAGCACCAACCATTGGGTTGTTACCCATACCGATTAAGCCCATCATCTCCACATGTGCAGGTACTGAAGAAGAACCAGCAAACTGTGCATCTGAATGCATACGACCTAATGTATCTGTAAAGCCATAAGAAGCAGGACCGGCTCCCATGTTATCTGGATGAAGGGTACGACCTGTACCACCACCAGATGCAACGGAGAAGTATTTCTTTCCAGCTTCCAGTCTTTCTTTCTTGTAAGTACCAGCTACAGGATGCTGGAATCTGGTAGGATTGGTAGAGTTACCAGTAATGGATACATCCACATTTTCCTTCCACATGATTGCAACACCTTCAGGAACACTATTAGCACCATAGCAGTTAACCTCAGCACGAAGACCTTCAGAATAGGATTTTCGAAACACTTCTTCTACCTTATTGGTATATGGATCATATTTCGTTTCTACAAAAGTAAATCCATTAATTCTGGAAATAATCTGTGCGGCATCTTTTCCAAGACCGTTCAAAATTACACGTAAAGGTTTCACCCTAACTTTATTTGCTTTTTCAGCAATACCAATTGCGCCTTCAGCAGCTGCAAATGATTCATGTCCGGCTAAGAAACAGAAACAATCTGTATCTTCTTCCAGAAGCATTTTACCAAGGTTACCATGTCCCAAACCAACCTTACGGGTATCTGCAACAGAACCGGAAATACAGAATGACTGAAGTCCTTCACCAATAGCAGCAGCAGCTTCAGCAGCCTTTCTGCAGCCTTTCTTGATTGCGATTGCAGCACCTACTGTATAAGCCCAGCATGCATTTTCAAAACAAATAGGCTGGATTTTTTTAACTAGCTCATTCACGTCAAGACCAGCATCTTTAGTAATTTTTTCAGCTTCTTCAATGGAAGAAATTCCATAGCTGTTTAAAACCTTATTTATGTTATCAATACGTCTTTCATATGATTCAAATAAAGCCATTTCAATTTACCTCCTCTTCTCTCTTATTTCACTTCTTCATCAGTTCTAGGGTCAATTATCTTTACTGCATCATCAACACGTCCATACTGACCACATGCTTTTTCATACGCGGTATTAGGATCATCACCCTTTTTGATGAAGTCTGTCATTTTTCCTAAGCTGACAAATTTGTAACCTATGATCTGATCATCAGCATCCAGAGCAATACCGGTAACATATCCTTCTGCCATTTCAAGATAACGAGGACCCTTCTTTAATGTACCATACATAGTACCAACCTGGCTTCTTAAGCCTTTCCCTAAGTCTTCCAGACCTGCGCCGATAGGAAGTCCTTCTTCAGAGAAGGCACTCTGGGAACGTCCATAAACAATCTGTAAGAACAACTCTCTCATAGCTGTATTGATTGCATCACAAACAAGGTCTGTATTCAAAGCTTCCATAACAGTTAAGCCTGGTAAAATCTCAGCTGCCATAGCTGCTGAATGAGTCATACCTGAACATCCAATTGTTTCAATCAGAGCTTCCTGAATAATACCTTCTTTTACATTCAGGGATAATTTACATGCACCCTGCTGAGGAGCACACCAGCCTATACCATGTGTAAAGCCAGAAATGTCTTCTACTTTTTTAGCCTGAACCCAATTAGCTTCTTCTGGGATCGGAGCGCAACCATGATGTACACCTTGTGCTACGGTACACATTTCTTCAACTTCTTTTGAATAAATCATGTGAAATCTCCTTTCAAAAATAAATATGATAATTTTTTATCATTTTCATCGTGTTCATTCTCTCATATTTATACTGAAAAATCCAGTTTTTTTTGAAAAACATCATTATTACTGATTATTCCCAAATTTACTACATTTTTTCAGCAACTTCTCCTTGTTTTTTATAGATTGAGAATGGAGGAAGGACACCCCTTACGCAGGAGGTCGGATATATATTACTGTTTTTCCCAATGATGGTTCCAGGATTCAGTACAGAATTACATCCCACTTCCACATTGTCACCTAACATAGCACCCATTTTCTTGAGACCGGTCTCTATTTTTTCCGAACCATTCTTGATGACGATAAGCGTTTTATCACTCTTCACATTTGATGTAATGGATCCGGCTCCCATATGTGATTGATACCCCAATATACTATCCCCTACATAATTATAGTGTGGAACCTGTACTTTGTTAAACAGAATTACATTTTTAAGTTCTGTAGAATTACCTACTACAGCTCCTTTCCCTACGATTGCATTGCCACGTATATAGGCACAATGTCTGATTTCTGCATTTTCATCTACAATCAAAGGTCCATTCAGACAGGCTGTCGGTGCAACCTTTGCTGATTTTGCAATCCAGATATCTTCTCCTCGTTTCTCATAAATATCTGCAGGAAGAGCATTTCCCAGTTTGATAATATAGTTATGAATTTCGGGAAGAACTTCCCAGGGATAAGTTGCTTTCGTAAGCAGATCCTCTGCAATTGTCTCCTTAAGTGTGTATAAATCATCAATTTTTATGCCCATATCTTTTCCTTTCTCATTACTTATTTCTATATTTCTCTAAAAAACTGAATGCATGCTCTACACCTTTTGTTTCATCAAAAAACTTTGGATTCAGGCCTATCAAAGTCAAATTCTATTTTATTCTCCACAAGTTTCAAATATGCATCAAACGGATTACCGCTTTTAGATATAAGACCATTCACTTTTTGATTCGTTTTACCGGTTTTGTTTGTTCCCAAAATCAAAAACAGCTCTTCCCTCTTCCAGCTTAAGGGAGGCGTCAAACATCATTCCTGTTTTTGCTATAAAGCCTTGGATGACATCGGTTTTACCGGTTTGTAACAGTTGTTTTAACTGCGCTTCCTTAAGTGTAATACCGGATATATTCCCAATATAGAATTTACAGCTGTTT
Source organism: Lachnospiraceae bacterium (assembly GCA_035271185.1). Lineage (GTDB taxonomy): Bacteria > Bacillota > Clostridia > Lachnospirales > Lachnospiraceae > Acetatifactor. The sequence continues at coordinate 21,505 of DATERV010000090.1, read as the reverse complement.
TCGTCCTCTTTTTTGTTGTTGATACAATGATAACCAAACTTATTGATACAGATATCTCCACCACATAAAGGACATTTTATATCCTTTATTTTCTTATCTTCTATATTATCAAAATTAAACTTTACACCGGTAACAATTCCAGCTTCATTCTTATCTAAGGCAACACAAGCATCAAATTTTTTATTCGTCTTTGACTTAAATCCATATATAGTGGATGTTCTACCACTTAAAAGCAGTTCCTTCACCTGCGCTTCTGTTAAATCCTTCCCACAAAGCTTCCCAATAGAAAACTTACAGCTTTCAGAATTGTCCTTACTATAATTCTTACAGCCAAAACCAAAAGCAGTTTTTACAACAGGTCCTCCGCAAACCGGACATATAACATCCTTTATCACCTTTGCTTCCACATTCTTAAAGTCAAAATTGACTCTATGCTTTCCTGTATCCTCTTTTACTAAAATCAGGCATGCATCAAACTTAGCTCCGCTTTTTGACTTGAATCCTCGTATGGTCTGTGTCTTGCCGGTTTCTAACAGTTCCTTTACCTGGGCGACTGGAATCTCCTTCTCTGCAATTTTTCCTATTAAAAACTTACAACTTTCAGGGTTATCCTTATCAAAATTAGCGCATCCATAGCCAAAGGACTTTACTAAAATCTCACCACCGCAATCAGGACATTTCACACCTTCTAAAACGGTAGGTTTATTTTGTGAAAAATCAAATTCAATGTTAAGCTTTCCATCTTCCTGTTTCTTAAGTAGTAAAACAGCCTCAAACTTTGCTTTTTTCTTTGAAACAAACCCTGATAATACCTCAGTTTTTCCTTTATCTACTAAATCAGTGAATTCTAAAACACTTAACGATTTCTCCGCTATCTTACCAATAGAAAAATAGCAATGTTCAGGATTCAATCTATGATTTTTACAGGTATATCCATAAGATGTAATCTCAACCTCTGCTCCACATACAGGACATTTTACATCAGGTACTACTTCCAGTACGTTCTGAGAAAAATCGAATTTGATTTCTGCTTTACCATCTTCTGTCTTCTCCAGCAGCAAGGCTGCACTAAATTTCTTCTTATTTCCGGAAACGAATCCATCCAGTACCTTTGTTTTTCCATTTGTGATTAATTCTTTGAAATCGTCCTCTGAAAGATCTCGTCCTGCAATGGTTCCCACACTAAACTTACATGGATTTTCTTTATCAAAGTAATTATTGCATCCATATCCAAAGACAGTGGTGGTTAACTCGCCTCCGCAGCAGGGGCATGCAATTCCCAATTTTTTTCTGGTTGCAATACCCTTAGCTCCTTTACCGGTAAACTGATTGATTTGATGAGCTATTTTTTCTGTCAAATCACTATGAACCATGTCCAGAGTTTCAGTGCGGATATATTCTTCCAGCTTTTCCCGATAGGCTTCCATCACCACAGAACCATTGGTGATACCCTCTAATCCTTTTTCCCAGGAAGCAGTCATTTTAGGATTCAGTAATGAGGGAATGGACATATTCACAACTTCAAAAATCATCTCCCCTAGATTTTCAGGACTTAATACCTGGGTTTTGGAATTCAGATTCAGGTAACCAATCTTTACAAGCTTTTTCATAATTTCTGCTCTGGTAGCTGAAGTACCAATTCCCGTATTCTTAATCTGGGCACGTAATTCATCATCTTCTATCAGATTTCCGGCATTTTCCATGGCCAGAATCATGGTTCCGGAAGTATATCTTTTGGGCGGAGATGTTTTTCCTTCTTTCACTTCAAAAGAATCTACGGAAACCTCATCGTCCTCCTTCAGTATTTCTGCTAATTCAAGTATCTTTGCTTTCTGTTCCTCGGTTTCCTCATTCCCATCATTTTCATTTGATTTAGGAACACCGCCAATCTCCATATATCCTTTTTTTTGTAAAACCTTAGCAGACATATTGAAACGTTCTTTGTTTATGTCTATGACTAACTTGATTGTCAGATATTCTGCTGGGGGATAAAAGATACTTAGGAATCGTCTGGTAATTAAGCCATAAACCTTTCGCTGTCTTTCCGACAGACTACTTAAATCTACCACTTGACCGGTTGGAATGATGGCATAATGGTCTGTTACTTTACTGTCATCTACATATGATGTTCGCTCTATGCCTACGTATCGTTTTTTTGTAAGGATTTCAGTTACATACTTTTCTATTTGGGGATAAGCTTTTAACCGTGATAAATTTTTACTGATTTCTTTTGCAACTGCTTTTGTTAATACCCTTGCATCAGTTCTTGGATAAGTTGTCAATTTACGTTCATACAATTCCTGGGCTACCTGCAATGTTTCGTCAGGACTAATCTTATATAGCTTAGCACATTCAGCCTGAAGTTCAGCCAGGTTAAACAAAAGTGGTGCTTTTTTCTTAGAAGTGTTTTTTTCAACTGATTTTACAAATGCCTTTTGTCCTGACAGTTCATGAATGAGATTTTTTGCACTATCTTCTTCTTTGAATCCGTTTTCTTTATAAAGCAGGGGAGAATTAAAATATTTAGAATCCTCATAGGTTTTCCATTCAGCAGGAAGCTTAAAATCTGTAAAATATCCATTAACACGATAGAATGGTGTTTCTAAAAAGCTTCTGATCTCCCTCTCCCTGATTACAACCATACCAAGAACACAAGTCATAACACGCCCTACTGCAATGGCTGTATATGACTTTGTTGCTGCAGCATCATTTAATAATTTACCATATTTGACAGATAAAGCTCTAGAAAAATTAATACCCAGAGCATAGTCTTCCATGGATCTCATAATGCCTGATTTTCCTAGACTGGCATATTCCGACATCGGTTTTGCTTCTCTGATCCCTCTTTTGATTTCATCATCGGTTTGAGAATCTATCCAGACACGTAACTCCCTAATTTCTTTTCTTACTCCACCAAAATTACGTATGTTTTCTTCAATGGTCTGTCCTTCTTTTCCGGAGTCACCAGCCCAGTAAACAATATCAATATCATCTCTATGAAGGAGTCCATGAACAATTTCATACTGTGTTTTAACATTTTCAATGACTCCATACTTGTATTGTTTCGGTAAAAAAGGTAAATCTTCAACACGCCATTTCTTATATTTTATATCATAATCTTCCGGATACAACATTTCCACTAAATGGCCAACACACCAGGTAATCACATATTCGTTGTTTTCTATAAAACCATTTCCTTTACCAGAAACATTCAAAACTCTGGCAAAATCACGTGCAACAGACGGTTTTTCCGTTATAATCAGTTTTTTTGCCACCTACAATTCATCCTTTCTTCCACGTATCCTACATATTTTTCATAGAAACCAGTGTCAGATTCTTTTTTACTTTTGCTTCCAGCTCTAGTTTTTCATCAAACCGATCTACTGAAAACAGCATCACAAAATCCACATCCAATCTTGCTTTATCTGCGCAATGAAGCAGTTTCCCATAATCCTCGTATGTCATCATTGGTTTATCGTAGTTACATTGTGCTAACATGGTGTTAGCATCTTCATCCTGAACAATAATATCGATATTTCCATCCTTGCCAACCCATTCACCGGAGCGATCATAAATAAATGGAAGTATATTTCCTTCATTTCTGTCATCTAGGTATTCCATACATACATCCTTAAAGTATTCAGCTACATAGGATTTTAATTCTAAACTGATGCAAGACAAATAGAAGGCATTGGGAGCTTCTATCTGTAATCTGCTTAAGTGCGGATAGATTAGCTTATAATAAAAATGTACAAAACGATTACAAATTCTATAAATACCCTTCTGTACATTGGCATGTCCTTCTGTATCATAAGAGAACACCTTCTCTACAATCTCCAGTTCCATCAGATTTTTCAGATAAACACTTATCTTTGCCCGTGAAAAACCTGTATGTAGGTATAAATCATTCAGTTTATGTTTTCCACCTGCTATTGAAGCCAGAATGGTATTATAAACCCCTGTTTCCCTTAATTCTTCAGATACATATCGCTCTGCTTCCCCATATAAAGAACTGGATGGAGTTAACACATATCTGATAATATTTTCTTTTACAGACAGCTTATCATTTAAATGCACCCATAAACCAGGTAAACCTCCCAAGATAGCATAGGTTTCCATACATTGCTGTTTACTAAAACCAGGAAAGAAATCCATACAATCCTTATATTTTAATTCCTTAATCTTTAGTAAACCTGATAATTCATAGGCAGCATCACCTATTTTATGTATCATACTGTTTTCCACCCAACCAACTGAGGAACTGCATAAAATAAAAAGTAACTGTTGTTTATTCCATTGTCTATGCATAAAGGATATCAGTTCCTTCATGAAGGTGGAGTCTGCCTTTATCATATTTTGGAATTCATCCACAACAATAATCTTCTTTTCGGACTTTTCCCTGGTAATTGCCATAAAAATATCTTCATAAGACGGATATTTTAACGCTTTGATACCTTCTTCTGACAATTCACTGCCCCATTGAAACTGTTGTTCTCTCTCTGAGCAGGAGCGTGCCGCATAAAAGCTGACTGATTTGTCCTGTGAAAATTCCTTGATCAGAGCAGTTTTTCCAATATTCTTTTGTCCATAAACCACTACAATCTGACTGCCTTCACGGTCATAATAATGGTTTAACTGATTTAATTCATTACTGCGACCAAACAACATATTGCGTCCCCCATATCATAATAACCTGATTAGCAGTTGCTCGATATCTTCTGCAGGCATAGGCTTTCCTAATAAGTAACCCTGAATCACATCACAACCTACCTGCTTCATATAATCAAATTGTTCCTTGGTTTCTACACCCTCCGCAACTGACTCATACCCTAATTTACTTACCATGGACACGATGGATTCCGTGATAATTCTAGTAGATTCATCCGTACATACTTTGTCCACGAAACTCTTATCAATTTTTAGCGTATCAATGGGAAGACCATTTAAGTAGGACAAAGAGGAGTACCCGGTTCCAAAATCATCTAAAGAGATACGGATACCACAATCTCTTAATACAATCAACTTATCCTTCACTTCTGCAAAATCTTCAATCAAAATACTTTCAGTTATTTCCAATTCTATCTCAGATGGTAATACACCATATTTTTTAATGACTTCCTGCAATTTCTGTACAAAATCTTTATTTTTGTACTGTATAGAAGATATATTGATTGACATGATCATGGGATAGTCATATTTACGTTTCCATTCCGCGTAATGCCTGACGCTTTCATCAATCACCCAGGATCCTATGGGAATGATAGCGCCGTTTTTTTCAGCTATTGGGATAAAAACAGATGGGCTAATCATATTATTATCGTCGTCCCACCATCTAATTAATGCTTCTACTCCACGTAGCTGCATGGTCTTTGTGAAATATTGTGGTTGAAAATACAAGCTAAATTTTTTATTAAATACAGTTTCCTTTAGCTTATTCTCTATTCCTACTATCTGCAGGAAATCCTGCAAAATAGGCGCATCAAAATACTGGATAGAAGCTTTTCCTCCAGCTTTTGCCTTGAACATTACGATTTCTGCACAATTAATCAATTCTAAAGCATATTTGGCGGCCTCCGGATACTCGGCAACTCCTATACTGACTGTCAGCTTAATCTCCATTCCGTTACTAAGTAAAAATCCCTGTCCAATTCTTTCCTGAATACTTTTATGTATGTATTCTACTGTTCGATTCCCACAAGGATCATAAAGGGCCATGCAGAACAAATCACTATTCATATGGCATACAATACATTTCTCGGCGGAAAATGATCCCAGAAACTGACCGTACTGCTGTACGACTTCATCTCCAACTACCATTCCCATCCCATCATTTATCTTCCTAAAATCGTCAATGTCTATAAATAATACACTGACAATACATTGTTCGTCTTCTGCTTTACGTAGAAAATCGGCTAATAGCTTAACAAAATAATTTCGATTATACAGACCGGTTAGTTCATCATAATAGGCCATATACTCTAATTCATCATTTTGATTTTTAAACTTGGTAATATCTTTGATACATATAATTTTGTCTGTAGGACTTCCATTTTTATCATAAGAAATCCTGGTTTCAAACTTCATCCATGTTTTCCCATCTTTCAGGCAACAGGAAACACTGCTTCTTTCTTGTCCACTTTTTTCTAAAAAAAGGATATCTCTGATTGGAAAAACATGCTTTTCATCCAATTCATCCAAAAGAATTGAAAAATCTTTCACTTCTTTCATGCGAAACGAAAAATGATCATCCCAATTTCCCAATGTGATCACTTCATTTTTTTCAAAACTATAATAAAGGAAGGCATTATCTGATGTATCAAAAACTAAGCGAAACATTCGATCACGCCCGCTAAGCTTCTGATTCATTGCTCTAAGTAAATCAACCTGATACCGCAATTCGTCCATAGGTGCCTTCCCTCCATAACTTTATCTCTTTGTGATATAACCCTGTGCTTTTAATAATTCTGCACATAAAACAGCGCCACCTGCTGCGCCACGTACTGTATTGTGTGATAAGCCTACAAACTTCCAATCATAAACAGTGTCTTCTCTCAGACGTCCAACACTTATTCCCATTCCATTTTCGAAATCAACATCCAGCTTTACCTGCGGTCTGTTATCCTCTTCCAGGTATTGAATAAACTGCTTTGGTGCGGATGGAAGCTCTAATTCCTGTGGGAGTCCGATATAATCTACTAGCTTACTAATTAATTCATCTTTAGTGGGTTTCTTTCTAAATTTTACAAATACTGCTGCAGTATGACCATTCAGAACGGGTACACGAATACACTGACAGGTAATCACAGGCGTTGTAGCCGGAACAATTACACCATCTTTGATTTCTCCCCAGATACGAAGAGGTTCTTTTTCGGATTTTTCTTCTTCTCCGCCAATATAGGGAATTACATTCTCAATCATCTCGGGCCAATCCATAAATGTCTTTCCGGCTCCGGAAATAGCCTGATAAGTGGTAGCTACCACTTCTACCGGTTCAAATTCTTTCCATGCTGTCAATACAGGTGCGTAACTCTGAATAGAACAATTGGGCTTTACTGCAATAAATCCTCTTGTGGTTCCCAGTCTCTTCTTCTGGAATTCAATGACCTTCATATGTTCCGGATTGATTTCAGGAATAACCATCGGAACATCAGGTGTCCATCTGTGTGCACTGTTATTGGAAACGACAGGAGTCTCCGTTTTTGCATACGCTTCTTCAATTTCTTTTATCTCTTCTTTGGACATATCAACAGCGCTAAAAACAAAATCCACTAAAGCAGCCACATGCTCTACATCATTCACATTCATGACCATCATCTTTTTCACTTGTTCCGGTATTGGAGTGTCCATTTTCCATCTGCCACCCACTGCTTCTTCATATGTTTTCCCAGCTGATCTTGGGCTTGCAGCTATGGTAGTCACTTCAAACCAGGGATGATTCTCCAACAAGGAAATAAACCTCTGACCAACCATTCCGGTTCCGCCTAAAATACCTACTCTTAATTTTTCATTCATTTTTTCTCCCCTAATCCAATGATCCCTTTATTAAATAATTGGATTATTTTTCCTTTCCTGGTTATTCTTATCCTGCCATTCCTCAGCAAGATATGCTTTATTGATTCGGATCACTTCTTCCATCATTTTAGGACCCGGTGCACCATGCGTAAGTCTTTTTTCTACACAGGTCTTTAAGCTGATGGCATCATAAATATCCGGTTCAAACTTATCGCTTACAGTTTTTAATTCATCCATGGTCAAAGCATCTATGCTTTTATTATTGTCAATACAATATAAAACCAAACGACCGATTATGCCATGGGCATCCCTAAATGGTACACCCTTATTTACCAGATAATCAGCAGCATCAGTTGCATTGGTAAAACCATTCATAGCACTCTTTGCCATAATATCCTTATTGAACTTCATGGTTTGTATCATGCCGGCAAACAGATCCAAGCAGTTTTCTACCGTTTGAATCGCATCAAAAGTCACTTCTTTATCTTCCTGCATATCCTTATTATATGCTAAAGGAAGACCCTTCATTGTAGTCAGAAGCGCTATAAGAGCACCGTAAACACGGCCCGTCTTCCCTCTTACTAGTTCTGCTATATCAGGATTTTTCTTCTGCGGCATGATACTACTGCCGGTAGAGTATGCATCATCTAGCTCAATAAAACGATACTCATTGGAATTCCATATGATAATTTCTTCTGAAAATCTGGATAAATGCATCATTATGGTAGCAAGGGCAGATAAAAATTCTATGAGGTAGTCCCTGTCAGAAACGGAATCCATGCTGTTCATGGTAGGTCCCTCAAATCCCAATAACGATGCTGTATAATTTCTGTCTAGGGGGTAAGTAGTACCGGCTAGAGCACCTGAACCTAATGGACAGTAATTCATTCTTTGATAGATATCCTTTAACCGAAGACGATCGCGCTTAAACATTTCAAAATAGGCTCCAAAATGATGGGCAAGCGTAACCGGCTGTGCTTTCTGCAAATGTGTGAAGCCGGGCATATAGGTATCAATATGATGCTCCATGACCTCCATAATTTCCATTAGAAGACTTTTTACCTTAGTATCTACTGTTAGTACATGACTTCTGGTAAACAAACGCATGTCTAAAGCAACCTGGTCATTTCTACTTCTGCCTGTATGCAATTTTTTACCGGCAGTCCCAATTCTTTGTGTCAAAACAGCTTCCACAAAACTATGGATATCTTCCTGTGTTTCGTCAATGAGTAGTTTTCCACCTTCTACATCCTCTCGGATACAGACAAGTCCTTTTACGATCTCATCCTTCTCTTCTAAAGATAAAATGCCTTGCTTTTCTAACATAACAGCATGGGCAATACTTCCTTCAATATCCTGTAAAAATAAATTTTTGTCAAAACGGATTGAAGCGTTAAAATCAAAAACTATCTGGTCAGTTGCTTTCGTAAATCTTCCGCCCCATAACTGTGCCATATTCATTCCTCCACGAAGTTAAATCTGAATTTGATAGTAGCATAAGTTTATCGTTTTTGCAATACAACGGCATCAAACTTACACCATTTGACCGCATTTTCATAGAATAATATAAAAACAGGAATGGGAATGTTTTCTATGTCGGAGCCTCTGCTTTTACTAAAAAACATTAGTTATTCCTATCATAGTCTGCAGGTAGAAACACCGGCACTGTCAAACGTATCCTTTCATATAGATCCAGGCGAATTTGTAGCAATTGTAGGTCCCAGCGGTTGTGGAAAATCCACGTTGCTCTCCATTATTTCCGGGCTGATGGAACCTGAGGAAGGCACGATTGCCTTTCACAATCCGGATGGTTCTTTGGTTTACCCCAAAATAGGATATATGCTGCAAAGAGATTATCTGTTAGAATGGCGGACAGTTTATAAAAATACTATTTTAGGATTAGAAATAGGAAAAAAACTTACTCAGAAAAACATAGATAAAGTGATTCAACTTATGAAAGATTACGATCTTTACAAATTCAAGGATAAAAAGCCAAGTGAACTCTCCGGAGGTATGAAGCAACGTGCTGCTTTGATTCGTACACTGGCACTTGATCCTCAATTACTTTTACTGGATGAACCCTTTAGTGCTCTGGATTACCAGACAAGACTTATGGTTTCTGCTGATATTTGCCAAATCATTCGAAAAACCGGCAAGACCGCTTTGCTGATTACTCATGATCTATCTGAAGCAATCAGCCTGGCCGACAGAATCATTATTATGAGTAAACGACCTGCAACAATTAAATTTGAAGTACCAATAAAGCTAACATTACCAAATGATTCTCCACTGGCATCCAGAAATGCGCCTGAGTTCCAATATTATTTCAATCTATTATGGGAGGCGCTATCCGATGAAAAAAATTAAAACTAATTCTAGTTGTGAATTAACGACTCAAGAAAAATTTGTCAGGGATCATAAACGATATCATTATAAAATATCCTCCTTCCGCTTTTTTATTTTTGTAGCTTTTATAATCTTATGGGAATTAGCTGCTGACTTAAACCTAATTGATACCTTTTTCTTTTCAAGTCCCTCAAACGTTATCATGTGTTTTGTTAACCTGATCATAAACAAATCCTTACTCATGCATATAGGAATTACTCTCTTTGAGACACTCTTAAGCTTTATACTGGTATTTATACTAGGTATGGGAACTGCAACTCTGCTATGGTATTCCACTAGTTTATCAGAAATATCGGAACCCTATATGGTTATACTGAATAGTCTTCCTAAATCTGCATTAGCACCACTTTTTATCGTATGGCTCGGTACCGGCACCACAACCATTATTGTAGCAGGTATATCCGTTGCCGTGTTTGGTTCTGTTATTAGTCTATACACTGGTTTTCGAAATGTAGACAGTGAAAAAATAACATTGATCTATACCTTAGGGGGGAAGAAAAAAGACGCATTTCAAAAAGTGGTACTTCCGGGAAGTATACCCATTATATTAAGTACCATGAAAGTAAATATAGGGCTTGCATTAGTGGGTGTTATCATAGGAGAATTTCTTGCTGCAAGAAGAGGTCTCGGATATTTGATTATCTATGGGTCGCAGGTTTTTCAGATGCATATGGTGATTACTAGTATCATTATTTTATGTGTGATCGCAATGGGACTATATCAGGGAATTCAGTATCTGGAACATTGGTATAAGAAAAAGATGTAATAAAATAACCGGACTCTTTTGAGCCCGGCTTACATAAATAATTCTTTAGTTTGCTGCAATGCAATGTAATGCTTCGGAAATTGCAGCTTTTACATTTTCATCACTTTCACATTGAATACGATGTTGAAGATATGTTTTGCAGTATTCTGAGCCAATCTCTGCAAGACATCCTGCGGCTGCAATTCTGATTTCAGGTTCAGAACTGTCAATCAAATGAGCAATTGTATTTACTGAGTCCTCATCCTTGATGGTACTTAAAGCCTGCATCGCTGCTTTTACCACTTCAATATCATTTGTATCTAGAAACTGAATAACCTTATTAGATTTTTTCTTTGATCCCAGTTTCTTGATTTTTTCAATCGTACGTGTATTGTCCATTAAAAACACCTTCTTTCGTTTTTGATACCTCAAGGATATCTTATGTAATTAATAATAAACCCCTTCAGCTTCAAAAACAATCTAATTACTATAATATATATTTTATTCCCATTTATCAGTAAAATGTCAGTAAACAACAAACAAGACACCCTGTCAGAGTGCCTTTTCGTGTTACAAGATTCATTAATACCTTGTTTTACAGAATTTCTTTCAAGCTGAAAAAGGGACTTGAACCCTCGACCCCTTCATTACGAGTGAAGTGCTCTACCAACTGAGCTATTTCAGCATTGACCTAAACAGGTCATAACATTTGTTATTATAATGGCAGTATTTTAAAAAAGCAACTGCAAAATCAATATTTATCTGTTTTTCTGATGAATCTCCAATTGGGGAATCGTAATGTTAATAAATGCTGAATCCAATGCATATTTGGTTTGCTCAATCAAACGCCATCTTGCTTCCCAGTAGTCCTCCTTTTTTACCCAGCACCTAAGACCCATATGAACGGAAGCATCAGCTAGTGCATCCACATAGACAAACAATTCCTGATTCTTTAATGTAGCCGCATCCTTCTGCATCAGGTCTGTGAGTACTTCCTTGGCTTTTTTGATATCAGAGTCATAAGAGATTCCAACCATAAAATCCAGTCTGCGTAAGGAAGCTTCTGTCACATTAGTCATACTGGTATTGGCTAATGTCCCATTTGGTAAAATGATAATACAGTTATCAGGTGTGGTAAGCTTTGTATAGAACAGCTGGATTTCTGTTACCGTACCTTCATTCCCTTTATTATCTTCCTTAATATAATCTCCCACTTTAAAGGGCTTCAGTAATAAGATCAGAACCCCACCTACAAAATTCGACAAACTTCCCTGGATGGCAAGGCCGATTGCTACACCGGCAGAACCCAACAATGCCAAAATACTGGCAGCATCCAATCCAAAGCTTTGCGCAATCAGAAATATTAATATGATATATAATAAAGCTTTCGCAAAGGAATCCAAGAATTGGATTACTCCAATATCTGCTTTAGCTTTTTTTAAAGAATTTTTTAATATTTTTCTAACCAGCTTAATCATCTGTACTCCTATAAACAGACAAATGATAGCCAATACGATTCTCACACCTAAAGTCAGTGTTTTCTGTGGTAATTCTTCAAAGAACTTTTCTATTAGTTCCGGTTTAATACCCTGCATCATTGATTTCTCCTGTAGATATTGCAAAACATCTTTCATTGTCTTTGATTACATATCCTTTTGTGGCATATATTTCAGAAAGCTAACAGCTAACGGCGCCAGCTTTACAGAAATGGAAAATGGTCTGTCATCTTGTTCCTTACAAACAGCTTTTCGGATTCTGCTGTTAACCAGCCCACTGCCTCCATATTTTTTATCATCCGTATTCAAAATCTCCTTATAACTGCCACTACAAGAAACTCCAATAGAAAGACTTAACGCTATCCCTGAAAAGTTAGCGGCTACCAGTATGGTATCCTCCTCCTTTTCGCCTTTTCTTAAGAATGTCAGATAACAATCCCCTGCTGCTATGCTATTGATCCATTCAAATCCTTCCGGTTTATCATCTAATTCATATAATGCCGGATAGTTCAGGTAAAGCTGATTCAATTGCTTTACCAGCTGGGAAATTCCTTTGTGTTCAGGACATGCAAGCAGACTCCACTCCACTTCTCGTTTTTCATTCCATTCATGAAATTCACCAATATCCTGACCCATAAAAATTATTTTTTTTCCGGGATGCGCAATCATATATGCATAGGTAAGTCGTAAATTAGCAAATTTTTGCTCCCTCTCACCAGGCATTTTACTAAGCAGGGAAGCTTTGCCATGAACCACCTCATCATGAGAAAATACAAGCATAAAATGCTCACTGTAGGCATAAATCAAACTAAAAGTCAACTCCCCGTGATGATAACTTCTAAAATAGGGGTCATAACGAATATAACGCAGATAATCATTCATCCAGCCCATATTCCATTTCAGATCAAAACCCAATCCTCCATCCTCTAATGGCCCTGTAACCATAGGCCAAGCTGTACTTTCTTCTGCAATGCTTAGTACACCAGGATGTCTTTTCTTTAAGATGGAATTGAGATGCTTGATGAATTCCATGGCTTCCAGATTTTCATTACTACCATAAATATTGGCAGTCCACTCTCCATCCATTTTTCCATAATCTAGATAAAGCATGGACGCTACTGCATCCATCCGAATGCCATCTATATGGTATATCTCTACCCAGAATAAAGCATTGGCAATTAAATAGTTCTTCACTTCCGGTCTACCATAATCAAAGATCAAGGTACCCCATTCCGGATGAGAGCCTCGTTTACTGTCTGCATCCTCATAAAGGCAGGTGCCATCAAAATTGGATAACCCATACGCATCCCTTGGAAAATGTGCAGGAACCCAGTCTAAAATAACACCTATACCTGCCTTATGCATCTCATTGATAAAATACATAAAATCATGGGGGCTTCCATATCTTGCAGTTGGAGCATAATACCCAATCACCTGATAGCCCCAGGAACCATCCAATGGATGTTCCATAATCGGCATCAATTCAATATGTGTATATCCCATCTCCAGAACATAGGAAATCAAGGGTTCACAAATCTCTTTGTAATTTATATATTCATGCTCATCAGCCACTTTTATGAAACTACCTAGATAAAGTTCATAAACACTTATTGGTGAATTTAATTTCTGAAGAACTTTTCTTTTATGAATCCAGTCTTCATCTTCCCAGCTAAATCCCTTTAAATTCGTAATAACAGAAGCTGTTTCCGGCCTTAGCTGAGCTGCATTCCCATAAGGGTCAGCTTTCAAATACGTCAATCCTCCTCTTAGTTTTATCTCATACTTATAGTTTTGACCTTCCTTCACACCGGGAATAAATATTTCAAATATACCACTGTCTGATTTATGCATTTGATGAATTCTTCCATCCCATTGATTAAAATCTCCAACGGCACTAATCCGCATGGCTCTTGGTGCCCATACAGCAAAATAAACACCATCTTCTCCATCCATTGACATGGGATGAGCACCTAATTTTTCATAAACATTGTAATGAATGGCATTGGCAAAAAGCGTTTCGTCTTTTTTTGTAATCAGACAGGAATGTCTGTATGCATCCTGCACAATGGATACGTTTTCCTTGGAATCTGTAACAATATACTGGTATGCGCCCAGTTTTTTAATTGGTAGCCATAAGGCAAAAAAACCATCCTCATCCACTATTTCCATATCAATCTCGGACATATCCTTTAAAATCTGTAAGGTTACCTTGTGTGCATTTGGGAAATATGTCTGTATCAGTATCCCATTTCCAACCTCATGAGGTCCTAAAAGTGCATGGGGATTGGAAGCTTCTGAATAAATTATTTCCTCAATTGCAGGCCAGTTCATCATCTTATAAAGTTTATTGTCCATATGATCCTCCTCTAAACGAGACTATGTATAAAAAGACCGCTACGCAACTTTGGTTCAAACCATGTGGACTTAGGAGGCATTAATAACCCCGCATCAGCCACTGCGAACAGTTCCTCAATTGAAGTAGGATACATAGAAAATGCTACTTTCATGTCTGTATGTACTCTTCTCTCCAATTCAGTGAGACCTCGTATTCCACCAACAAAATCAATTCTTTTGTCGGTTTTCGGATCTGTTATCCCTAACAACGGCATCAATATATGATCCTGTAAGATGGAAACATCCAGTCCTTTAACCGGATCTGTACATTTCAAGTACTCTTTGAAATGAAGTAGATACCATTCATCAGACAAACACATTGATACCTGCCCCTTCTTTTGAGGCTTAACAGGTATCTTTCCCTTTTTTTCAATCTCAGCTACCTGGGATACTTTTTCTAAAAATTCATTGTTGGTAAATCCATTGAGATCACGTATGACACGATTATAGTCCATGATCATCAATTCACTATCTGGAAATAATACTGATAAGAAATAATTAAACTCCTCATTGCCACTATAATTCGGATTTTGCATCCGTCTTTTAAGTCCAACTTTTACTGCAGATGCACATCTATGATGCCCGTCTGCAATATAAATCTGATTCATACCGGCAAATGCTTCTGATATTTTATTAATATCGTCCGATTCCTGAATCACATAAACTCTATGAATAATGCCATCCTCTGATGTGAAATCATATATTGGTATTGTTCTCTTATTCTTTTCCACTATTTCATACAAGGTAAGGTTATCTCTATATGCCATAAAAATAGGACCCGTCTGAGCATTCAATGTATCCACATGCCGTATCCTGTCTACTTCCTTATCTGCCCTTGTATTTTCATGCTTTTTTATGACATCATTCAGGTAATCATCTATAGATGCACAACCTACAATGCCGGTCTGGCTTCTGCCATTCATAATCAGTTCATATAAATAGAAACAGGATTCATCCTCTATCATATAATCCCCATTTTGTATCTGTTCAGACAGGATTTCTTTTGCTTTTTGATAAACACAATCATCATATATATCTACTTCATCTGTAAATTGGGTTTCTGCCCTGTCAATTTTTAGAAAAGATAAAGGAGCATTTTTAACAGCTTCTTTTGCTTCCTCCCTGGTATATACATCATAGGGTAACGCTGCTATACTACTTTCTTTTCCTTTAGCCGGTCTGATTGCCCTAAAGGGTTTCATAAGTGCCATCTCCATGTCCTCATTTCTAATTTTATTTCTAATTTTATCAAAAATAACTATACATAACAAGTCAATGATGATAAAATATTTGGAAACAAAGAGAAGGATGTGATTTAATGACAGCAGAAGACAAAGAAATTTTAAACCGCATAAATAAGTACGCAGAGGATGTACTTTTTGATATTGATCCTCAAAAAGTTCAGGTTTCCTTTCAGATTGAGAAGCTTCGTCCTATCTTACAGGAAATTGCTGATGAGCAGGGTATCTCTTTAGAAGATTTTCTAATACGGTACTTAGATTTGCAAAGCGAAGCGGCGTGCCTGACTGATGCAAAAATTCGTTCTGAATTTGATGATGACTTGAAGGCAAATGGAGAACATCCATTTCTATATCGTTAATGCAACACGTTTTTTAAAAAGGGCTGTCACACTATTATGTGTGCAGCCCCTTTTTTTAGCTTGGATTGGTGGTTAGATAGATTACTCCCATCCAATAATAGCCATATAAATCTTTATCTAAACCAATAATTTGATACACATCTTCAGCTATCCTGTTGAATGTACTATCATCCAGACTATATTCTGTACGTAAAAGTGCAACTCCATTAAGACTCAACTGCTCAGCCAGCCTCTCACCGATTTCATCATAGTCAAAATAAAGCTCATTCAAACGATAATACTCTCTTTGTCCATTGGTAGCAGTATAATTTCTCATATATCCATCCATCACATAATCATTACATTCTGTCAAGGTCCTACTTCCAGCTTCATCCGGCAGATTGAATAGTGCATTGGATAAAAATTCATTATCATTGTTGGTAACATCCAATATTTCCCACTCACCGTCAATTCGAATTTTATTCCAAGCATGTGGCAAATTTCCATCCAGCATTCCTGTTACCACCACACAATCCAGATCAGCTAAATCAGCTAAAATCTTAAAGGCTGCAGCATATCCGGCACATACACAATCCCCATTGATTAATGCTCCATATGCAGTAAAAGCGTCTATATAGATGTCATCTATATATTCAAAGTTGTTTTCTTCTGCATTTACTAAAGCTGCATCACTATAAGTACAGGTAGCACATAAATATTGATTGATTGCCAGTTCCTTTTCCAGCTCTGTCATATCTGGAGTAATGATTTCAGAAATGATAGCAGTTGCTTTCTCTTGAACTTCCTGTTGCTTCTTTGCATTGATATCTGCAGCTTCTTCATATTCTATCTTCACAGCTGTCCCGGCTTGGTTAATCTGATATCCTGTAATACCGAAAATGTATGGATTCTGGTAATATGCTTCCAGTACAGCATCTCCCAAAATGGAGGTATCAGAAGCTTCACTAAAATCTGATACATCAATAATAGAAACACCTGCTAGCATATTGCTTGCGAGATACTCTGATAATGCACTATTTGCTGTAATCTCAAAACTTACTTCTCTGACTTGTTCTGCAGCAGTTTCTTCTTCTTCAAATGAAATATCATTGTCAAGTGTCATCTCACCGGCACGTTTCCGCAGCATATCTTCACGTTCTTCAATACTGGCCAAATCTTTCTGTAAATAATTATTATCATAGTTGAATACAGAAATAATGTCTTCGAATGGAGTTCCTTCTATTCTGTAAGGAATTTTAAGTATATTTACATTTTCACCCTCCAGGTAATTTCCATCCTCATCCGTATAAATATACCTGTCCTCTACCGCAATTGCTTTATCTGTATCATAATTTATTAATTTCATAGCTGTCATACCATTGGCCATGGTTACATAGCCATATGCACATAACTCATCTGTGCTCTCGTAACCGCTATAGGAGTATCCATTCTCTACCCAGGTATCATATGCAACACTTACCGGAATACTATCCTGCAGGCTTAATATATCTACAGAATTACTCATCATTGAGGTTCCTATTTCAGATATTGCTATCACACAGTAGAAATATCGATCTGCAGTATCATAGATAAAAATTGGACTTTCTCCATATTCAGCAATGACTTCATCCTTATTATAAGAGGAGAACCAGTCATCTTCTGCTACATCATAATTTTTAAAATCAATGTTTGCCATTACTGCCCCGTATTCAGGAGCTTCTGAAGTCCATGTTGTTTCAGTGGTAGATGCAATATAGGAAATACCTCCTTCATTACCATACTCTTCACTATATTCATAACGACATACAAAATATTCAGCGGCACCTTCTACACGACTCCAGTTAAATGTCACACGCCCATCATCCGTAAAGGAATAGGTCATTCTCGGTGTAACCGGTAACTCTCCATTCATTGTTACAATCTGTACTTGTGGTACATCCAGCTTTTCTCCTGTTTGCAGATCAACATAGGAAGCCAGGTACATAGTACTTAAATTCCCCCAGGCACTGCCGGAATCTTGAGGGAAGAAGAATATATTATCATGTGTATAGCGACCCACGATATCTCTGTTGATTCCGCTCACATAAATTTTGCCAAATGGATAATTGGATGGGGAAATGGTAATCTCTCTGCTTCCTTCATCATAAGCAAAACAGGGACCAATAGGATCCTTCAACTCTGGATCTGCGTAAAGATTAACAATTTCAGTCCAATATTCAACATCCATATCTTCCACTGCAAATCCTGCTTGCAAAACGATATGATCCGTTCTCGTTAACCCGGTAATAGCGTCTCCATAGGTATATCCATATGGAGATGTGGCATCCTGATATTTATCTATGGTCATACTTGCCAACGTAGAACTAAGAATATAATTACCATCTACAAATTCTTCTTCAGATACATTTTCCTTACTTTCTTTACCTTCTGTATCAGTTTGTACGCTCTCTGCATTTGCAGAAATCACTTTATCTTGCTCACCGTATAATTGCTTTCCTACCAGTACCCCACTGCCAAAAAAACCACAAAGTAGAATTACGCACAGCAGGATTGGGAATATGGCAGCACCTTTTTTCTTTTTTTGAAATATGAACATAAACAATTTGTTATCTATTTTCATGTTAACTCCTCTATTTATTTAGTATATTGACTATAATCAGCTTCATTTTTTCTTTATCTTTTTCCTTGGAACGGACAATTACATAAGCGTCCTCTTCTTCATATGTAGCTAAATAATACCCCTCATCTGTACGGCAGAATAATACTTTTGTATCCTCTATTTCCTCCTCCCATATATCTTTCTGAGCAAATTCTACAGGCAATACAGCTGTATGCTCAATCTCTACCTGCTCATTCAAATAAAATTCCTGACCATTATTTGTTCCCAAAAGGATTTTAGTCCCTTCCTGCTGTTTCAAATCAATACGATTGTCTATGAAAGAAGATAATATAATGAAAAGAACGAAGATGGCAGCTACTGCTGTATATCCATTAATCCAATAACTGATCCGTAATTTTTTACTCCTTATACTCTCAAGTTTATGTTCTTCATCAGCAACTTTTTGCTTTGTTAATTCTATGAGTTTATCTGGAGCATGAACTACATTCATTTCTTCTTTCAATGTATCTTTCCATTCCTGTTCTCTCATATATCATGACCTCCTTTCAACCTTGTTTTTAACAGCTCACGTGCTCTATGCAGTCTGGACTTTATTGTAGATTCCTTGTCATTTAATATGCAGGAAATCTGTTCCACTTTCATTTCTTCATAGTAAAACAGATAAATAACAATTCTATATATTTCCGGTAATTGCATCACAGCTTTTCTTAAAGGAGAATCTTCATTCTCAACTTTTTCATATTCTTTTTGAGTGCTATGATCTTTTATTTCAATCTCTTCTTCTGATTCAAAGAAATGTACTCTCTTTTTCCATATACTACCCGTATGTTTTCTTGAGCAGTTTATGGTTACTCGTATCAACCAGGCTTTCAAATGTTCTGATGACGTAATTCTGTCTCTGAAACGTACTAACCTAAGAAACACTTCTTGAAAAACGTCCTGTGCATCCTCTCTGTTTCCCACTTCCGTAATAGCAAGCCTATATACCATATCAGCATATCGATCAACCATATCTTCCGTTGACATTTTTTCAAATTCTTTATCCCCGTCCATGCGTGATCTCCCCATATATCGTTGTATACACATGAAACAAGTATAACTTAAATTCCATCATTTTCCAACACTATTCTACTCTTTTAATACTCCATTTGTTAATATTGTTTCCGCTATGGCAAATACATCTCTGTCACAATCAGGTAATGCAATCACTTCCATACTATAAATATAATCATCATCAGTGATTGTATACCACTCTGTAGTATCTTCGTAATCTCCATCCTTTGTTTGGAAAGTAATTTTTATGGCATTTCCCATACAAGTTTTTCCATACTCTGTTATTTCAATATTACTGACGATATCTCCCCAAATCTCCTGCAGATATTTTTTGTACGCATCAATACTTTCTTGAGAGGAACATATGTCTGTAATATCATATACTTCAGAGCCTAAATATTCCCTATTGAACAGAATCATGCATCCGGCAAAAGCAGCATCACCACCAGGAGCAAATACATATTCTGTGCCTTCTTCATTTTCATAATCTCTATCCCATTCTGATGGTAAATCGAATAGTAAATATCCTGTTGAAAAAGACTTGGTATCTTGTTTATAATTAGCCAGAAACTGATCTAGCATATTTTTTGCTTCCTGTTCATCCCATTCAATATGGAACCCATAAAAGCTCTTAAGCTCCGCTAATAGTGAAGGCGTTTTACCCGTAACCTCCTCTGAATCAACCTTAACCTCTACCAATACCGTAACATCCTTACTCACTTCTTTTAGATAATAGGTAGCAAATAACAGACTATATTTGTCATTCCATTTATCATAATAGCAGTAACTTACATAAGCTCTGGCTCCATCTGAAACACTTTCTATTTCTGAAATATGTAAATTATAGTAATCTGTACAATAAAATGCATCATATTCATAATCCAGAAAATATTTCAAATTTTCAGAGACGAGATAATTCTCTTCCTCATATCTGATCGTAGGATTTAAGCTTACTCTAAAATCTACACCCAGTTCTTCCGAATAAGCAGTATCTCTGTTTACACTGGCATAATCACCATTTGGAATAAATACAGATAACTTTTGATTTTCCATCTTTCCTGTTTCTTCATTCTCAGTAGATTCTGTCATCAACTCTTCACAATATAGATATGAAAAACCATCATAATCTGTTTGAAATTCACCACCTAATTCAACTTTACTTCCGGATTCCTTAGGTGTCTGGCCAGATGGATTAGTCCCAGTTTCGATTGCCGTTTCAATTGCTTTTTCCAACAGTGATTGCTTTTTTCTGTCTTTTTGTGATGCAGTTTCCATGTCCTCATAATTGGTTGGTACTACTTCCTTCCCACAGGCTACCAGCTCCATACCAAGAATTGCTATCACAATCATTCCAATCAATCTTTTTTTCATATGACTCCTTTCTGCGTAAAAACGCTTACCATTTATTTCCTTACATACAAAATACCCCATAGCATATAAAAAGGTTGCATCATTTTCATATTTTTAAAAATATAGGTTAGCAGATATGTTTCTAATAATTTTTTTACACGACAAAAAAAGGAGCTATCACATACCAATTTGTGATAGCTCCTTATATCGTGTGCGCCTGGCGGCGCACGTTTCTAAGGGGTGAAAGTCCCAAATCCGCCCTAGTAGTGGGAAGGATACAGCCAAGACCAAGGGTGTCCATCGTGAGGTGGAATCTGAAGGAAGGTGGAGGCAAATCTCTGGTCTGACGA
>DATERV010000089.1:0-6681 GCA_035271185.1 Lachnospiraceae bacterium | reverse complement strand
GTATAATCTAAATTATAATATTGATTGATGAAGTTGGATAATATATGCCATGTGGGAGTATATTGTATGATTTTGTTGGATATATAAGGGAGTTAAATGTAATGCCAGACGAAGTTATAGTGTCGAACCATCCGTGGTTCGACGTGAGAAGAGAAGAAGGAACAAAATAAGTGTCGTGGATAAGTATGCAGTATTGTATACTCATGAGAAAACAGATGAATAGTCTGTTATACGGACAAAAGGCATTTCAAGCACCAGCAAAATATGAAATGAGGTGAATATGGGATTTATATTATTAATAGGATTTGTGTTAGTTCTGTACTACGTTATCAAAGCCGTGGCATCATCCTCAAAACAGCAAGCTGAAAAGAAAAATAAATCAATTTCCAATAATGAAATTCGCGTAACCTTGACAAAAAGCACTCGGATTGTAGCTAACAGTAATCATGGTGATGACGATGATCTGGCTACTTTCAGTATTTCATATGGCTATGATGAAGAAAAAAGTAAAAACAATACGCCGGGGAGATGGATAAAATCCGGTGAGCCCATCACTATAAACGGACAAGTATTTACAGGGGGAAATTTTTTTTATGGTGGCAAGCTCAGTTCGTTAGACGGGTATGGAACTGAAGCCTCATTGGTTGATGATTCGCTAAAAATTGAAAGCAAACCCTCCACATTTGAAGATGAAAGTTTAGGCTATTGGCCTAAGTTTATATCGCTAACACCTAAAGGACGTGGTGCTTTCCTTAGTTGGCTATCCGGTAACAGAAATGAACCTGACACACCCTTGGGTTATGTGTTTATATATTTCTATGGCATTGAAAGGCGCATTACCGTTGATTCAATTAGGCAAACAGTGGATGACTTTGAATTTAAAACGTTGTTTGACGAAGTTCTACGATTAAAAGGCATCTACGGTAGTAGCCGTTCTTTTTCAAGTTATTCCACACGCCTTTTGGAAATCATGTGTCTCCTACGCCCTCACGTAGTATCGCATCCTGACCTTGACAAAACACCTCAAAGAGATTCATTATTATTTAAACATCGACTTGCAACTATGGTAAATGATGAAAAGCCCATTCCCGCTGATCTAGCATTGGCTTGGCTTCGGTATTATCCAGATTATAATCTAAAGAAGCCGGCACGGCGTTGTGGCTATGAATTCAGCCAGATGTTTACACACCGCTATAGTCAAAAATATGGCAACGGAATTGTTGTAAAACCCAATAAAACACGATTAAAGATTGAGTATCATTCAGCCAGTTCCTCTCTGCGAGGTATATCCTTGCCTCAACAAGATCTTCCCGATCCAAGTAATTTAAAAGGTCCTGTAAATAAACTGATTGTAATTGCAGATGAATGTACAGCAGAACTAGATGCTTATAGCAGGTATCTCGCCAAACAGGATACTTCACGGACAGACATTGAAGCCGTATTGTTATTGCCCGACGAACTCAATGATTTAGGAGCTACGTTAGGATTAGGTAAATTTAAGAAATGGGCAGATGATGCTATTTCAACTAAAAAAGGTTTGGTTGATGTTGAGGAATTCTGGACATATACAAAATCACCTTTACCCTCCAATATCAACAAAAAAGAAGCTGAATTAATTCAGAAGCTGGCTCAAAAAGCGGGCTATGGCATAGCTCCTGATACTCGTTACCATCATGCCAAGCCAAGCGCAGATGGGAAGCTGGTTTTATTTCCTGAAGGACACGGAAAATACTTTGAACCATCCAAAGCTTTTAGTGAAATCGGTATGACACTTCGTCTTGGGGCAATGGTAGCCGTTATTGATTCTCATGTTGATCAGGCAGAATTAAGTTTATTAACTCAGCTCATTGATCATGATACCAATCTATCACCTACCGAAAAACAATCACTACACGCCTACTTAGTATGGAGGCTTAATACACCTTTAAACATCACTGGCTTGAAAGCCAGGCTGGAAACATTAGGAAAAACAGAAAAAGCAGCGGTTAGCCGCATACTTGTCGGTGTAGCCATGGCCGATGGAAAAATTGATCCAGAAGAAATCAAACAACTTGAGAAACTCTATACCTTGCTAGGTCTTGATAAAAGCCTTGTTACCGGAGACATACATGGAATGTCATCCAGTAATGCTGGTTTAAGACCTTCAAGCTCTCCATCAGAAACCACTTTTTCAGCGCCTATTTCGTTCCAGTTGGATGAAAGTGTCTTGGCGCTTCATGAATCAGAAACCAAAGATGTGCAAAGCATGTTAGGCGCAATATTCGTGGAAGACGAAGCTGCAGGTGAATCCGATGACTCAACTATGGACGGCACTACTATAGAGGAAGAAACCGGAATTGATAAACAGCATTATGCTTTGTTTGAAAGTCTGATACGAAAAGATAAATGGGCTCGTGATGAAGTTGAAACGTTATGCCGTGAATCAGGTCTGATGATTAGCGGAGCATTGGAAACTATTAATGACTGGTCATTTGAAAAAGTGAATGCAGCTGTACTTGAAGAGGATGGTGGCGCTATTTATGTCGATCAGGAAATCGTAGAGGAGATAGAAGGTTAAACTTATGGAAAAACGTATCCGCTTAAAAGAACGTGACGCAATCATTCAATCACTGAAATCAGGCGTGACTCCTAAGATTGGGATTCAGCATATTCAGGTAGGTAGAAGTAATGAAGTTAAAGCGTTATATAAGGACATTGAAAGAATCTCTAAAGGTGGCGCAGCATTTAGACTTATCATTGGTGATTATGGCTCGGGAAAAACATTTTTCCTGAGCGTAGTGCGTTCCATTGCCCTTGAAAAGAAACTGGTTACAGTCAATGCGGATCTTTCACCGGATCGTCGGGTACACGCTACTTCAGGTCAGGCACGAAATCTTTATTCCGAGCTTATGAGGAATCTGGCGACTCGAAATAAGCCTGATGGAAATGCTTTAGCCAGTGTTGTAGAGCGGTTTGTAACTCAGGCTCGTAAAGAAGCAGCTGAAAAGAACAATGAAGTTTCAGCAGTAATACATCAAAAATTAGCATCCTTGTCAGAACTGGTTGGCGGATATGATTTTGCAAAAGTCATTGACGCTTACTGGAACGGTCATGAGCAGGATAACGAAGAACTAAAATCAAATGCAATTCGTTGGTTGCGGGCTGAATACACTACGAAGACTGATGCACGAAGGGATCTTGATGTCAGAACGATTATTTCGGACAACTCCTTTTATGATGCGTTAAAACTTATGAGTCTATTTGTACGTCAGGCAGGCTATGAAGGCTTGCTTGTTAATCTGGATGAGATGGTCAATCTTTATAAATTAAGCAATACACAAGCGCGTACATCTAACTATGAACAAATTCTACGGATACTCAATGATTGCTTTCAGGGTTCAGCTGAATATCTTGGATTTCTACTGGGTGGAACACCGGAGTTTTTACTAGATCCCCGCAGAGGTTTATATAGTTATGAAGCACTGCAATCCCGTTTAGCTGAAAACAGCTTTGCACAGCGAGCAGGTGTGATTGATTACTCCTCTCCAGCACTTCACCTAGCGAGTTTAACACCCGAAGAACTATATATCCTCCTGAAGAACTTGCGCCATGTATTTGCTGAAGGAGACACGTCTAAATATCTTGTTCCAGATGATGCCCTAAAATCATTTCTACACCATTGCAGCCAGACTATCGGGGATGCCTATTTCCGCACACCCAGAAATACCATCAAAGCCTTTTTAGATATGCTATCGGTACTAGATCAAAATCCTTCTATGCAATGGTCACAGTTAGTTCAATCCATTGCAATTGAAGTAGATCGGCCAAGTGATACAGATGAAATTATTACAGATGAAGATGATAGTGAGATTATGAATCCTGACGGATTAGCTGATTTTAAATTATGATAGAGGAATATGAGCGCCTTGACAAGCGTGTGCAAAAATGGTTATTTAATCAGGGATGGCCTGATTTAAGAGAAATACAAAAACGGGCAATTGCACCTATTCTGTCGGGTGATAGAGATGTACTGATTTCCGCATCAACGGCGGCAGGTAAAACAGAAGCTTTTTTTCTACCAGCATGTAGTGCAGTAGTCGAAAATGAAAATGGCTTTGGTATTCTGTATATCAGTCCTTTAAAGGCCTTGATTAACGATCAGTACCGCAGGCTCGAATCGTTAAGTGAAATGCTCAATATGCAGGTTACACCGTGGCACGGTGATAGCCTTCAATCCAAAAAGAAGAAAGCCAGAAACAATCCTTCAGGTATTTTACTTATTACCCCTGAATCCTTGGAATCCCTCTTAGTCAGGGAGCCGGGATGGGTAAAGAAATCTTTCACCTCACTAAAATATATCGCCATTGATGAATTTCATGCATTTATCGGAACAGAACGAGGTCAGCAGTTACTTTCCCTGCTTACTCGCCTCGAACATATAACAGGTCGAATTTCTAACCCTATTCCACGGGTGGCGCTAAGTGCGACTCTTGGAGAGATTGAAAAAGTTCCACTTTCTCTCAGACCGAATAAAAGTCTGCTTTGTGAAACCATTACCAGTAGTCAGCACCATAGCACTATTAAGGTTCAGGTAAAGGGATACTTAGAACCGATAGATATCATGGCAGATGAAACACGTACCTCCGCCGAACATCAGATTTGTCAGGAAATTTTCAAACTCTGTAGAGGCGATTCACATCTGGTCTTTGCGAATAGCCGTAGCCGGACAGAAAGTATTGCTGCACAGTTAAGTGATTTATGCGAACAGCAAGTCCTACCAAACGAGTTTTTTCCACACCACGGTTCTTTAGCCAAAGAATTAAGAGAAGCTTTAGAAGCTAGATTACAAAAAGAAACCCTACCTACAACGGCCATTTGTACCATGACATTAGAGTTAGGTATCGACATCGGTAAAGTAAGTTCTGTTATTCAGGTTACTGCTCCACATTCGGTATCAAGTTTACGTCAGCGGTTAGGTCGATCCGGTAGAAGAAATTATCCGTCTATTTTACGAATGCTCATCGCTGAAAACGAACTGAGTGATAAATCTAATATTGTAGATGGTCTTAGATTAGAGCTGGTTCAATCACTATCAATGATACGTTTGCTCATTGTAGATAATTGGTTTGAACCGGCAGATACAGAGCAAATGCATCTCTCAACATTTTTACACCAAATTCTTGCCGTAATAGCACAGTGGGGAAGCGTCCGAGCAGACCAGTTATACTCTTTATTGTGTAAGCAAGGATCTTTCAAAGAAATATCCATTCAGCACTTCAAGCAACTGCTGTCCCATATGGGAACAGTTCAGCTGATACAGCAGATCAATAGCGGTGAAATAGTCTTAGGGAGTGAAGGAGAACGTATTACTAATTCCTATACCTTCTATGCTGTCTTTAAAACACCAGAGGAGTTCCGTATTGTTGCCGGAAGTAAAACACTCGGAACACTACCCGTTGATTCTCTAATTCTTAAAGATCAGCACATTATATTTAGTGGCCGTAGGTGGAAGGTCACAGATATCGATGATGAAAAGAAAGTCATCTATGTGACTGCTACAAAAGGCGGTAAACCTCCGAAATTTAACGGTAGCGGCATGTCGATTCATGATAGGGTTCGACAAGAGATGTTAAGCATCTATCGCACCGGTGACTATCGAATTGAGGTTGGAAATCAGAAAATTGATTATGTGGATAATCTTGGAAGGCAGTTGTTTCAAGAAGGAGCGAGACTTTTTAAAGAAGCCAACCTTGAAGACCAGCCTGTCTATCAAAGCGGTAAACACTGCTATATTTTTTCATGGATGGGCGATAAAGTAGTAAACACCCTTACAGTTTTACTCATTAGAAGCGGATTTGTATGCAGTAATTTTGCTGGTGTTATTGAAGTACAAAATTCAAATGCGGAAGACATAAAGAATTGCTTAATAAATATAGCAAATGATATGCTACCGGATGAAACCGAACTGGCTAGAACACTTTCTATTCAGCAAAAAATGATTGAAAAGTATGATGAGTATTTGCCTGAAGATTTGTTAACAGAAGGGTACGGGAGAAAAGCTTTTAATTCTACGGCTGCTAAACAGTGGATATTAGGAAACCTTGTTTGAGATGTCGATCAAATGCCGTATAACTATCGCATGAACCAGATTTTCCTATGGCACAAATCCTGCTTTTTCTGCTTCGCAGGCAGGATTTCCGCCATGCGCTGAAAATGGGTTGTGCGGGCGTTATCTCAAATTATCAAAAAAGAACATCCGTGTACTTTTTGGAGTTGCAATGGAGTATAGTCTGGCACTACATTTAACAGCGAGTACCCGGCTACGCTTCACTCCGCCCAAATTGGCTCCCTTTGGTCGCCAACTTCGGGTACTCGCGGAACGTTGGCAGTAATTTTGGCGAACCACAACACAGACATTAACTAAACACAAATAATATGAAAAAATCAATCTTAGGGCTTCTGTTCTTTTTGACAACCATTTGTTATGGACAAATTAACTTGGAACATACATACACTGATGGAAATGTATCAAGAGTTCTGTTAGAAAACTCAGGCGAAAAATATTATGTAACAGACCTGACTAATAAACAGGTAAAACTCTACAACTCTGACCACTCTTTTTGGAAAACAATAAACCTGCCGACTACAACAGGGGCAACGCTTAGCGCTGTTTATCATTTATCGGAAACCAAAATCAGCGCA
>DATERV010000088.1:0-49853 GCA_035271185.1 Lachnospiraceae bacterium | reverse complement strand
ACAGCGGCAAATGCAAAGATGTTTACGGATGGAGTGGAATATGAAATTATATATTGCCAGGCATGGCGAAACGGATTGGAATGTAGAAAAGAGAATACAGGGAAGTACGGATATTGAGCTTAATCAAAACGGCATTTCTCAGGCAGTGGAGCTTGGAAATTCATTGAAAAAAGGAAATGCACCGATTTCGAAGATTTATACAAGTACCCAGAAACGAGCAGTACTGACGGGCGAGAAAGTGTCGGAAATCCTTAACGCTCCCATGGAGATTATCCCCGGCATTCAGGAGATGAATCTTGGCAAATGGGAAGGATGCACTTGGAAGCAGGTTGCAGAGATGTTTTCGGGTGAATATCAGACATGGTACTCGAGCAGAAGATACACGAGAACACCGGACGGCGAATCGTATCAGGATGTTGCAGTTCGCATTTTTGCCAAACTTCATGATATAATTAAACAGAATTCGGGAGATGTTCTGATTATTACGCACGGAGCCATTATCCTTACGATTCTTGCAATATTAAACGATGTACCTTTTGAACAGATGACAAAAGTTTTCAAGGTAAGCAACGCCTCTCCGGTCTGCATAGAGAGTGAAGAGATAGTTGTTGCCGAGAAAAAAATAAACAAAGGAGAATTATGAAGATACAGATTAATGACAATATAATGTATAGTGATACAAAGAGGACTACATAGACCCAGTGATTCCTTCTCTTCGGTAATCTGTAGGAGTGACCAGCATAGTTTTATAAAAAACCCGATTAAAATAGCTGATGTTGTTAAACCCGCAGAGGGCAGCAACTTCAGTTATTTTTTTGGCTGTTTCGGTTAGGTATTCACAGCTTTTAATGATACGAATACGGTTAAGATAGGTAAAGGGTGGGACTCCGGTGTATGCTTTAAAACTACGGCAAAAGTGCCCCTCACTCAGCCCTACGTGATTGGCTATTTGTGAGAGGGTGAGAGAATCGGCATAGCTTTGCTGCATATATTCCATGGCATTTTGGAGCTCTGACTTCACACAGGAGTCAGTTGAGTGATTTAATAGATGACAAAAATGCAAATTGTAGAGTTCCTGCCAAACCTCCATCAGTAACCCAGTAAGAGATAGTTCACAATCTGTCAGAGGCGTTTCATAATAAGTAAAAATCCGAGGAAGCAGTGCTCTGAGCCTGCTATTTACAGATGTGTCCCAAGCAGGGTAAATGCAGTCTAAAATCTGTCTGTGTAAAGCAGCAAAATAATTTTGACAGTAAGGTGGGAGACTTTTCTCCAAAAGGTCTGTGGAAAAAACAATTGCATAGTAGCTGCAGGAATCGGTTGGGGCAATGGTTGCATTATGAGTTAGGCCGGGAGGAACAAAGATACCATCCCCCTGGTTTAATACAAAGGTTTGATTTTCAATTTGAAAGACAACTTGTCCTTCTTCCATATAGAATAACTCTGCTTCCGGATGACAGTGCAAGTAGAGCGCATTGATAAATCCCCTGGCAATATAGGTATGGTGAAGAGAAAACGGACATAACCCGGTTCGGTGTACGACATTTTCCATAGGGCCAGAAATATTAAATGCATGTCTTGACTCAAATTGGTTTTCCTGCATATTTACTCCTATCTGCGTGCTTTAGCATCCATTTGCTATCCTTCATTTGCTACAATATCAAAATAGTATCAGATATTAACATATATATGCAAGTAAAATTTATCAATAAGCAATATAATACAGTTAAAAGGCAAAAATGAATGTGTTCTTATCAAAAGAAAGGGAAAATAAATGGGAAAGATAACAATTGAAGCGAACAGGGTTATATTTGAAAGACGGGACGAGCTCACTATTGTGGAGCCATACGGCAGTAACTGCATCAGATGTCGTTCTACCAAGAACAGTAAAATATCAGATGAAAATTGGACTTTGCTGCCTCCGAAGGGAGATTTTGAATTCACAATTAAAGAGGATGGCAATACTGTTACCTTAAAAAACGGAAGAATTTCTGTAAAGGTTGATAAGGGTTCCCCCTGGTATAGTGGACTTCTCACCTACTATCGGGATGATATGCCGATTCTTCATACTAAATTTGAAGGGGACTATACCGGAAGAAATGTTCATACAGAAGGGGACCATTATCAGATTAAAGCAATATTTGATGCAAATAGTGGGGAACATTTTTACGGACTTGGTCAGGAGCAGGAGGACGTGTTTGACAGAAAGGGAAGTACCTGTAACCTTCAGCACTATAATACAAAATCTGCTGTTCCTGTGGTTTATTCTTCTCTTGGTTACGGTTTCTTTTGGAATAATCCTGCCCCCGGACGCTGCGAAACAACCAAAAACCATACAATGTGGGTAGCAGACAGTGCTTATCAGGCCGATTATCTTGTATATGTGGGAGAAAACCCTTCAGAGGTATTAAAAAAGTATTGCGACCTTACCGGCTATGCGCCTCATTTTCCGGAATGGGCATCAGGCTTTTGGCAAAGTAAGCTTCGCTATGAGAGTCAGGATGAAGTGCTTGAGGTTGCAAGAGAATATAAGAAAAGAGGCATACCTCTTGCGGCAATTGTAATTGATTATTTCCATTGGACCGAGCAGGGAGAGTGGAAATTTGACCCGAAGTACTGGCCTGATCCGGAAGGAATGTGCAGAGAACTTAAGGAAATGGGTATTCAACCCGTGGTTTCAATCTGGCCCACCATCAATCCCGCAAGCGAGAATTACAGGGAAATGGATGATTCCAATATGCTTGTGCGTACAGAGAATGGTCAGTACGGTACCTTCGATTTCTATGGCCAGCAGACCTTTATTGATGCAACTAATCCCAAGACCGGTCCATTTGTCTGGGATAAGGTGAAAAAGAATTATTACGACCTTGGCATACATAATTTCTGGCTTGATGAGGCAGAACCGGAGGTGCATCCCCAGCAATACAGTAATTTGAAGTTTTATGCAGGAAATGGGGCACAGGCGGCGATGCTGTATCCTTATTATTACAGTAAGGTTTTTTATGACGGACTTAAAGAGCAGGGAGAGGAAGATGTTATCATCCTTACAAGAGCCGCTTACCCAGGCAGTCAGAAGTTTGGCTCATTAGTATGGAACGGTGACATTGCTTCTTCCTTTGAGGCGCTTCGGATGAGCGTGAAGAGCGGACTTTCCATGGCAATGAGCGGCATTCCCTGGTGGAACAGCGATATAGGAGGCTTCCATTCCGGAGATATTCAGAGTGATTACTTTAAGGAACTGGTAGTACGCTGGGCTCAGTTTGGTCTGTTTAGTCCTGTTATGAGACTGCACGGTTCAAGGCTTCGTACCCCGAATCAACCCGTAAGACATCCTGGGGTTAAGGAACGTAGCGGAGGTGACAATGAAATCTGGAGCTTCGGGGAGAGAAACTATGAGATTTTAAAGAAACTTGTTCTCCTTCGTGAGAGATTGGAGACCTACATTTGTCATCATATGGAAGTTGCAGCTTCAGAGGGAAAGCCTTTGATGCGCCCGATGTTTTTCGATTATTATGAAGATGAAATCTGCTATACGCTTGAGGATCAGTATATGTTCGGTGAGGATATCTTATTTGCACCCATTACCGAGCAGGGCTGTACCGAAAGACGGGTTTATCTTCCGGAAGGAAGATGGTGTGACGTTAATACAGGCGAAGTATATGCCGGAAATCAGTGGCTTACCTGCCATGCAACACTTGAGCAATTTATTGCCTTTGTAAAAGAAGACTGTGAAGTAGGGAAAATATGGGACATCTAAAAGTTTATACCGGATAGTTTTTATTCCCCATGATGATATCACTCAACTAATCGATTTTTCTATGAACTCTATTCACCCGGTAAGCTCCTTTGGAGCGCGCCGGGTGACTTTTTCTTCTTGTTTCTGTTCTTGTGTCACCGCTGATTGGGCGGGTGGCATACTATTTCACTTGCCTCCTTAAAAAGGGAAGTTTTTTGTACTTTTAAAATGATAAATTTACCTTGTCAAAAAGTATGTAGATTGGAAAGTATGATTTGAAGGAGACATAACTATGGCAATGAGCGATTGGAATCACGATGGAAAGAACAATGGAATTGACAATTACATTGAATACAATATAGTCAATGGAAGTGGAAATAAATCATCTGGTGGGGGAAAACATTCTGGTGGTGGGATGTCTACATTAGAAGCAATTTTCTGTGTTATATCAGGTCTTTTAGAAGAATCTATATTGTTTACAGCATTGGAGGTAGATGTTGAGGACGTATCTGCATTTGTACTGATTTTATTATGGATTCTCTTTTCATCTATAACAACTGCTGTTGTAGAATGGTATAATAGAGTGTGTAGGTTAATGTAACTTACACACTCTATTTTTTGGCAGCAAACATGATTGGTATGAAAAAAATATCATCGTGGTAAACAAGGGCTTCATGCAGGTGACCAAGCATTAATTTGGAGGTAGAAAATGAATTACATAATAAGACAATTAAAAGAATATGAGTATGGTTTACTTAATGATTTTATATATGAGGCGATTTATATTCCAGAAGGAATGGAGGCACCTCCCAAAAGTATTGTTAATCAACCAGATATACAGGTGTATGTTTCTGATTTCGGAAACCAAAAAGATGATTATTGTTTTGTTGCTGAAGTTAACAGAAAAATTGTGGGAGCTGTGTGGGTACGAATTATGAATGATTACGGACATATTGATAATGAAACCCCATCACTTGCAATATCTTTATATAAAGAATACCGTGGATGTGGAATAGGTACAGCTTTGATGGAGCAAATGTTGTCATCATTAAAGAAAAAGGGATATAAAAAAACGTCATTAGCAGTGCAGAAAGCTAATTATGCCTTAAAAATGTATATAAAGGTTGGATTTGAAATTGTTGGCGAAAGTGAAGAAGAATATATAATGATTAATTATTTATAGAAGTTATCCGAAGTGGTGGAAAAGGTATAGTAATCGCTAATGCATTGATGATACTTATAAATAGAGATATAATGTACTGTACTAGGAAATAATGGTATGGTAAGTGTTAAGTATCCCGATGGATATTTGATAGAGGAGGAGAGATAAAAATGCAGATATTGGTTGATGCAGATGCTTGCCCGGTGGTAGGTATCGTGGAAAGAATAGCACAACAGAATAGCATTTCCTGCACGCTTCTTTGTGATACTAATCATGTGCTAAGCTCTTATTATTCAGAGGTAAAGATCATTGGAGCCGGTGCGGATGCGGTGGATTATGCACTGATTAACATCTGCCACAAGCATGATATTGTGGTGTCCCAGGATTATGGTGTAGCAGCAATGGCTCTTGGTAAAGGCGCTTATGCGATTCATCAGAGTGGCAAGTGGTACACAAATGACAACATCGATCAGATGTTGATGGAACGCCATATAGCAAAGAAGGCAAGAATGGGTAAAGGGAAACATCACCTGAAGGGACCCTCAAAGCGTACTGATGAAGATGATAAACGATTTGAGGAATCCTTTATCAGGCTAATTGAGAAGGCAAAGAATGAGGATGCATGATGGGATTATACAGGAAAAGCTCGAACTTTTGAAACAGGCAGGCTTCTCTGAACTGGCGATTGGAATTGAATTTCTTGAAGATGAATCTCAAGAGGGGACTTGAACGAGTCCTGTTTATAGGAGAATATTTTGGCAAAAGGATGTTCGGAAAGACTTGAAAAAGAGATACAATAGTGAGAAAGAGTTACACGGTAGGGGGTATTCAATACAATGGTAAAGAAATATTTATCTGGAATTCATCTCGAGGATTATACACAGCAGTACGAAGAAAATTTTGCAACGGCGCAGACATTTGTTTTTGATGGTGGGAGAAAGACCGAGTCACTGAATGGATTATGGAATTATGCAGTGGATCAGTACGATACTTGCCTAAGGCAGAAGTGGTATAAAGAACAGTATTTTGATGGGAACGGTATTTCACTTCCAGTGGACTTCTCCTTTGAACAGTGGCCGGTTATGAAGCTTCCTGCCTGCTGGAATATGGTGAAGCCGGAGTATATGCTTTATGAGGGGAGTATGGTTTTTACCAGGAAATTCTCCTACCATCAGGTTGATGGGGAAAAGCTTATCCTGAAAATAGGTGCAGTCAACTACCTTTGCAGAGTGCTTTTGAACGGGGAGTACGTGGGAATGCACAGGGGAGGCTCTACACCGGGATATTGGGATATTACAGAGTATGTACGAACAGAGAACCGAATTATTATCGTGGCGGATAATACCAGAAGACCGGAGCAGGTACCCACGGAAAATACGGACTGGTTTAATTATGGTGGTGTTTATCGGGATATCGAACTGATTAGAGTACCAGCTGTTTATATAAAGGATTTCAAAATTGCATTAGTGCAGGATGGGGCTTACAATAAGATACAGGTTAAGTTGAAGCTTTCTGACGTGGTGTCAGCAATGGCAAAAATTTGTATCAAGGAGCTTAACGTCGAGCAGGTCTTGGAAGTGATTAACGGGGAGTGCAGTGGGGTGATTCTTACGCGACCACAGCTTTGGTCACCGGAGAATCCGAAAATTTATGAGGTAAAGGTTTCCTGCATGGGAGACGCAATTTGTGATCAGGTTGGATTTCGGGAGATTAAGGTCCGGGACGACGAAATTCTGCTTAATGGCAAGCCTATTTTCCTAAAGGGAATCAGCTGCCATGAGGATAGTGCGGAGAATGGAAAAGCCTTGACGGATGAAGAACGTAAAGAGAATATTATGCTGGCGAAGGAGCTGGGCTGTAACTTCATGAGAATTGCTCATTACCCTCACAGCGAGAAGATGGCAAAACTGGCAGACAAGCTTGGTATTCTTCTTTGGGAAGAAATACCGGTATACTGGGCAATTCGCTTCGACCGGGAGAAGACCTATGATGATGCGCAAAATCAGTTTTTGGAACTGATTACAAGAGACTGGAATCGTGCTAGTGTTATTATATGGTCCGTTGGAAATGAAAATGCAGACACGGATGAGCGGCTAAACTTTATGAGCCGACTGGCAATCTGTGCCCATGAAGTGGACGAGAATCGACTGGTTTCTGCGGCATGTTTGATAGATGAAGAACTCAATATGATTGCAGACCGCCTGGCAGATTATCTGGATGTGATAGGGGTTAATGAATATTGCGGATGGTATTCGCCTGACTTTAAGAGATTACCCCAGCTAATGGCCAATAGTCAGCCGGATAAGCCTGTGATTATTACGGAATTTGGAGCAGATGCACTGGCGGGGCATCATGGAACCATAACCGATAAGGGAACGGAAGAGTGCCAGGCATATGTGTATGAGATGCAGATACAAACCTTGCGGGAAATAAACTATATCAAGGGAATGACTCCCTGGATTCTGTATGATTTCCGTTGTCCCCGTAGAACCAGTTTTATTCAGAATTATTATAATAGAAAAGGACTTTTATCCGAGGATAAGAAATACCAGAAGCCTGCATTTAAGGTATTGCAGGAATTTTATAAGACGATTGAGTAATATAGTTAGTACTTTTGATCAAAATCACATTCTTTTGTGCGATTACAACATTAATTATTAAAGTAAAGTTAGGATACAGTAGTTGAAAATGAATAGGAATAAAGTCAAAAATATAACCATAAGGCTGCTTAAGTTTTATGTGGGACTGGCATTGATTCAGTTGGCGGTTGCAGCATATTTACAAATAGGTATAGGGTCTGACTCTTTTACGGTATTTTTGCAGGGAGTATCAAAACTCTTTCAGTTAAATGTAGGACTTACCAATGGTCTGATTACCTTTGTTCTTTTGATAATTGTTTATATAATGGATAAAAAACAGTTTCAAATAGGTATGGTTTTGTCAGTAGCTACAGCGGGATTGCTATTAAATGCTATGACATGGTTTCTGAATGTGATTTTACCTGCTAATCTCCCGATGTGGATACTATGTGCGGAGTTTGCATTCGCATGTGTGTTAGTAGCAATTGGATTTCCGCTTATGAAATCTGCAGAGCTGGGAGTTGCTCCAAACGATGCCTTATATCTGGCAATATCAAACAGAACAGGTAAATCCTATGGAATGGTGAGAGTAATTGTAGATGCTATTTTTTTAGTAGTGGGCTTCTTCCTGGGAGGGGTTGTGGGAGTAGGTACTGTGGTATGTGTCATTGCATTAGGGCCTATGGTTCAGTTTGTGATGAATCACATGATTAAGCAGAAAGAGGGATAAAAATGAAACAGATATTATTATTAGGAGATTCGCTACGAATGGGATACGAACCGATTGTGCGGAAGTTATTAGTAGGGAAAGCAGAGGTTAGTGGACCGTCAGAAAATGGCAGATGGACAGGGTATACATTAAACTCGCTTCGTTTTTGGATTCCAAGCTTACCAAAGCCTGATGTGATTCATTGGAATAATGGATTATGGGATTTGGGAGATGATTACGGACTTGGACGTCCCTTTTCCTTACCAGAAGAATACGAATCTGCTTTAGAAAGAATGATCACAGTGCTTGGAAAATTATTTCCAGACGCAAAGATTATTATGGCAACGACGATGCCCACAGACAATCCTGACTCGGCAGATATCGAAGCTTATAATGAAATCTTAAAGAAAGTAGCAAATAACAATCAGATTCCGGTTGATGATCTGTTCCCGATTGTGAAAGGGAAGGAGAAGGAGTTTGTGGGTGAAGATCATATTCATCTAACAGAAAGTGGATTTCAGGCAGTTGCTAAGCAGGTAACTGAGATGATTGAGGCGTTTTTATAGATAGGGTTGAATGAGCGTCTGGCTTGTTACACAGGTAACTATGATGTATACTATAAGAGCAATAGGGGGTAGGCGTGCACATTAGATTTTTAGAGGGTAAAGTGATTTGGAGGAAAACATGAACGACACATTAAAGGTATTAGAATCAAGAAGAAGTTGCAGAAAATTCAAAGCAGATATGATTACAGAGGAGGAACTTCAGGCGATTGTAAAAGCTGGAACATACGCTCCAACAGGGATGGGCAAGCAGTCACCAATTATTATTGCTGTGACTAAGAAGGAACTCCGTGATCAGATTGCAGAAGAGAATAGAAAGATAGGTGGATCGCAAGAAGGATTTGATCCTTTCTACGGCGCTCCAGTAATTCTTATCGTACTTGCAAACAAAGAACGTGGTACTTACATATACGATGGTTCGCTTGTAATGGGAAATTTAATGAATGCAGCTGAGAGTCTTGATGTAGCTAGTATCTGGATTCATAGAGCCAAGGAAGAATTTGAATCAGATTTTGGAAAGAAAATACTTAAGGAATTAGGAATTAAAGGTGACTACGAAGGTATCGGACACTGTGCATTAGGATATGCAGTTGAACCTACGAAGGAGCCTGTTGTAAGAAAAGAGAACTACGCATTCTTTGTGAGATAGAAGATGGCAATTATTATTAAGGAGGTTTTTTATGGGAATGATGGAAAGACCATCTGTCAGCACGTTGGCTGACGGAGGAAGATATTGGGAGCATGAGTACGAGAAATTTTTTCTTAAGACGTACGTACCTGCAAATGATATTGATGGACAGACGAATAATTATAGCTTTCGGGCACCATTGCTGCTGGTCTTTGAAGAAAACAGGCAGAGCAGGGATGAGGCAATTGATTTTGCCAAGAAGAGCGGACTTAGCAGTATTGCGGCCGCAGTGGATTCAAGTGTCCTTTTTATTTATCCGACTGATGAAGGTGGATGGAAGAATGCAACAGA
This sequence comes from Lachnospiraceae bacterium, assembly GCA_035271185.1. Taxonomy (GTDB): domain Bacteria; phylum Bacillota; class Clostridia; order Lachnospirales; family Lachnospiraceae; genus Acetatifactor. The sequence goes on along the minus strand of DATERV010000088.1, from coordinate 40,125 downwards.
GGAGTTATATGCATCTGTTATAGCTGAAGTTAAAATGGATCCTTGCTATTCGGATGGAATTGTGGAAATACATAATTTCTTTACACGCGAGTTCAAGGGCTATTTTGTAAGAGGTGCGATATTCAGAGCGGATATTTATAGTTTTGGCGAGTCGGCAGATTATGTTGCCAAGAATCTGTTGAAAAAAATAGATGGTGAGTATCTCTGGGGTCCCGGTGAGATTACTCCTGCTATGTGTTCCATGCAGAATTTGAGTGTTATTCCTGCACCGGAGCGTAAGGATATAGGTATATTGAGTGTTGGCAATTCTAAGGAAATAAATGAAGCCTTTAAGGATTGTACGAATCTGCTTATAAAATCGGAGCCTGACTACAGGGCTGATTTTAAGTCTTTTGTCCGCAAGTTTAAAATGTGGTGTGGCAATATGGAGATTGAGCCTGATTTTGAATCAATGAATATGACAGAGGAAGCTGGTAGCGTACTTGTAAAGACCTCATCTGACAACAGAGGAGCATTCAAGGATACAGCAGAGCATAAAGTTGGATATTTTGCCTACTACAATAATGATATATTTGATAAAGGACCGGTTCCACTGCTTATGGGATTTCATGGTGGCGGCGATTCCTCGATGTTCCTGACATTTGTATCAGGATGGTATGAAATTGCACACAGATATGGTTTCTTGTATGTTTCACTTGACAATCATCAAAATGTAACAGCCACAGAAGTAGTTGAAGTAATTGAGAATCTGAAGAAACGCTACAATATTGATGAGCATCGCATTTATGCAACCGGATTCTCGATGGGCAGTGGCAAAACATGGGATATGTATCAGGAGTATCCTTCCGTTTTCGCGGGTCTTGCTCCTGCAAGTGCACTGTTCCCGGTGAAGAATAATCCATTTGGTCAGCCTCTTGGTGACAGACTGAATATGACTGTTCCTGTTCCGATTTTCTATTCGGGCGGCGAAAATTCACATCTGCCTGAATTACCTTTCCAGGCCGATTCTGGTATTGAAAGAATACAGTATGCTGCAGAGGTCAATAAGTGCAAGACTGGATTTGACCAAAGCTTTGACGATAAGGACAATTGGGCGGATCCTATATGGGGTGTTTCTGGTGATCGTGTCGAGAAGCTTTACGATGAGTCCAGAGGAAGCTATCTGACCATTCATTTCTTTGACAGCGAAGATGGTGTTTGTCGAACCGCATTTGCAAGTGTCAGTGGACAGGGACATGAGTGCAGACATCATACTTGCGAGAATGCATGGAAGTTTATATCACAGTTTACCAGGTAACAAAGTGGAAAAATGAGGAAGATGTTTACGAGTGAAAACAATATAGCCCGCTATATTTCTAAATAATACGAAATATAGCGGGTCTTTTTTTGAGATATTGTAGCTTTATATGTTCACTAGAAAGACCACACATTTCCTTCTCTCCGATGTACCTAAGATACTGTTTTCCGTTAACAAAATACTCAATTTGATATTCTTTTTTAGGTTCTGGAGTTGAGTAATATCCGTTTTTTCTAACGGAAGCCATATAGGTATTACATTTGCCTGTCAGAAAAGCCGTGGTTTCTCCCCATGCATTCTTATTATTTGATAACGCATGTCGCTTTATTATTAATAAAATGTATAGCATTATAACAACAAAAATAACGACCATTGCAATGATAAGGGACCATTCCCAAGTAGTTTCTGTAACTGCTATCTTATCACTGCTTTTTGTATAAAATGTAATTCCCTCTTGATTTTCATTGCATCCAGTTAGCATCATGCAGAATGGAATCCAAATGAATGATTGTATTTTTTTCATTATTTCCACCATACTCTTTATTTATTTTATTACGATTTCTAATATCAGGAGAAAGAAATCCGTATAATTATTTGTAAGTATACAGCAAGTACTTAGTTTTATCAAATTGTTAGTATGAGCTGGACCATTTGAAGTATAGAAATCATTATCAGTTAGGCACCCGTACTGTTCTCACTCATCCCAGTCAGTCAAGGTCTTTTCAACAAAGCTCTCAAAGGGCTCTCGCTCATCGACTTTACATTTCATTTTAGAGATGTTGTTACTTTCACTGATCCATGAATTCATCTCATTAATTTCCTTATTATCTTCAGCGGGTAGCAGACCCATAGCATATAAAAGAATTTTCTTATTCTCAACAGGATTGCGCTCCACATATTCTTTTAATACTGGGGAAACATTACCCGTATAAATGGGAGAACCAAGTGCTATCAAATCATACTCTTCCCAGTCATAACTTAGTTCTTTTGAAGGAAGATTAATCGTAACGGTATATCCATGATTAGCCATAATTTGAGCAATCCACAATGTTACTTCTTGTGCCGTGTCAGAACTTGATGGTTCATATATCAATAAAGCTGTTTTTTCTCCATTTCCAAGCACTATTTCATTCGGCTCGTGTTCCTTGTTAATACTAGAAACTGCAGAAGAAAGAAATCCGATTCCCACCACAATAGCTAAAAAAAATACTCCTAAAATGATAAGTACAATCCTCTTAATGCCTTTTTTCCCTTTGACCTGCTTATTGTTGTTCATAAAAAACCTCCATATTATAAAAGATCTTTGCAAAAATCTCCGCATTCTGTAAATCTGTATCACAGGGAAAACTTCTATTCATAAACAGAAACATTTGCCCCTTGCAGCAAAAGGTTCTTTCTTCCAAGGTGAGTCCCTGATGCCTAATCTCTTCCTTTAACTTTTCGGTTTGATCATCACCTCTACCGGACGTTGTAAAAAGTACTACTTTTTTTATTTTCTTTGAATTCAATGTTTTTACGAAGTCTTTTACTTCATTTGGAACATCTCCGGCGTAGATTCCACATCCTAAAAAAAGGATATCTGCATCGTCTACCTTTACAATTTCATCAATATCCATTGGTTTGACCTGTAGTGCTTTACCTATTGCATCTGCAATTTTCTTTGTGTTCTTTTTACTTTTAAATACTATTACAACTTTCATTCCGTTCCTCCTTATGGTAACTCGTTACCTATTGGTTTATAAAAAATAGGCTTTTTAGCCTACTTTTAATTTTTTTGAAAATACTTATCCAAAGCCTCAATTCCCTTAGAGAGTTTCAACATACCATTAAAGAACTCGTTGACCTGATCGTCAGTAAACTCACCAAACAAAAGATCCATTACAGCATCCGTTTCCGCTTCCATTTCAGCAGAAAGTAGCTTATATTTATTGGCTAACTCAATACATAATGAGCGCTTATCCTTAATATTGGTCAGAGTAAGGTACCCCTTCTTCTCCAAAATGACTGCTATCTTCTTTACGTTCTGTCTAGAACACCCCATCAATTCTCCAACTTCTGTCAATGTCGGTGGTTCTGAAAAGGAGCTTGCTATGACTAGAAGTAGCCACTGCTTGCTACTCACTTCACGTTTATTGCGGTCAAAGGCAGTCTGAAGTTTAGTCGCTTCAATAAAAACTGAAGAAAATATTAGTTTCTTCTTCCAAAGTGTATCAGTGCCTAGCGACTCATAACTTACGCCCATAATATCCTCCTCAATCAATAATTTAAAATCATTATAGTAACTAGTTACCCAAATGTCAAGCGAAAATTTCAAATGAACTATTACCACTGGTATGTTAATCCCTTCTATTGACATTGCATAACATGTTATGTATTATATCCATAACATGTTATGCAATATTTGAAAGGAGTCATTATGAAATTAGAAATTATGGATGAAAGGTATTTACTATATGGAACTCTATTTTCTCTTAGCAATCGAATTCAAACTATTGGAGATAAGGAATTAAAAGATATTACGATCAAACAACATTTTTTGATGATTGGGCTTGGAATGTTTAAAAATCCTCCAACTTTAAGAGAAATGGCAGACCTGATAGGGTGTTCTTATCAGAATGTAAAAAGGATGGCAGAGCATTTACAAAAGGAGGGCTATTTGGATATTGTTAAAGATCAAAATGATAAACGTAAGTTACTATTGGTAACCACAGGAAAGATTGAAAGACAAGCTGAGAAATCAAGAGAAGTGACGGTTAATTTTATGGAGAATTTGTATAAAGATATACACAAACAGGAATTGGAAATAACATTAAAGACATTAATAAAAATGGATAAAAATATAGGAGGAATTATTGAATGAGAACGCGTAAGGATTATTTAGCTATTATTACAATAGCTTTATTGGTGATAACTAGTGTGGTAGGAATTTTATCTTTGAATTTTGGTAATTCTTATAATTTCATAAATCAATATGGACAGCCAGTTCAGATATATGGATATGGAATATATGCATATGATACATATTTTCAAGCTCCAATTTCGATTGGTACTGACATAGGTATCTTACTTGTACTGGTTCCATTATTTATATATACGTATTTTAACTATGTCAAAAAAGGGGATAAGGTTTCGCAGTTGAAGCTTATATCCGTATATTCGGTGGCACTATATTATGCAGTAAGTATTGCATTTGGATTAACTTATAATAGACTGTTTCTTGTATATGTAGCACTTTTTGCGTGTAGTTTGTTTGGAATGTTCAAACATATTAGTAATATAAGCTTGAAATCCGTAAAGAAGGCTTCAAAGGGTTTGAAAATATTTCTTATTATATCCGGGATTGCGCTTATTGTAGCTTGGCTTCCTGATGTGATTCCGACTATTCTGAATGGAACAACACTTCAGATTATAGGTGTCTATACCACATGTATTACATACGTTCTAGATATGGGAGTAATAGCACCACTTTGCTTCATTACTATTTTCTTACTAAAAAAGGATAATCCCTTAGGGATGATTGTGGAAGCTGTCATACTTAAATTATGTATTATTATTGCATTTTTAATGTTTTCCCAAATGTTTTGTCAAATAGCATCAGGTTGTGAGTTACCAATCCCTGTTACAATAACCAAGAATTTATCATTTGTTCTTTTGGGGGGATTTGCGTTTTATTTTAATAGAAAGATGTATAGAGGATTAGAAGATGTGAACGAGTAGCCCAAACGAAAGGTTCGGAGGCTGTTTGCACCCAAGAAGAGATTGAGGCTTTACCGGAACCACTAAAGAAATATTGTACTTACATAGGCTTAGAAAATTTCCCAAAATATCAAGCGTTACGAACCGTGTTTACAGATACTGAATTTGTATTTGATGCTACAAGTGGAAAAGTATTAAATATGAAATATGATTTGTGGTTATTTTATGATGAACCATATAGGTCGGCATATTGTCAGTCTTCTATGTATGGTGTTCCGTTTGATGGAATGGATTATTGTAATGACGATTTAGAAGGTGGAATGAAGGGGATATTAGGAAAAGCAATAAAAATATTTGATGTATGTAATAAGCAGGGGTATCAGGCTGGAATCCTATCATGGTTTGCAGAATCAATAACATTTAATCCGTCTGTCTTATTTTCACGTTATGTAGAATATGAAATAATTGATGATTTACATGTTAAGGTCATTATTTCAAGTAATGGCGTTTCGGGTACCGGTATCATAACCCTTAATGAACTTGGAGCAATCACAGAGTTTTATAGTGATGATAGACAAGTGGAAACGATTAATGGAATAGAAACAGCGATTGGGTGGAGGTGTGAATATGAAGATTACAGAGAAGAGCATGGTATTCTTCAGGCACATACAGTTAGATGCGTTAAGGTATATCCGGAAAAAGAACTTATTTATTTTGATTCAAACAATTTTAATGTAGAGTATACAAAGTAAGAGTCTGTTCATGGACATCCCCTATTTTAAAATGGTGTTATTTATAAAACATTTAAACTACATCAGTTCACTGTTGTATTGCGCTCTTTCGCCTCCAATAAATTTGGGACGTACTCTGGCAGCGCTTATATGCGCTTGCCCTATTTCATGATTATCTAGTCTTACTGGTACAGCAACCCTTTTCAGATGCATACCGATAAAAGTATCACCTATGTCGATTCCAGCATCCGCCTGGATTTCTTCAACTGCAACAGGATTGCGTAGATTTTTGTAGGCAATAGTTGCAAATGATCCACCGGCTTTGGGCTGCGGAACTACATTTACTATATCCTGATTTGGGACGGCTTCCGCTTCAATGATAATTGCTCTGTTTAGATGCTCACAACACTGTGCAGCAATATATATGCCTTTTTCTTGTGCTACTTCATATATTCCGGCAAAAACAGATTCTGCTACATCAAGATTTGAGTTACTGCCGATTTTGTCTCCGCAGACTTCAGAGGAAGAGCAACCAATCACAAGAATCTGTCCTTTTTTAAAATTGGCTTTTTCACATAATTCTCTTGTTACATTAGCAGCTTGATTTTTAATTTCTTCGTACAAAATATTTTCTCCAATCTTATCTATTATTTTTTATTATTAGCAATCATGTAATTGAATAATTTGTTGATCTCGAATTATCTCATATGGAACTTTAGTATAGCATTATTATTGCACCAATCGAAACACCTATTCCAGAGGCAAGTCAGTGATGGTTTTTATTATTTACAAAATCAATATCATCTGCCAATAGAGAATAAAAGTTATGATTGTAATAGATGTTCCCAAAGTGATAGCTTTGATTGCATCTTTCCTCTTTGATTTGAAGAAATAAACCGCATATCCAAAACCTGCCACTAAATACGTGAAATAGAACATTACATAAGGAATCATGTCTTTAGTAGAAGCTGTTGTGGAAATCAATTTTCCGGCTTCCATTATGATGTTGACAAAAACCAATATGGTAAGCACATTTATCAAAAGTGGTAAGCAATTTTTTTGCTTTTTATTCTTACATAACTTTAGAATACAGAGGATACATAGTACAAAAGTTACAACAAGTGCAATTCCTAATAAAATAAAACTTATGGTCTCCAAAATAACTTTACCTGATGAATAAGGAATCAAATCAAATGTACTTGTTGCTATTTTCTGAACTACCCCATCCTGATCTTCTACATAAAAATGATAGCCCTTTACAAACCCTTCATCTGCACAATAAACATTTTCTCCAATACGTGTACATGGAATTTTCATGAAGGGAGAAGAAATTATGATGGTGTTATCACCGGTTTCTTTCACCTGATAGATTTGAAAATAATGATAAAATCGACAATATCCACTCTCAATGGTTCTGGCACCGGTATAATATTCTTTAAAAGTAAGCTGTTTGTAGGTATCCTTTTGCCCATCTGAGTTATCCCCAAATACAATGTCACCTAAACCATGATTTAGTTTCATTTCCTGTGCCTGGTTTGTCATGACAATCATACCCAGTTGCTCTGTTGGTGCTATAGACATATGTACTGAAAACTGTGGTGTATTTCCATAATGCCCAAGAGATGGCGTCAGGTAAAAATCATACCATAATCCATGTGCATTTTCCGGGGTACTAGTCCCTGCAAAGTAATAGGTGGTTTCAAACATCATTTTCAAGGTCTCTGCTTTTTCGAACAAAGGATTGTCATTCTCTGAAAGTAGAACCTTCATTAATAGCTGCACATCCCTCATTGTACCGGCTGCACCTGCCGTTTTCCTCTATAATTACCGATTTAGAGAAGAGCCAGAAGTACGATTTCCTGCGAGGGGAAGATAAATTTCAGGAACTACTTACCAAGTATCTGAAACATAATTAATAACTAGTCACCAGAAAGGAGTTATTATTTGCTGAAAACAGAATTTTTACGATGAAAAGAGGAGCTTGATAAATGTATAATTATACAGGTATGGATGAAAAAATTGATTAATTACTTGAAAAATGCTCAACTAGTATTGCAAAATATTGAAATTAAGGATAAAATAGCAGGAATGTATAATCATCAATCCTGACAGTCTACAGTCAGTCTTGGTATTGCAGAACTAATAACACAAGGGAGAATATAGTAATGGGGGAAATACTAATGGAGAATTCAGAACGGAAATATCAGAGCATGAAAGCCAGAGTAGAGGTAGTGAACAAATTATTATTAATAGAGTTAATTATCTATTACATAATAGCTATTCTAATCAGTTCCTATGAGTTTGTGTGCAATGAATACGGAAAGTTACCGGTGCTTATTATTGTACTTGCGATTTTGTTCGTATCAGGAACACTGGTCCTGTATCAAAGAAACAAGAGTTCCGAAAGTTTTTGCTTTGTACCATTAATTCTGTTTTTTATTGAATTCTTTTTGGTTCTGGTTTTGGAAAATGAACAGTATACCTTGTTCATATCAATTGTAATCCTTTCATCATTAATTTTGTTATATAGTAAGAAAATAATTACAATCTTCTCACTGATCGCAGCAGTAATAGCCATTATCAATCGTGTGTATCAAATAATTAGTATGAGCAGTAGCCAGGATAATGCCACCTTGACGATTACGATGGCGATTTTTTTGATGGCAATATTTGGAATATATAGAACTACAGTCCGCGGAAAACAATTCAATGATGATATCATAGGAACCATCAGGGATGAACAAAAATCACAGGAAGAAATTCTGAAAGAGGTACTTAGTATTGCAGATGTGATAAAGAAGAATGCAGACGCATCAAATGAATTAGTGAACAAGCTGGGGGAATCATCTGATATTACTGCCGGTACAGTACATGAGATTTCCTTAGGTACCCAGGCAACTGCGGTAAGTGTACAAAATCAGACCAAGATGACACAGGAAATACAAAAGTCTCTTGAAGAGAATGTGAGAATATCTCATGAAATGGTGAACAAGGCTCAAGAAACATCAGCTTCTGTTGATGACACCTTAACTGTTATGGGTAATCTGAAAGACCATTCAAAGGAAATTGCATCGACAAATACTGAAGTAGAAAAATCTATGAATAATCTGCTGGACAGAACCAGTTCTGTTCAACAGATAGCAGACATCATTACGAACATCTCGCAGCAGACAAATCTGCTATCTTTAAATGCCAGTATTGAGGCAGCCAGAGCTGGTGAAATGGGAAAAGGGTTTGCAGTCGTCGCTCAGGAGATAAGAAGTCTGGCAGATCAGACGAAAGACGCAATTGGAAGTATTAACCAAATCGTTTTTGAACTAAATGAACAAGTAACGCTGGCAACCAATAATGTAAATAGATCGATCAATGCAACTGTTAAGCAAGAGAGTCTATTAGAAAATTCAACCGTTGTTTTCAACATCATTAATCAAAACATAAACTTACTTGTTGAAGATGTCAATGTCATGAATGGAAAGCTGGGACAACTTCAAAATGCGAATAACAGCATAGTCGATAATATCAGTCAAATATCAGCAACAACCGAAGAAGTGTCAGCAAGCTCCGAAGAAGCGGCAAGTATTAGTGAAGAGAATTCAAACAATGTGAAAGATATTGTTTCCCTGCTTCATGAAATCAGGAACACCTTAAAAAGACTAGATAAATATCATCAAGCGTAGTAACTAATGTAGTGCTGGGGCAACTGTTCTTAATACAGTTGCCCTTTTATTATTTAGTGATACCAGAGATGCCACCATTTAAATGTTTAGGCCAAAACTGGTTCTTAAAACTTATATGACAAACAGCATATAACAGTTGACAACAGATATATGCTGTTCTATACTGTTTATAGAAAAGGAGTTAACGATATGCATATTATACTTAGTAACTCTTCTATGATACCTATTTATGAACAGCTGATGGATCAGATCAAGAAGGAAATTATCACTGGAAGTCTTGGTGAAAATGAAGTACTGCCTTCTGTAAGGACCCTTTCTGGTGAATTGAAAATCAGTGCACTAACAGTGAAAAAAGCATATGACCGGCTGGAGGAAGAAGGCTTCGTGATTACCGTACATGGAAAAGGAACCTATGTTGCGGCTACAGACATGCAACTTGCGATGGAAGCAAGAAAGAAGACAGTAGAAGATGATTTCTTGGGAGCTATTCAGAAAGCAAAAGCATTGGGCATGAGTTATGAAGATATTATAGAAATTGTAACTATTATGTTGGAGGGCTGATTATGGTTTTAGCAGAAAATCTTGTAAAAAAATACGGAGAGTTCAGTCTACATATTTCTATGGAAATACCAGACGGTAGGGTTACCGGTCTTGTTGGAAGGAACGGTGCAGGTAAAAGTACTGTCATTAAGCTGATTTTAGGACTTATAAAAGCAGATTCAGGTAGTTTGACTGTTTTTGGAAAAGAAGCAGGTAGCTTAAATGGGTACGAAAAAGAGCAAATCGGTGTTGCACTTTCGGATTCCGGATTCAGCACGTATCTGAGTGTAGAAGACATCATACGCATATTAAAGAAAATGTATCGCAACTTTGATGAAGATAAGTTCAGAAAAGATTGCAGGAATTTTGGAATTCCGTTAGATAAACGATTAAAGGAATTTTCGACCGGTATGAAAGCAAAAGTACGTGTTTTGGTTGTATTGAGTCATAAAGCAAAGTTGTTGATCATGGACGAACCAACGGCAGGCCTTGATGTGGAAGCACGAAATGAGATCCTTGACATGCTGCGCAGTTATCTTGCGGAAAATGAGGAAAGATCAATTCTACTTACCTCTCACATTTCATCTGATCTGGAAGGATTGTGTGATGATGTTTATTTGATTCATAACGGAAAGATTATTTTGCATGAAGATACCGACACAATTATGGATCAGTATGCAGTGATTAAGGTAGATAAGCAGCTTTATGATAAAGTGGATAAACGCTATCTAATTTCGACCAGAAAAGAAAGCTATGGCTATGTATGCTTTACAAGCGAAAAGCAATATTATATAGATAATTATCCAGGAATTGTTGTAGAAAAAGGTGGAATTGATGATTTGATTCTGATGCTGACAGGAGGAAAAAGATGATGGCAGGATTATTTGAAAAAGACATTCGTTTACTTCTACAGAGAAAGCAGACACTTATTCTATTTTTGATACTTGCTGCATTTATGGGCGTAACAATGGAAGGCTCTTTTGTGATCGGGTACATGTCGATTATGTGTGCCATTTTTACAGTGAGCACCATTAGTTATGACGAGGCAGACAACTGCTATCCGTTCCTGATGACACTTCCGATTAAAGTTGCGGACTATGTTGCTGAAAAATATGGTTTTTGCTTTTTTGGAGGGTTTTTAGGATGGATACTATCTGTTGTGATTTACCTGATAGTGAATATGTCAAGGAACAATTCAATTGATCTGGGAAGTGAATTGCTCATGGCAGCAATGTATATTCCCATTTTTATAATACTGTGCTCGATTATGATTTCTTTTCAGCTAAAGTTTGGAGCAGAAAAAAGCCGTATTGTTCTTATGATACTCTGTGGAGTGGTTGCTGTTGTCAGCTTTGCTGGAAGCAAGTTGCTGGGAAATACAGATATGCCTGGATTGTTCGAGAAAATAGACAAAACACCGAATGTTGTCAGTTTTGCGATATGTGTTCTGATTGCAATGATTGTATCAGCAGTATCCTTTATGTGGTGTCTTTCATTCATGAAAAAGAAGGAATACTAAGATCCAAAGGCCTCATCCTGAACATACAGTAATATGAAAAATCGCCTCCAAACGGAAGCGATTTTTCTATGTTACGAGCATTATCCCCAATATGTAATCTACTTACCCAATGTTCTATTCTTCTTGATTTTCTCAATCATCTTAAGGCAGGGTTTGATATGCATAAGCCAATGTCTGGAGAGAGGGGTCTGAATCAATCCCAGGATATTCTTATTACACCAGTAGTTAACCAGCCACTCTGCACAGGGATCCTCACTCACCACATGAAGACTTCTTACTGCTTTCTTATCTTCTTCTGTCATTTTGATTTTCATGTCTTCCATTTTAAAAGACTGAATCAGTTTTGTAGTAGATTGATCAACCTCTTTTATATAATTGTACAATTCATCCAGATTCAATTTTGCAGAGAATTCCCCAATTTGTTCTTTCATTAATTCGTTTCCAGTAGTGATAATGGAAGCATTCATACGCTTTTGATAGTTTTCCGAAAAGAAGATTTCCTCTTTTTTTCGAATGATGGTATTGGTTACAATATCTTCAATTCTAAATACATGGTACAGCGAATATGCCACTGTTTTATTTTCATATCCTTTTGCATTCATAAATGGCATTTCTGAAAATTCTTCACAAGTAATTTCATTCCTAAACTGGTTCATTTGTTTGAGTAATGTGCTGCGTAGCAGCAGTAAATTCTTGATTCCTTCCTCAAAGGTCTCCTTTTTCTTCAGTTGTTCCTGCTTTAAGGTACATAAGTCTGCCCATTCCCTATTCATATTCGATATCCCCCATTGGTATAAGTGTTATGTCCTGATATTTGTAACAATACCATGGGAGTGACAAAAAAACAAGAAAATTTATGCAATTAACAGAGCAGAAATAACTACAATTTTGTTATATAAGTTGATATAATATCGATACAGAGCTAAAACCATATTTATGATGATGTAAATATACTAAGGGGGAAAGATAGGATGCTGAAAATAGGAGAATTTGCTGTGCTTTCGGGAATCAGTATAGTGATGCTACGAAACTATGACAAAATGGGACTGCTTGTCCCAACGCATATAGATGATGTGAATGGGTATCGTTACTATGATAAAGATCAGCTTGTGATTTCCAATCAGATTGTTGCTATGAAGTCAATGGGATTTGGACTGGAAGAAATCAAGAGCTCTTTTGCGTTGTCCGGAGAGGAACTACAGGAACTGATTCAGAAAAAGATTGTTGAGAAGAAGTGCGAAGAGCAAACAATAGCAAGGCAACTTGACATATTAGAAAAGACAGTGAAACTGGAGAAGGATGATGAGGGACAGATTGCTCTTCGTGTACTCAAAAAGATAATACCGGCAACTTATGCCCTCAGTTATAGAAAAGAGATTCGAGCATTTCACGAAGAAGGCATGCTGTGGGAGGAAGTAATGAAACAGCTTGCTATGCAAAAAATTTCAATCAGTGAACGTGCAGCCGCAGTCTCAGTGTGGCATGATCGTGACGAAGAGAATGGTCATATAGATGCGGAAATCATGTTGTATGTTGAAAAGCCATATAAGAATGTGGAACCTTTGAACTGCAAGAGACTTAAAGAGCGTGAGGTAGCAAGTATTCTGTTCAAGGGTAGTTATATGCAGATTAATCAGATCAATACTGTAGTGGCAAAGTGGCTGGAAGCAAACCATTATGAAATTGTGTCAGAGCCTTTTACAGTTTACCACAACTCTCACAGAGAGAACCCGGATGAAAATACCTTTCTTACCGAAATCTGTTTCCCAATCAGATTTATTTAACGAAAAATAGGGAAAGGAAAAAAAGGAAGATAGCTCTTGACTCTCATATGATGTGAGACTTTATACTTCTGTTAATCAAAGAAAACAGGAGGGTAAGATATGAGTAGAGTTGAAATTGAAGTGAAGCATCATTTGTGTTCGGGGTGCTGTATGTGGAGTGGAATCGAGGATGTTTATTGTACAAGAAAAGGTGTTGACGTACCGGAAGGCTTCTTTTTTATGATGGCAAGCTTTGCAGAGGCAAAGTATCTAAAGTACCCAAGTCGCGAGATTGCCAGAATGTTTTCTGTAGGAGATGGTACCCCCACCCACACATATGGCAATATGAAGGAGATACTAGGGCTTTCCTATCATATTTGTGGGGAAGAAACATATGAGCAGGCTCTTTGTAATGTACAGAAGGAGATAGATGGAGGGAATCCGGTTGTTATGGGGCCACTCGATATGTATCATCTGCCCTATCTCAAAATGTATCATCAATATCACATACCCATTCACTATGTATTGATGGTTGGATATGATACGGAGAAAGAATCCGTACTAATCTATGATTGTGACAGAGAAAACTTGATTGAGCTTTCTAATAGCGAACTGGAAAAGGCTTGGAACGTTGAGAAAAACGTTGTAGGTGATTGCAACGGTTATGTGAAATTTCAGCTGGCAAAAGAGCTGAAAGATCCCCAACAGATTCTTTTGGATTCTATGAAAAGGAAAGCAGTAACTCAGTTAGCCGAGAAACCCTATATGATTGGTGTTACGGCTTTTCAAAAGGCAGCAAAAGACTTCCCCAACTGGAAGAAAGAATTAACAGAGGAGTCATATCGTACAACATTGATGCACCTGCCGGAATATTGGGGAAGAGTGCCTAAACTTCCCAACAGATTCTTTGGTGCACCACAAGAATCCAAGGATATTCCCTTTCAGGCCAATATGGATCGGTTTGCATATTGTTTGGATGCAATGGGGTTGAAATGTGGAAATGAGACATATAGGAATGCGGCGGCATTATTTGCAAAAAGCGGCCATCTCTATCAAGACATTACAGACAGAATCGTAAAGTATGTATGTGATGGTGCAGATACACTTTCTGAGGTCCCTTCACTGCTGCTCCAGATAGCTAGTCTGTATGAGGAAGCATATAGGTTGTTTTTGTAAGAAGTTCTGATGCCGTTCTAGTTGAAGTTGTGTTTTTTGTATGGTAAATTATGAAAGAAGGCAAACTGATTGATATAGCAAAATGCAAACGGAGGCAGAAAACTTATGAAGAAAGAAACAGGCAGGGAACCTAATAAAATAACTGACAGAGGGTATCGGTATGATGCCTTTTCAAATGGAACGGTATTATGGAATAAGAAGAAAGGCCATCTTCCTTCTATGGGATGGAATAGCTGGAATGCGTTTGGAAGCGGAAATACAGAAGAGCTCACCAAAAAGATGGTGGATGCGATGGTAGAACTTGGACTGGATAAGCTGGGGTATCAATACATGGTGTTGGATGATGGCTGCTATAAGTCTGAACGTGTAGAGGGGAAGTTAGCGAATGAAACAATGAAATTTCCCGGTGGATTTAAAGCATTATCTGATTATATACATGAAAAAGGACTTAAGTTCGGTATGTACAATGATATCGGAACGAATCTATGTGCAGGTGCCGCAGTGGGAACATGTGGACATGAAATGACCGATGCCCAGTCCTATTTGGACTGGGGAGTTGACTTTATTAAGGTGGATAATTGCTACTACCTTTGGGACAATGCCACATTTTCAGATGCTACCAATGCCAGATATGTGTATGCACCAAATATCCAGAGTATTCAGATTACAGGTGAAAATCATGTAGCTTCTTTCTCAGCAGTAAAGGATGGTTTTCTGAGGGGAGAAAAAGCGGAGAAGAAACAAACATATGTGACAAATATCGGTACCTATGACGGTACCGGTCCATGGGCATCACCGGTAGGAGAACGAAGCGGAGAGCTTACGTTTTTGATAAATGCACCAAAGGCCGGTGAATACAAACTGATTGTAAATTATGCATCAGGTAAAGAAGAGGGAATCGGAGAATGGCTGCAGGTAGCAACAGGCGAAAAGGATGATACCACTATTTTTTATGATGATTTGCTTCCAGTATCGGAAACTACAGAATCCTTTATTGATTCACAAGAAATTGCAATCACCTTAAGAGCGGGAGAAAATTTACTTCGTCTGATGAACCATAGAAGACAGGAAAATACATTAAGCTCTTATGCTGCATTATTGGAGGGGTTTGCTTTAGCAAATCCGAAGCATGATATCATTTTGTCCATTTGCGAGTGGGGTAAGACCCAACCGCAAAACTGGGGTTATAAAGTAGGCGATTCTTGGCGTATCTTAAACGATATCACTTTTCGCGTAGGTGCAGACGGTGATCCGGGTGTGGGTTCCTGGATAGATGACTATACGCCAAGTGTTACTTCACAGTACAATAAGGCAGTTATCATGGACGAGTTTTCAGGACTGGATAAGGGATGGAATGATCCTGACATGCTGATGATCGGCATGAATGGATTGACAGATACCATGTGCAAGACACATATGACTATGTGGTGTATGATGAATGCTCCATTGATGTTAGGGTTGGATTTACGCCGGGTGAAAAAAGGGGATGCCATTTGGGAAATCATCGCAAATAAGGCACTGATTGATCTAAACCAGGATGCATTGGGCATACAGGCAAAACGAGTTTATTGCAGCCTGGAACAGGAACATCCGGATACTGCGTATATCACCAATCGTGACAGGGTTGACATCCTAGCAAAGCCACTAAAAGACGGTGGAGTTGCTATCTCATTTATAAATGTTAGTGAGACCGAAAAGGATGCCAGATATAGTGTGCATGTAAAGGATTTGATTCAATATCTCGGAGCGAAAATGATAAATTCCGAGGTTTTTGCTCATGCAAAGTCATTTACCACTGTAGATTTGTGGACAGGAGAAGAGCTTGAAAATACAACGGGATGTTTCGAAGTGAAATTCTTGAAAGCATATGACAGTGTGACTATGAAAGTAGTACCTCATGACTGATTTGACAGCATTTGTCACCACCGAGACCTTTGTTGAAATAATCCGAAGTGAATACTGTAAGTTAAATGAGTGCGAAATCAACCTGACGAATTTTATGAGGCAAGGGGTTCATAAGGGATGGCTGCAAAAAGGAAGCCTACAGGCAGAAACTTTATTGGATCGAAAAAATGCAGCATGGATTGTGCATGAATTCTTAGAAAAAGAATGCGGGGAAGCGGATGAGGAGGACTTTAGTCCTGCAAAAAGGCTAAAGGATCTTTATGACTGCCATACTTGTGTGAATCATGTAGCACAGGTATACGTGAAAGGAATCATGAGCAAAAAACAGTCTTCATTTGGAATGAGGGATCCGATTACGGTAGAGGAAGCCCGGCAGATTGCAAGCAGGATATTCGGGAAAGAGAAGAGGACACCTCCTAAAAAGGACGATTTTGTAGTAAGAGGGTATAAACTATCTTTACCTGAGGCAATGACTAAAAAAGAGAAGAACCACAAGACCGTTTTGATTGATGTACGTCCGAGAAGGGAATATGATGAGAAACATCTGGAAGGTGCTATCAGTATCCCTCTTAATGAAATTCTCAAAAACCCCTATCAGGTAGCAGAGAATACATTTACACCTCTTTTGCTTTACTGTGAGAATGCATATCAGAGTGAGATTGCAGCTAATTGTGTCATGGAATCGGGGTATTGGGACGTAGGTTACTTCGCATTCATTTAGTACGAACGAGAAGGATCCTTGGAGAATTAATCCAAGGGTCCTTTTTTATTATCACACTTTCAGATAACGGCAAAGCGTGGTAATAAATAAAAAAATAATTGTTAATAATAAATTAAGCATTCAATGCCAATCATATATGAATGGTTAGATTATTTTCAAAAAGAGGTTAAGGTGGTGAATACGTGTTAACTCTATTAATGATTGCCGACGATTTTACAGGAGCACTTGATACAGGGGTACAATTTGCATCATATGGAGCCAATACCAGAGTGGTCACCGGTGCGAACTATGATTTCGGGCAAGCGGATCCCAAAGTCCAGGTTTTGGTAATTGATGCGGAAACAAGACACCTTAGTTCCGAGGAGGCTTATGATATAGTCTACGATATAACCAAAAGAGCCGCTGCACAAAAAATCCCATATCTTTTCAAAAAAACGGATTCTGCCTTAAGAGGAAATGTAGGCAGTGAGCTGACAGCCATGCTAGAGGCGGCGGGAGGAAAAACACTTTCTTTTCTTCCCGCGTTCCCTAAGATGAATCGCATAACGAAAGAAGGGATTCTTTACATTGACGGCATTCCGGTAAATGAAAGCGTATTTGGAAAGGATCCTTTTGAACCGGTGACTTGTTCTAATATTTTGCAGATAATTGGAAACCAGAGCCAGGTAATGGTCAGCGTAAAAACTTATAAAAACCATATTATACCAGAGAAAGAGCGTGGCGAAGAGAAACAGATGAAGCCGGAGGTTCAAGTGTGGGATGCCGAGACAGATGAAGAGCTGGAGGCCTTGGGACAATATCTTTATGAAACGGATCAGATGTACCTGACTGCAGGCTGTGCAGGATTTGCCGCCGTTTTACCAGGACTACTGGGATTGAAGAGAGCGGTAAGGCCGGAGATAAAGCTGACCTCCAAATTGCTGGTGATCTGCGGTAGCATGAATCCAATTACGGTGGCTCAGCTGGACTACGCGGAGGAGCATGGATTTCTAAGAATCCGACTGAAACCGGAGGAACGGCTGAAACAGGAGTTTTGGACTAGCACCTTGGGGCAGGAAAAACTTTTTAAGTGGAAGGAACTTCTGGATCAACATTCCTGCGTGATTCTAGACAGTAATGATCTACCGGGGCAGGTGGATACTAGGGATTATGCAAAATCCCACGGATTGAGTCTTAGTGAGACTCGGGTGCGGATTGCGGCATCCTATGGCTCTATTTTGAACGCCCTTTTGGAAGGTGGACTGGAAAGCACCCTTATGATGATAGGAGGAGACACGCTGTTGGGCTGTATGGAACAGCTGGGAGTAAGGGAAATGGAGCCAGTCTGCGAGTTGGAGCCAGGGACGGTTTTATCTAAGTTTTGCCTACAAGAAAAAAAAAATCAGGTAATATCCAAATCCGGAGGTTTTGGTGCGGAAACACTACTGATAGATCTGGCATGCAAAATTTTAAATATGGAGGACAACAACATGCAATATGCAAAATTACAACAACTAACCTGGGACGGTACTATCTACGAAAATGGTGACATGGGAACGCTTGAGGCACTGTTGCCCACCGGCGGATACCCTACAGCCCATTCACCAGCACTGCTGGAGCTACCTAGTGGCGACTTGCTGTGCTGCTGGTTCGCAGGAACCTACGAAGGTAGCGCTGATATTCACATCATCTGCTCTATCCTGCCTAATGATGGACCTGTTTGGTTGCCGCCAGTCGATATCTCTGGAGACCCTACCTGCAGCGAGCAGAATCCTTCCTTGTTTTATGGTCCTGATCATGCCGTTTGGGCAATGTACACTGCCCAGCTAGACCGTCAGGAAGGAAAGGACAATATGCAGTATACAGCCGTGGTTCGTTGCCAAAAGAGCACCGACGGTGGCAAGACATGGGGTCCTTATGAGACAGTTTTTCCGGAAGAGGGCACCTTCTGCCGCCAGCCAATCCAGATTTTGTCCAATGGACGCTTTATCTTCTCAAACTGGCTGTGCACCGATTCAGTGGACGGGCTTTCCGGTGATCCTACTGCTTTCCGCATCTCGGACGACGAGGGCAAGACCTGGCGAATGGTCATGATGCCAAAGAGTAATGGTCATGTTCATGCCAATGTGATAGAGCTGGAAAATGGACATCTGGTTGCTTTCATGCGCAACCGTGAGGCTTACCGCATTCACCGCAGCGAGTCCTTTGACTGGGGCGAGACCTGGAGTGAGCCGGTACCTTCTCCACTCCCTAACAATAATTCAAGCATCAGTGCAGTGAAACTGCAGAGTGGACGAATTGCGATTGCCTACAACCCAACCTGCTCTCCGGATCCTCAACCTGTCAAAGCTGCCTGGCCCGGTCTGCGTTGCCCGGTAGCAGTGGCTTTCTCAGAGGATGGCGGTTTGACCTTCCCTATTGTCCGTTGGATGGAACGAGGCGAAGGCTTTATGGGTGACGAAAATAAAACCAACAACAAACAGTATGAATACCCGTACCTCATGCAGAGTCGCGACGGCAAGCTACATCTGGCATATGCATCCCACACCCGTCAGGGAGTTAAATACGTTCGCTTTAGCGAGCAGGACGTCCTGGGATCCAAGCGTGAACGCGTGGGTCTGTACAACCCCACTGCCGCCCAGAGTCACTGATTCTTTACAGGAATTTACCTGCAGATATACAGCTACACAACACAAACCAAGGAGGCCTATAGTATGCTTACCACCTACAATCTGAAAATGCCACACGCTGTCTATGGCGGCGAAAACGCGATAGAAAACATCACTACCATCCTGAAAACCAACGGTGTCAAACATGTGGCAATGTTTACCGACAGGGGTATTGAGAGCACCGGTCTGTTCACACTACCCGAAGAGGCTGTCAAGGCGGCCGGTGCAGATTATTATGTGCTCGATGATCTGCCAGCGGAACCGAGTTACATGGCTGTGCAGAAGCTGGTCGATCAGTTCAAGGAGAGTGGCGCCGATATGATCGTAGCCTGCGGCGGCGGTAGTGTGATGGATACTGCAAAGTTGGCTAGTATTCTGGTCACCGATGAATACGGCGTCAAGGAGCTGCTCGATGAGCCGGGACGCGCCAAAAAGTGCGTGCCGATCATCCTGATTCCCACCACTGCAGGTACCGGCGCTGAGGTCACACCCAACTCTATCGTGGCTGTGCCCGAAAAAGAACTCAAGGTCGGTATTGTCAACGAGAACATGATTGCCGATTACGTTATTCTTGATGCACGCATGATCAAGAATCTGCCGCATAAGATTGCCGCCGCAACCGGCGTCGATGCGCTGGCACACTGCATCGAATGTTTTACCAGCAATAAGGCTAACCCCTTCAGTGACCTCTATGCGCTGGAAGGTCTGGATCTAATTCTGAATCACATTGAAAAAGCCTGCGACGATCCAGAAGCTATGCAGGAAAAGAATTGTATGCAGATTGCCGCCTTCTATGGCGGTCTGGCCATCACAGCCAGCGGCACTACCGCTGTGCATGCCCTCAGCTATCCTCTGGGCGGCAAGTACCACATTGCCCACGGCGTGTCCAATGCCATCCTGCTCGCACCGGTTATGCGCTTCAACGAGTCTGCCTGTCAGGAACGCTTAGCCGTTGCTTATGACCGCTGTTGCCACGATGAGGTCAAGACCTGCAAGACCGCAACCGAGAAATCCGCATGGATCATCACCCGACTGGAGCAGATTGTCAAGCATCTCGAAATTCCCCAAAGCCTCAGTGAATTCGGTGTGCCGGAGAGCGATCTCGACAGCCTGGTTGAGGCAGGTATGCAGGTGCAGCGTCTGTTAGTCAACAATCCGCGCCCCGTTACACCGGAGGATGCCCGCGCGCTTTACAAGCAAATTTTTTAAAAACTTTATCAATTATTTTATATACAAGGAGGAATTTTATGAAAGCAATTGAACTCAAAGGTATTATCCCGCCGATTATCACACCCATGCACGAAGACGAGAGCATCAATGTGGCCGAGTTGCGCCGTCAGGTTGACCGCATGATTGAGAACGGCGTCCATGCACTGTTCCCTTTCGGCACCAACGGCGAGGGTTACATCCTCAATGCAAAGGATAAGCAACTTGTTCTGGAAACTGTCCTTGAGCAGTGTAATGGCCGAATTCCCGTCTACGCAGGTACCGGCTGCATTTCTACCAGAGAGACCATCGAGCAGAGCAAGATGGCACAGGCCGCCGGCGCAGACGTGTTGTCCATCATTACCCCAAGCTTTGCCGCCGCCAGCCAGGACGAGTTGTATACCCACTACAAGTCTGTAGCCGAAGCGGTCGATATGCCCATTGTGCTGTATAACATCCCTGCTCGCACCGGCAATGCTCTGGCTCCTGCCACTGTAGCCCGTTTGGCTGAGATTGAAAACATTGTCGGCGTAAAGGATTCTAGTGGCAACTTTGCAAATATTTTGGGTTACATCGACGCCGGCAAAGCCAAAACTAACGGAAAGTTTTACAACCTGTCCGGCAACGACCAGTTGATCATCTGGACACTCCTGGCAGGTGGCACCGGCGGCATTGCTGGCTGCGCCAACGTTTACCCGCACACGATGGCATCCATCTATGACCTCTTCATGGAGGGCAAGATCGAGGAAGCCATGGCGGCTAACAACAGTATTCAGAGATTCCGTGCTTGCTTCAAGTACGGCAACCCCAACACCATTGTTAAGACCGCAACCCGTCTGCTGGGCTTTGATGTCGGACCCTGCCGAGCACCATTTAATCAGGTACCGGAGGAAGGCATCAATGCTCTGAAGAAGGTTCTGGTAGAGAATGAAGCCAAAGGTATGCACTAAGAAAGAGAGGTACAACCATGAATGAAAAGCCGATTGTAGGCATTACGATGGGCGATCCCGCAGGCAACGGGCCGGAGATCACTGTCAAGGCGCTGGCTCACAGCGACATCTATGACCGCTGCCGCCCCATTGTGATCGGTGACATCAAAATGATCGAACAGGCGACTCATTTCGTTGACTGCAGCGATATCAAGGTCCACCGCTGCAAAAAGGTCGGCGAGGCACTGTTCACGCCTGGCATCATCGATGTGCTACATCTTGAGCTGATTCCCGATACCAAAGCATTCCCAATCGGGCAGGTCAGCATCGAGGGCGGCAATGCAGCATTTCAGTGTGTTAAAAAGGTCATTGAGTTGGCACTGGCCGGTGAGGTCGATGCCACCTGCACCAACGCGCTGAACAAAGAGGCCATGAACAAGGCTCTTGAATTTCACCACGGTGAAAGGTCCGATGGTCATACCCACTTTGATGGTCATACCGAGATCTATGCCACCTACACGGGCACCAAAAGGTACACGATGATGTTGGTGCACGATGACCTGCGCGTTGTGCATGTTTCCACCCATGTTTCGTTGCGTGAAGCCTGTGACCGCGTTAAAAAAGTGCGCGTTCTCGAAGTGATCGAGATTGCCAATAAGGCCTGCAGGGATATGGGAATCGAGAATCCCAGAGTCGCCGTCGCCGGTCTTAACCCGCACTGCGGTGAAAACGGTCTCTTCGGTACAGAGGAGATCGAAGAGATCAAACCTGCCATCGAGTCTGCCAGGGCCGAAGGCATCAACACCATCGGTCCCATTCCACCGGACAGCGTTTTCCCCGAGGCGCTGGGCGGCTGGTACGACATTGTTGTCTGCATGTACCACGACCAGGGGCACATCCCCTTAAAGACCGTCGGTTTTGTCTACGACCGTGAACAACAGGCGTGGAAGTCTGTCGAGGGTGTCAACATCACACTTGGCCTGCCGATTATCCGCACCAGTGTGGACCACGGTACCGGCTTTGCGCTGGCCGGCAAAGGCACCAGCAACGAACTGAGCCTTTTAAATGCCATTGATTATGCCATTCGGATGGCGGTCGGGGGTACAGCAAAAATTAAATGTAGTATCGGCTGTTAAAAAAAAGGAGGAAAACAAAATGACACTTCCAATGATGATTGCTCTTGCAATCACTGTACTCATGATTATTCTGATCATGACAGACAAGCTACCCTTCGGTGCACCGCCGCTGCTAGCATGTCTGCTGCTGGTTATTTTCCGCGTGGTCGATATAAAGACCGCTTTTGGAGGATTCTCCAACTCCACCATTATCATGCTTGCATCTTTTATGGCGATCATGGCGGCACTCCAAAAGACCAGTTTTATCACCATCTTTAAGAACGCCATGTATGGTATGGCAAAAAAAGGCGGCTTCAAGGCATATGTACTGTTGATCTTGATTGTCATGCTGGGCTGCAGCCTGTTTGGTACCGGCTCCACAGCATATTATGTTTTGACGATTGGTTTGCTCTCCAACCTGCCCTATAATAAAAAACTGCCCCCCTCCAAGGTCGTGATGACTGCCGGATTTGCCGCAAACCACCCCTTGATTCCATTCAATGTAGCATTGCAGTACGGTATCGTTATTGCAGTTCTTGGGAGTGCCGGAGCGCTGGCTGAGGTCAATATGTTGAAGTTTACCATTGTCAACTTCATCCTTTCCATGGGCTTTCTGTTAAATTGCCTGCTTCAGTACAAAATGTTGCCCGATCATTCCATTACAGATGTAACCGAGGAGGTCGATGTGAAGGAAATCCCTGCCGTTACATTACCTAAATGGAAAGAGTACACGGTCTATGGTGCCTTCCTAGCAGCTGTTGTGGGCATGATTCTACAGGGCAAAATCGGGGATGCTGGCTACGCAATTCCCGGCCTGGCTGTTGCTGTTTTGCTTGTGATCGGCGCGATGAACTTTAAAGAGATTCGTGATGCAATCAGCTCACCCATCATTCTGATGTCTGCAGGTGTAATTGGTATTGCTGATGCACTGGGCAGCACCGGTCTGACAAATCTTGTGGGCCAGACGGTGGCCAATATGCTGGGCGCCAACATCAACCCCTTTATTTTAATATTTGTATTCTGCGTACTCACCAGCGTGCTGGCAACACTTACCGGATCCACCATTGGCACCGTTTATGTATTCGCACCTCTTGCCATCGCCACCTGCACGAGCATGGGATTGAACCCAACTGCCGCTGCGATTGCGATTGTCATCTCCGGCTGGAACGGCCACTTCCTGCCGATTGATGGTATGCCTGCCATGGTCATGGGTGTTGGAAAATTCAATATCAGGCAGTTCTGGAAATTTACCATTCCCCAGTACTTCATCCGTTTGCTCGCACTGACGGCCGGCTCACTGCTGATGTTCCCCATGTAAGCGACTGGGAAAAATAAAATGACTCGAATTTTAAAGAAAGAGGTGTGATTATGAAAAATAAGTTTGAACTAGAGCATATCGGTATCAATACCCCAAACGATGAGGAAGCGGAAAAGCTGGCACAGCTTCTGAGCATAATGTTTAATCTGGAGCCTCGCCATGGGCAAAAGTCCGAATTCGGCGGTCCCTACTTCGAATGCATGAAATCTCCCTTCCTGGGGACAAACGGACATATCGCCATGCGTACGGCTGATCTGACTGCTGCTACAGAAGAATTGAAAGAAAAGGGCTTTTCCTTTAACATGGACACAGCCGCCTATCACGATGATGGCAAATTGAAAAACATCTATTTGGACGGTGAATTTGGCGGTTTTGCCATTCATATTATGCAGAAATAAGGGATTTATGTACCAGGTCACAGGCAGATTGCCAGTGGCCGTTTTTTTTATATTACCCAAGCATCATAAATTGTTCTTTATTATCGAGGTGAAGATTGGTATAATAGAACATGTGAGTGCTAAAGCACGCAGATGGGAATAAATATGACGATCAGAAAAGGTGTTTCAAGTGACATTGACGAAATCGAAGGTCTATACAATCAATTGATTGATTATCTTTTGATGAATGTGAATTATCCAGGATGGAAAAAAGACATTTATCCAATCAGGCAGGATGCAGAAGACGGGGTCAATGAAAATGCTTTGTATGTTGTGGTTGATGATGACCAAATAGTGGGGACCTTTATTCTTAGGCAAAGACCTGAGCCAGCTTATGATACAGTTAACTGGAACAATAGTTTGTCATATAAAACGATATATGTCATATACACCTTGGCGGTTCATCCGGAAAGCTTGGGAAAAAATATTGGTGACATGATGATGGACTTCATTATTGATGAGGCTCGCAGGAAGGAAATGAAGGCAGTAAGACTTGATGTCTATGAAGGAAATACTCCGGCAATCCATCTATACGAAAAACACAGATTTCAATATATTGATACCATTGATTTGGGATATAGCCAATATGGCCTTAATTGGTTCAGACTTTATCAGTACGTTATAGACTGATTGAAGAGTGCGATGCCGCTTTCAATGAATGCGATAATGTAAAGTTATGAAAGGGAAAAAAGTGAAAAAAACATTGAAAGCGATTGGAATTCTGTCGTTGGTTTTACTTGTTCTTGTATTAGCAATGTTCATATATCATAGAATGAAATTGTCAAAAGAAAAATACTTAATGCAGCCTTTAGGCGAGCTTGTTGAAGTAAATGGACATAATATGAGCATTTATACAGAGGGAGAAGGATCAAAAACATTAGTTTTTTTATCCGGAGGAGGAACGAGTTCACCTATATTAGACTTTAGGTCATTGTATTCCCTTTTGAGTGAAGATTATAAAATAGTTGTAGTTGAAAAATTTGGTTATGGATTCAGTGATATTGTAGATGAAGAAAGGCCCATTGAGGTTATTCTTGGGGAAACAAGAGCAGCGCTAACTGCAGCAGGAATAGAAGGCCCATATGTGTTATGTCCGCATTCCATGTCTGGAATAGAGGCAATATACTGGGCACAGAGTTATCCGGAGGAGGTTGAGGCTATAATAGGTCTTGATATGGCTGTTCCGGCTTCCTATGAAAATTACAAGATCAATATGCCAATGATTAAATTGGGAAACTATGCAATAAATATTGGATTAACAAGATGGATACCCGGTGTTTCAGAAAGTGATGCCATGAAATATGGAACCCTGACTGAAGAAGAGAAAGAAATATGTCGAGCTGTATTTTTTTCAAGAACGGCAACGATTACCATGATGAATGAAGTCGAAATTATTTTGGAGAATGCCCAAAAAGTGGGTGCAGGGAATAAACCTGATATTCCAATGCTGCTTTTTATTTCTAATGGAACAGGAACTAGCTTTGAAGAAGATATCTGGAGGCAGACTCAAAAAGAGTATTTGAAAGACATCACTATAGGCAGCTATATGGAATTAGATTGTCCACATTATGTGCATGACTACGAATACGAACGAATCAGTCAAGAAATGATACGGTTTTTAGCGGACAAATGATTATCTCTATGTTAGAAGGATGATAGAATTTTACATTAGAGAAGAAGACAGGCGAAGAAAACTTAGCCAGGAGGTAAGGAATGAGCAGTACAGAAAACATAGTGGCATTGAAAGACCTATATAAGAGTTATTTCAAAATTGGAGTGGCGTGTGAGCGAATCAACGGAAAATTTACAAACCACGAGATAGGTAACCCGGACAAAGAGAAGCTGATGCACAGTCAGTTCAACAGCATAACCTTCGGAAATGAACTGAAACCTGCATACAATATGGGATATGAGAGTCCCGAGGCAACAGAAGAATATCTTCCGTTTGTGATTAGTACGAGTGCAAAAGCGATGCTTGACTGGGCAAAAGAAAACGGAATGCCCGTCAGAGGTCATGTTATGGTTTGGCATAGCCAGTGTCCTAAGGAAGTTTTTTGCAAGGATTACAAATCGGTGACAATACCGACAGATCCGGAGATTTTGAAGGAACGACCAATGATGAAGTTTTTTGAAAAGCTTGATCCCATCTGTTATGTTGACAGACAAACCATGTTAAAGCGTCTCAAAAGCTATATTTTCTCGTTAGTAGAGTATATGTTTGCGAATGATTACGCAAATACAATCTATGCATGGGATGTGGTAAATGAGGCAATTGAGCTGGATGACAAAACAGAGACCGGACTGCGTAACAGCTATTGGTATCAGATTATTGGTGATGATTTCATCTACTGGGCATTCCGTTTTGCGAAGGATGCAGTGGTGGAAGTATCGAAAAAATATGCTGCAGCGTATGGTGTTTCAGCTGATGACGAAGAGGCATTACAGAAACTGCAACCAAAGCTTTTCTATAACGATTACAACGAGTGGCAACCGGCGAAGAGAGCAGCAATCATTGGTACACTGACTCACACGACCAACGAGCATGGAAGTGTAATCGGAGAAGGTTTGATTGACGGTATCGGAATGCAGGGGCACTTAAGCGATAATAGTAACATTGAGGAGTACATAACCGCCCTTAGAGAATATGCGGCACTTGTAAACGAAGTACATATTACAGAGCTTGATGTAAAGTGTACCTGCATAAATCAGAACGCAGAGTATTATCAGGCTGTATTTTATAAAAAGTTTTTTGAAGCACTCCTTGCAGTCAGGAGGGAAGGAGTGAATCTTTCTAGCGTAACACTTTGGGGGCTAACGGATGACAATTCTTGGATTCGTGACGCAAACCCTCTTCTTTTCCACGGCGATCTGTCGCCGAAACGTTCTTTTGATGCTCTTGTCTATGCAATCACCAAAGAGAGCCTCGGCGAGCCGGAGAAACTTATTTGTGATCTCTCTGACCGACTTTTTGATTTTGAAACACCTGCAGGCGGCGAGCCACTGAAGCCTGAAGATATC
Organism: Lachnospiraceae bacterium; assembly: GCA_035271185.1. Classification (GTDB taxonomy): domain Bacteria; phylum Bacillota; class Clostridia; order Lachnospirales; family Lachnospiraceae; genus Acetatifactor. Next base: position 12,429 of record DATERV010000088.1, on the reverse strand, counting down.
GGATTTAAGATGAAAGGATTCGGAGAGATTGAGATTCAGGACAGAATTGTTCACAGCGGGAATGCTGCACTTGCAAATGAACGCAGATTCGGTGCATGGAGCGGAATCAGTTTTGACGTTTCTGACTTTATCGGGCAGACTATTAGTGTCAGCACATGGGTTAAGAGTCCGGCACTGACGGTTACGCTGAATGCAGATGTTGACGGAACTAATCCGGAGCTGACATCAGTTGAGACCGGTTCCACCGAATGGGTACAGATGAGTGCGGTATATAAGGTACCTAGCGATGTTCATTCCATGTCCCTGTATTTTGGAACAACAGAAAACACACCGGATACATTCAGTGCAGTTTACGTTGATGATGTGGAGATCCGTCTGATTGGTCTTTTTGAGAGCTTTGAGGAAAAGAGTAATATTGCAGCAATTCGTGGTGCCGGACATCTTCCGATATGCTTTGTGACAGATACAGAATCCCGTGACGGCAAGGGACATTCGTTCTGCGTAACTCGTCAGGAAAAGGATGCAACGATGAAGTTCAATGTTTCTCCGTATATCGGTAGAAAGGTTGATATCACTGTATATGTGAAGACAAAGGATAAGATTGTTAAGATTGGTTTGGACGGAGCCGTTCCACGACAGTTGTCGGAAATAGCAACCTGTGCAAATGAATGGACTAAAATATCTGCCAGTGTTGAACTTCCGAATGATTTGAATTCTGCGGAAATCTATATTGAGACGGACGGAAATGCCGACTTCTATGTAGATGACATTTTTGTTTGTCCGGCTAGATCATAGCAGCATTCTGAGGTTTTCGAACGATTTATTATTACTAGGAAAATTGGCATAATAGAGAAGGGCAGAATCCTCATGATTTTGCTCTTCTATGCATTTGAACAGAATTACATCAATCAGATGGATTCCAATATACGCATTCTGTAGATATAATAGATCCAGAAAAATGAATTTGGAAGGAGTGAATTGTTTCATGAAATTAGTATTACCCAATATGCAACACAAAGAAAAAGCAATTGAGTTTATAAATGAATTTTATGAATACAAATCGGAAATAAATGGAAGTGGAGGACTGGACAGATTTTTAGACAAATCCACTTATGAGGAATGGCTGCATAAAATCATAAACGATATTGATATCGCAAATATTGAAAAGCCAAGAGTTCCGGCACTTACATATTTTTATATTCGAGAAGATGATGACAAAATTATTGGCATGGTCAATATTCGCTTAGCATTAAATTATTTTTTGAAAACTGAAGGTGGACATATAGGGTATTGCATTAGACCGACGGAAAGAAAAAAACATTATGCAACAAGTATGCTGAATGATTCCTTGAAAGTATGCGATTGTATCGGAATCAAAGAAGTTATTGTGAGCTGTGATAAAGAAAATATAGCGTCGGCTAAGACTATCATAAATTGTAATGGAAGGCTTGAATCGGAATTTTATAGTGATACTTTTAATGAAACGATTCAAAGGTATTTAATACAACAATAAATAAAAAGTGAGCAGGTGTGTACACAATTTGAAGTTAGGAGAACGATGATGAAAAGAAGTATTGCAATGATTATGGTGTTTGCCATTAGTCTTTTAGTAATAGGATGTGGAAAAACTAATGATAAAATAATAGGTAGCACAGAGGAAAAAACAAGTACTATTATTGAGTCTGATGCTGGTGAGACTACAGATCAAAAGAATGAAGCTGATTCTTTGGAGATAACGACATATGCAGGAGAACAATATCAGTTAATTGAAGATCAGAGTTTCACATTCGATTTTATGCCATTTGGGCAGGCTACATTTAAGTCATATGCACCATATCAGGTAGATGGAAACAGAGATGCATTGTTTGAGGTTGTTAAGGATGATATGGTAGTTGCATTGAATGATCCGAGAGAAGCTGCAGCAACTCAGGATTTTGGTAGCATCGAAGCAATTTCCTTCCCTGATCTAAACGATGATGGATATGATGATGTTATAATCATTATGACTTATTATAATTTAGGAGGGCCGGATGCCGGTAGTGATTATCAGTGGGCAAAACTGTTCGTTGGGAGTCGTACTGGGGAATTTATAGAGGATCAGGACTTTGAAATGGCTATCAATAATAGTGTTTCAGAATACACCGTTGCAAATATAAAGAATGCGGCACTTGAAAATATATCTATGCTTGATCAGAACAAAGTCATGGATGCTATCATCATAGAATGTCCCAAGGATTTCGAACTGTATCGTACTTATACGCTAGATAGGGCACAGACTGAGGCGCATATGTCAGGTGACGTGACTTTGTTTAGTATGTTCGGAACTGGATTGGGAAGCTACGGAGCCAGTCTGGAAATCAATAATGACAATACTTTTAGCTATTATATTGGTATTGGTGCTACCTGGGAAGGAACCCTTCGGATAGAAAGTGGTAAGTATTATTTGGATATTACTGCTGACACACAAGAGGGCGGTCATGATGCAGAGACAAAAGAAATCCTTTTCAAGGAAGTGAATGGAGAGGTGTACCTTACATTTGAACAATATGACGAGATGATGTTTTGGAAATAAGATTAGTTGAAACACATTCCAATATTACAAGACTATTTGAAAAGGTTCGACTAAATGAAAGAAAAAGGTGGTAATAGACCACATACACATGGAGTATAAATGACATTTAATGAATTTATTGAGAGATTTCATATCAGACTAAATGAACAACAGCTTTCAGCAGTAAAATCAGTCAGTAATCCCACGCTGCTTCTTGCAGTACCGGGAAGTGGAAAGACAACAGTACTGGTTACCAGATTAGGATATATGGTCTACTGCTGTGGAATAGAACCGGAACATATTTTGACAGTCACCTATACAGTAGCAGCCACAAAAGATATGCAACAAAGATTTGCATGCCTTTTTGGGAATGATTTGGTAAATCGCTTAGAGTTTCGTACCATAAATGGTATCTGTGCAAAGATAATTGGTTATTACGGAAATTGTGTGGGGAAAAAAGCATACGATTTGGTAACGAATGAGGGATATAAAACAAAACTGATATCAGCTATATACCTTGATCTGCTTCATGGGTACCCAACAGAAAGTGATTTGCGGAACCTGAGCACACAGATTACGTATATCAAAAACAGGATGCTTGAAAAGTCCGAGATTGAACAATTAGGTAAAGAGCAGGAACTTCCCCTATTTGAGATCTATATGGATTACTGTCAGAAAATGCGTACACAGTCACTGATGGATTATGATGACCAGATGGTGTATGCACTGACTATACTGCAAAAAGCACCTGGGATTTTAACACATTTTCAGGATATTTACCAATATATTTGTGTAGATGAAGCTCAGGACACGTCAAAGATACAGCATGAGATAATCAGAATCCTGACAGAAAAAAACAATCATATATTTATGGTTGGAGATGAGGATCAAAGTATTTATGGATTTCGTGCAGCATATCCTGAAGCATTGCTTGATTTTGATAAAAATTATTCCAATGCACAGGTACTACTCATGGAAGAAAACTTCAGATCCAATGCAAAAATCGTATCAGCTGCAGACCAGTTTATTCAGAAAAATGAATATCGGCATAAGAAGACCATGAAGGCATCACGGGATGAAGGTATGGATATACAAAGCATTGCATTACAAAGCCGAAAGGGACAGTATCCTTATTTGGTAAAAGTGGCTTCAGACTGTAAACAGGAGTCCGCAGTGTTGTATCGTGATAATGAAAGTATTCTTCCGGTGATTGATCTTCTTGAGAGAAAAGAGATACCCTATAGAATTCGCAATGCGGATTTCACGTTCTTTTTTCATAGAGTGGTAGTGGATATACAAAACATAATTCTTTTTGCCAGAGACTTGCAAAATACCGATCTGTTTATGCAAATCTACTATAAAATTGGGTTATACATGAACAAGGCAGCAGCAATGGAAGCTTGTAGAAATTGTGAAGAAAGGGATATTTCTGTTTTAGATGCTGCATTATTGTATGGAAAGATTTCACCTGGTACAAAGAAGAGTGTGAAGGCAATTCAGACCCATTTGCAGGGGCTTTTACGAGAATCTGCAGATAAAGCGGTCTATCGTATTGCTCATTTTATGGGTTATGGCGATTATCTGGAAAAGATCCATATGAAGGATGGCAAGATACAGATTTTGGAGGCTATTGGGACGAATGAACCATCAGCTCTTCGTTTGGTAGAGAGATTGAATGAATTATCCGTACTGATAAAGGAGAAGAAATATGACAGTAATTGCCGTTTCACTTTATCTACCATTCATGCAAGTAAGGGGCTAGAATACGACAGAGTTTACCTTATGGATGTAAAGGACGGTGTCTTTCCGGAAAATGTGATTCGAAATCGTAAAAAGGCATCCATAGAGGAGTTGAAGATATATGAAGAGGAGCGAAGACTTTTCTATGTGGGAATCACTAGAGCAAAAAACAGTCTTTGTATGTTTGATTTTCAGAATGATTCAACTTTTAGCAGGGAGCTGTTTGGGAGGGATAAAAAGGACACCCAAATTAAAGGAAGCCAGTCAAAAATCAGTATGTTAAAGAAAAAAACGGATAAGCGTATTGTGTCAGAGGCTGAATATTTTGATAAACTAGATGAAATTCAAACTACAGGTTATGTAAAGCATACAATATATGGAGAGGGAAAGGTTCTTTCTATAGTCGGAGACAATATCGTCATCGCATTTCAGATGAAGACAGCAAAGTGTAGGCTGAAATTTATGATGGAACATGAGTTGATAGAGTGATTTGTGTGCAAGTACAAATAAAGGATAGTATTCACAAACGCGTGAATACTATCCTTTTTAAATGATTCTTATATGAAATGTAATTTCAGCCTTTCACTTTACCACATGAAGTGGAGGACTTTACTGTACTGATTCAACTAGATCGTTGTTTTTAGTCTTGATGGAAAGCAGAAGGTTAAGTACAATTCCGGCAATTGCTGCACCGGCGATACAAGGGATATTCATGCCGAAGAAAGGAATATTTCCGCCGAATGCGTATTGTCCACCAATGCCGACTACCATAACTGTAGCGATGACGGCAATGTTTTTGCTGTCGAACATATCTACAGATTTATCTATCATGATTGCAATACCCTGGGCAGCGATAGCACCGAAAAGATAAATTTCGAGTCCGCCGATGACTGCCAGAGGAATACCGTAAATAACTTTGATCAACGGGGTGAAACAGGAGATGACCATAGCGATGACAGCGGCTGCTCCTAAAACACCAATTGAGAATACCCTGGTGATTGCCATTGTACTGATGTTCTCACCGTAATTTGTGCCAGCGGGACCGCCCACGAGACCGGAGATCATATCGCAAATACCGTCACCTATCAGGTTTTTATGCAATAAGGAAGTAATATCGTATTTCTTTTTGCTACCTTTTTTCTTAGCTACATTGTTGATATAGATATCCAACTGATAAACATGTGCGGTGGATTCAGGGATTGTAGCAATGGCAATGGGCATAATTGCAATCAATGCTTCCAAAGAAAATTTAGGAAGTGTGAGAGCCGGGAGAGCAAATAAGGAGCCGTCACCCAATTTCCATAGAGAAGCATCAAGGGCAGCAGCAGGTACCAAACGGAATAGATTGGCAGCTTCGGAGAAGTAGAGCACACCGGCAAATACACAGCCTGTGAGTGCACCTAAAAGCAGGGGAAGTTGTCCAAGAAGTCCCTTCAGGTAACGGGCGTAAACTACAGTTGATATGAGTGTAACCAGCGCAACAGCAGTCCACCAGAAACGGCTGCTATCACCCATTGAATCAGCCTTAGGGATGGCATCGCTAAGTGCGTTGCCTGCTAGAGTAAGACCAATAATCATAGCAACGGAACCTGTGATAGAAGCAGGAAGCAGCTTTTCTACAGCCTTGTGACCAAAGAAGCGTACCAGAAGTCCTGCTGCAATAGATACCAAGCCGGAAGCAATGATACCAAACTGTGCTTCACGGATGGCTATCTCCGGAAGAATACCGTCTGTCATGATATAGCCCTTCGCAGCGCACATGCTGGCAATTGCTGTCAGATATGCAAAACTGGAACCATAATACAGAGGAATTTTTTTACCGGTAATTAGAATGAAACAAAGGGTTGCTAGACCGCTGGCAAAAATGGTTGTGGAGACTTGAAATCCGGTGATCAATGCAACAGCTATGGTAGCCGGAAACATAACGATCACTTGCTGAAGTGCATACAGCAGAAGCTTGGGTAAGCTTGGTGTCTCATCAGGCAAATAGCCGATGGAATGGTTCGTATTCATCTTATTCATATTGTACCTCCAAGATATATTTTAGCTGGTTTTCGTTGTCCAGCCAATCTTGCATATTATATACTGTACAGGTTCACGCCCAACTCTCCATCGATTTCAGGTACTAACACGCGCACCTGCTCCGAGCTTGAGGTTGGAATGTTTTTACCCACATAATCAGGTCGAATCGGCATTTCACGATGTCCCCGATCAACCAGTACAGCCAATTGAATTGCCTTGGGCCTTCCATAGCTAAGCACCGCCTCCATGGCAGCACGAGCCGTACGCCCGGTAAAAATGACATCGTCCACAATAATCACAACGTAATTACTGATATCACATGGAATCACATTATCAGTGGATGTGGGCATGGTCGTCATCTCGGTAAGATCATCCCGATACAAAGAAATATCTACATATCCCACCGGAACAGAGATACCTTCGAATTGCAAAATGTTCTCTGCCAGCATATCCGCCAGAGGAACACCCCGGCGTTTGATACCAATCAGACATACTTCCTGAGCGCCGTGATTTTTTTCGATAATTTCGTGTGTAATCCGTGTCATCGTACGGACAAACTGCATATGATCCAAAATTTTTGCTTTAAATACCACTTTATCAGATCCTTTTCAACTGTATTTGAGCATAAAAAAACTTGCCCTAGGGCAAGACTTTATACAATTACGCATATAAATGGGTTAGGAAGAATCTTGCTGGCATCACTGTACCATTTAAAGTCTCTTTATAACAAAATACTGCATTTTGCGCGAATTGTAAAGATGTTTCTGTAATTTTCTATATTTTATTTTTCATATTCCCATAAGTAAATTTCTTTCCAGTATACACATTTTTCAGCTAGGTTATAAAATTGGATGTTTTTACATTTCATCTTTAATTATAAAACAAATATTGGTATAATATGGGAATGGGGCGCAATCATCAGCCGCATAGTGATGAAACATGTCCAATAACTATAAAGATGCCGCCCAGGAAAACCTTAAGGACCCGAAAGAGAGGTTAATATGAGACGAAAAGATAGAGAAGTATGTGACATCAGCATTACACGAAGTAAAGTTGGTTCACAATAATATTTACTTAAGCAGAAAGGAAAGAAAATGAACAAGAATCCGCATTTAATTAGAATGACTGACAACATCAGAAAAGTTGCAGGAGAAGAAAAAGCAAAAGAGTTTGAGGAAAATTACCCACTGTCTCAATCAGCTAATATCCAGAAGAAATATGAGTGGGCAAAAAAAGCATGTGAGTTTTTGGAAGAAAATTGTGATGACGACACAATACGCGAAATTAGAGAGGGCTGTATCTGTTTTGATGGGAAATCAGTAGCAACAAAAATGATACAGTACAAAGACAAAACACAGGATATTGCTGCATTTGCCAAAATGTTTAATGAGAAAGAAAGCTTTGCTACTATAGAATGGATATCAGAGCATGAGTTATTATACTGCTATCCGGAGTGCTACTGCAGCTGTGTCAAAAGGGTTCCTGAAACATTGCCCAAGACATGGTGCTATTGTACACAGGGTTATGCAAAAGCACTATTTAGACAGGTTTTTGGTAAAGAAGTGGAAGCAGAACTGTTGGAAAGCGTAAAAAGTGGAGACAGCAGGTGTGCTGTAAAAATAAGGTGGTAGGGTAACACAGGAAAGATAAGTTTGATAAAAATAAAGCGGAGCAAAACAGGTTTTTCATCCTGCCTTGCTCCGCTTTTCATGCAACTTTTCTGGGGTGTTCAACTAAAACCTAACCAGAGGTAACTTCACATTACTTCTTAAGTGCTTCCTTCAGATAATGTCCTGTATAGGAAGCCTCTACCCGGGCAACTTCCTCCGGTGTACCCGTGGCTACCACACAGCCCCCGTTCTTACCACCTTCCGGTCCCATGTCGATGATGTAGTCGGCACTTTTGATCACATCCATATTATGTTCCACCACGATAACGGAATGTCCTTTTTCTACCAGTTTCTGAATGGAGATTAAGAGCTTCTCAATGTCAGCACAGTGTAAACCGGTTGTAGGTTCATCCATGATATAGAGATTGTGACTGCCTCTCTTGATCTTACCCAGTTCATAGGAAAGTTTCACACGCTGTGCTTCACCACCTGATAACGTGGTGGCACTTTGTCCCAGAGTCAGATATCCCAGCCCCAGTTCCTTCATGATGTTTAGTTTGTGACGGATTAGCTTGTCTTCGGCAAAGAAGTCATAAGCTTCTTCTACCGTCATGGAAAGAACTTCGGCAATATTCATACCATTGTATTTTATGGATATGCCGTCTTGGGAGAATCGTTCACCCTTGCACACAGGACAGGGAGTTTCAATATCAGCCATGAACTGCAGGTTTGTAACGATCAAACCTGCACCGAAGCAGTGTTCGCAGCGTGTGCCGTTGGGATGAGTCAGACTAAAATCTAGTGCAGTATAGCCTCTGGCAATCGCTTCCGTGGTGGAAGCAAACAAAGCACGAATCCGGTCATAGACGCCGGTATAGGTTGCAGGGTTGGATTTGCTGTTACGTCCAATGGGAGTCTGATCAATGATAATGGCATTACTCACATTTTCACATCCGCTGATTTCATCCAGCTTCCCGGGAACGATTCTGACTCCCCGTTTCTTCACTTCCAGGTTTTTAGCAAGTGTTTCAAAGATTAAGGTTGACTTACCTGATCCGGAAACACCGGTAACACAGACAAATAGTCCTAAAGGAATGGATATGTCCACGTGATGCAGATTGTTTTCACATGCTCCCATGATTACGATACATTTCTCACCCGGATGACGACGTTTTTTGGGTATGGGGAGAGAACGCTTTCCTGTCAGATATGAGGCAGAAAGGCTATTTGGATTTTGATTGAACTGGTCGTATGTACCTTGTGCTACAATATTGCCGCCGTGTGTGCCTGCTCCTGGTCCGATTTCAATGAGATAGTCCGCATTCCGCATGGTGTTTAGATCATGTTCTACTACTAAAACGGTATTTCCTAAGTCCCGTAGTTTCTTCATGATATCAATAACTTTATCCGAGTCCCGGGCGTGCAGACCGATACTGGGTTCATCGATGACATAGAGCATGCCCATCAGTTCGCTGGAAATCTGGGTGGACATTTTGATTCGCTGCATCTCACCGCCGGAGATAGAATCGCTTCGTCTACCCAGACAAAGATAATGTAGGCCAATATCAATGAGGAGCTGCAGACGAGAGCAGATCTCCCTGATAATAGAGTCTGCAACAACCTTGTTTTCTTCCGGAAGATTTAGCTGTTCCAGAAAAGAAAGAAGTTCCGGAAACTGCATGTTGTTCAGCTCCTGGATGTTCCTGTTACCAATGGTGACGGTGAGCCTGGAGGACTTGAGACGAGCACCATAACATTCCGGACATTGTGACTCCACCATGGCATCCTTGACAAAGCTTGGCTCATAAGCATCAGCATTTCCTGCCTTATGAATATAGTTGCGATACCAACCTTCGACCTCTTTGACAAAACCTTTGAACGGCATGGACTTGCCTACAAACCAATTGACCTTTGAACAGTAGGGAGGCTGAATCATATCCACCGGTTCTCCATGAGTGCCATAAAACAAAATGTTCTTTATTTCTTCTGTGTATTCGTTGAATGGGGTATCCATTGAAAACCCATACTTCTGGGACAAACTGTACAAAAGGATAGTTCGATAGCTGTTAGAAGAAGATGGGTTATATAGTGTGGAATGCAAAGCTCCTTTCAAAATACTTTTCTGGGGGTGGATGATTAAGAACTCAGGCTTTGTTACGTGGGAGCTACCGATGCCCTGACAGGTGGTACAGGAACTGACAGGAACATTAAAGGAAAAGTGGTAGGGCTGTAGTTCACTCAATACATAATGATGACCAGGACATCCTAGGTTAAGGGAAACACCCTCTGGTAGACCGATGCGGATCAGTACATCATCTTCCAGAGCACTTACAGCCACATCAATGGCTTTTGTAACTTGCAGATAGATCTCACCCTGCACGATCAAACGATCCAGCAGAATCTCGAGATGGTAATCCTTGTTTTCATCCAGATCAAAGGATTTCTCTGCAAGATCATAGGGTTTGCCATTAACGAGTAGGTGACGGAAGCCTTTATCCCGGATTTTTTCAAACAGATAAGGATAATCCTCCCCGTAGATTTTGTTTACAGTGGTATATAGTTCCACCGGAGTTCCCTGAGGTAGTGACATAATGCTTTCTGCAATACGGGCAGTACTGAGTGGCTTCAAGGTATGACCACAGATAGGGCATTTACAGGTTCCCAGTGTGGAAAAAAGAAGTCTCAGGTAGTCATTGATGTCTGTTACGGTACCCACAGTGGAGCGGGGATTGTTGTTCCCTTTCTTTTGCTCGATGGCGATGACGGGAGATAAGCCTCTTACATAATCCACCTTAGGTTTTTTCAGCTGTCCGATACGGCTCTTGGCATAATTGGATATGGACTTTAAGAAACGGCGTTGCGCCTCCCCGTAGATGATATCAAAGGCAAGTGATGTTTTACCGGAACCGGAAACACCGGTGACCACTGTCAGCTTGTCTCGGGGTATCTCTACATGGATGTCCTTTAAGTTGTTTTGCTTTGCACCGACTACTTCGATAGTTGTTCTTAAATCACTCATTCTATTGTTCCTCCTAAAAGTATATTCTTAACTTCTTCTGTTTTAAGGATTAATTGCCACATATGCAATCTCCTCTACAGTCAACACACTGTGCTTGAATACTCTGGAAGCTTTTGTTACACGTTCTAGTAGTCCATGCTCTGCAAGATAATTGAGGCAGAAGACCACATCCGAGCCCACAAAATGCTCAAACTCAGAGGAGGTCTTTAGCTCTCCATCCGAGAAGAAACGAAGGATGGGTGTACTCCACAAATCCATTGTCTCTAGAATGAAATCATCCAAAAGTTTTAGAGTGTCTCGAACTTCATCTTCTGTCATAGCAGTGGTACAGGGAATGACATGAATTTTTTGCATCAACTCAGGTCTTAGTTCCATTGCTCTGAGAATGGATTCTCTTGTGGGCTCTTCTTTGTTCATCAATAGGATGATATCTGCCACAGATGCGGCACAATCTTGCAGAAAGTGCTGGGAATACAAAGGGTCATGAAAAGCAGTAATCCATTTCTCTACGCGATACATATTCACCAGTAGCATCTGCACGTTAGGTATAATTGACATGGTAACATCATCCATACCAACTGTACGGTTCTCTTCAAAGATCAGATAAAGGGAGTCATCCTTAGAAAATACGATTTCCCCTTTTCCATAATATCCATGAGTAAACTGTCCGGCTCGAAATTGCCGCATCTCTTTTTTAAACATGCCCACCGGCATGATGATCATGTGGATTTCGACTCCACCTTCATCAATGTTGTATAGTGAGAACTTCGCATTGATGCCATCCCTCACCAGCATGGTCAGATCGATGTCACTTCTCTTCCAGACTGTTCCATAGGCCAGACTGCCGGACAGAACCAGGGCAATCACATTGGGGTCATTCTTCACCTTCTCTGTAAAACTCTTTAATGCTTGTGAATGCTTTTCTTTTTGGGTCATATTCATCCTCCATTTTAATTAGTTTTTTGTGTCAGGCATACACTATCCACCACGCCAAGGTAAAAAAGAGGGTAAAAAAATAAGAATCTTTTCATTTTGGCTTTTCCGAGTCAAAATTAAGATTCTCAATTTATTTATGTTAACTAATTCAATTTTTCTAGATTTTATTATTTCTGATTTAAAATCGCTTCCAAAACAAATCTTGTTTTCTGAATTTGATTTGTAATCAGTATTCATTTTTGTTCTTTCCGCGAAACCCTTAGCATACAAGGCTTGTCGGAAAACATTCCGTTCTTCTTTTGCCCGTTTTCGATATCGATACATAGAACCCTCTCCAGAGACTTCAGTAATAGAATCTTTTTCACCATAGCACAGGTGAGTTAACAAAGTCAATAGAAAGGAACTTGAGTTTCCGCAGTTTTATCCACAACTGCGGATTTTATCAGCTTTACAATAAACAACTTTCAAAAAATGCCCAAAATATAAGGAATCCAGACTCTTTGTTTGGTATAATTAAAGTGACGAAACAAAAACCAACTAAACAAAAAAAG
>DATERV010000087.1:0-39221 GCA_035271185.1 Lachnospiraceae bacterium | reverse complement strand
AAGATAGTTCTCATGAGGCATTGGTTTTTTTTGCATCCGTTTATTTGCATCGAGAAAATGTGTTTTAATTGGAGGAAAAAAAGTGAAGAAAGAAACAATTATAAAAATAACAAAATACTTATTGGACTTCATGTTTTTTGCAGGAATACTGGTAACGGTATCTTTACCCTTTTCTATTAGGTGGATTGGTACCTATTGGTCGGATATACAGGCCCATTATGCAGAATTTGTATTGATATACTTTGTATTGGGACTTCTTGCTGTGGCAATCATAGGAGAGCTTCGCAAGATGTTTCGGACTGTTTTGGCAGAGGACTGTTTTGTCATGGAAAATGTTGTAAGCCTGACAAGAATGGGTTCCTATAGCTTTATGATAGCAGCTGTCTGTCTGATTCGAGTCATTCTATACGTAACAGTTGCCATGCTGGTTGTGTTTTTTGTATTTGTGGTTGCGGGGCTTTTTAGCAAGGTTTTAGCATTTGTTTTTGACAGGGCAATCAAGTACAAAGAAGAAAATGATCTTACTATTTAAGGAGGTGCCATATGGCAATTATAATTAATCTGGATGTAGTGATGGCACAGAGAAAAATAGGATTATCTGATCTTGCCAAGGAAGTAGATATTACCTTGGCCAATCTGTCCATTTTGAAAAACAATAAGGCAAAGGCTGTCCGGTTTTCCACACTGGAAGCAATTTGTAAGGCACTTTCATGCCAGCCGGGAGATATTCTCGAATATGTAGAAGATAGTGAGGATATAGACGATGGAGATTGAAGATAAAAACAAGGTAGAAATGAATAAGGAAGAGATGAATAAGGAAGAGATGAATAAGGAAGTAATGAATAAGGATGATATAAATAATAGAGAAAAACACAATTATACAGAATCCCTGAAGAAGCAGTATGGTGTACTGGGACTGGGCAGTTTTTTATATGCCTGTTTTTATGCACTCTGTATGTATAAGAACGCTAGTGGTATCACATATCCTTTTTTTCTCTTAGGAAGTCTTTGGTTCTATTACTTTTGTATGAAAAAACTTGGGATTTCCTTAAAAAGAGAAAGTATCTTTTACATGACCAGTATTCTTCTGTTAGGAATCTCCACATTTTTAACCGCCGATACCAGAATCATTTTCATGAATAAAACGGGCGTTTTTGTACTGATCCTTAGCTTTTTGCTTCATCATTTTTTTGAGGATGCAAATTGGACTTTTGGAAGATACTTTTGCTACCTATTTGCCACTCCCTTTGCAAGTTTAGGAGAAATTGCAAGACCCGTTCAGGATATGGCTGCCTTTTGTAAAGAAAACAAGAAGGCAGGAAAAGGAAAGATACTTTATGTAATCATAGGCCTTTGTGTCAGTATACCGTTATTTCTGATTATCTGGATTTTATTAATGAGTGCGGATCTTGTATTTGGAGATTTATCAATAGAATTGTTCAAAAAACTTGATATACGCAACATGATAGGGATTCTATTTACAATTGTGTTTGTATATTACATTACCTATTGTATTTTTTCATTTTTGTGTAAAAAACCTTTTTCAGAAGAATATCGTAAGGTACCTCAAGCAGAGGCTTTACTGGCCATTACGATAACCCTTCCTTTGTCTGCTTTATATGTTTTGTTCAGTGTCATACAAATTGTATGTCTGTTTATGCAAAAGATAGATTTGACAAAGTACAGCTATGCGGAATATGCCAGACAGGGTTTTTTTCAACTACTGGCGGTATGTATAATTAATCTATTACTTGTTTTGGTGGGGCATGCTTATTTTAAAGAAAGCAGTCTTTTGAAAGGTATCTTAACAGTGATATCATTGTGTACATACATCATGGTTGTATCTGCTGCATTTCGTATGATTCTCTATATACAGAATTACTATCTTACGTTCCTGAGGTTATTTGTGTTATGGTCTCTTGGCGTTTTGTTCATTTTATTAACAGGAGTCATTATCAGCATTTATAGCAGAACGTTTCCATTGTTTCGTTTTGGCATGGCGGTGGTCACAATCTGTTATATCATCTTATCTTTTTCCCATCCCGATTACTGGATTGCAAAATGCAATGTGGAACACATGTACCCATATACTGAAGATCATTTTTTTGACACAGAGTACTATGAAGACTATGAATATTTATCGAATCTATCAATGGATGCGGCTCCTGTCTTAGAGCCTGTTTTGAAGGAAAAGGGTTTTGATTTGGATACTGCTGTGATAGGCGTAGAGAAGGGAGATGGTTATCAATCATTAACAAACTATTACGGCGGACTTCCCTGTGAAGAGACAAGCTGGGGTTATTATTACTTGAGAAAAATGTATATGGATACTGAGGGGTTGGGAATAAGAAGTTTTAACCTGTCTAGATATATTGCACAAAAATCTTACAAAAATATTAAAAATCTTAAGGATTAATTAAGTAGTTTCTTTTTTCGTTCAGTGTTACAATAATATATATTGTAAGTAAGTGCAAAAACAGGGGAAAAAGATGAAAAGAAAATGCTTGGGAAGAGTTTCAGTGACATTTGCATTAGCAATTATGCCGCTTGTTCTTCTTACAGGATGCAAAGAACAAAAGGCAGATAAAGCAACCAAGGCGTATTATGTAATCAGCGAAGAACTGGACATTAATAAAACAATAGATAAAGCTCAAGAAATTCTTGAGAATAACGAGACAAAACCAATTAATTAAGTTAAAAATAACGTTATGCTATTTGATGCTTTACATCTTATAGCATAACGTTTTTTTTACAGGTTTTTATAGTAAATCACCAGATTTTAGTTGTCCACTTTGTACAGTCCCATACATCGGTAGCCCAGCCTTCATAAAATTCTGGTTCGTGACAGACCATAAGTATACTCCCCTTATAGGCTGTTAATGCACGCTTTAGTTCTTCTTTGGCATCTACATCCAAATGGTTGGTGGGCTCATCCAAAAGCAATGTATTGGTTTCTCTGTTGATCAGTTTACAAAGCCTTACCTTTGCCTGTTCTCCGCCACTCAGCACTTTTACTTTGCTTTCAATATGCTTGGTAGTGAGGCCACATTTTGCCAGGGCGGACCTGACTTCATACTGGGTCATGGATGGAAACTCCTTCCAGATCTCTTCAATACAAGTGGTTTCAATGCTACCGGCTGTTTCCTGCTCAAAATAACCAATCTGTAGGTAATCACCCTGTTCCACATTCCCACTTAAAGCCGGAATTAAGCCTAAAATACTTTTTAAGAGAGTAGTCTTACCAATTCCGTTAGATCCTGTCAATGCAATTTTCTGCCCTCTTTCCATAGATAGATTAAGAGGAATAGACAGTGGTTCTTCATAACCGATGACTAAATCTGTAGTCTGAAAGATATAGCGTCCTGGCGTACGAGCTTCCTTGAAAAGAAACTCCGGTTTGGGTTTTTCACCGGCCAGTTCGATCACATCCATTTTATCAAGCTTTTTCTGCCTGGACATGGCCATATTTCGAGTGGCGACACGAGCTTTATTTCTTGCCACAAAGTCTTTCAAATTAGCAATTTCCTTTTGTTGTTTGTTATATGCAGCTTCCAATTGTGATTTTTTCATGGAATAAACTTCCATAAATTTATCATAGTCTCCTACATAACGATTTAATTCCTGACTATCCATATGATAAATCAAGTTTACCACACTGTTTAGGAAAGGAATATCATGGGATATTAATATAAAGGCATTTTCATACTCTGTGAGATATCGTTTCAGCCAGACAATATGTTCGGCATCCAGATAGTTGGTAGGCTCATCTAAAAGTAAAATATCCGGTTTCTCCAGCAGAAGTTTTCCAAGCAGGACCTTTGTTCTCTGCCCACCGCTTAAGTCAGTGACGTCCTTATCCAGCCCTAAGTCTAGAAGCCCAAGTGCCCGGGCAACTTCCTCCACTTTAACATCAATCATGTAAAAGTCATGCATGGTAAGCAAATCCTGTAGAGTACCCAGATCTTCCATATACTGTTCTAGTTCTTCAGAGGAAGCATCCCCCATTTTATCACAGATGATATTTATCTGTTTTTCCATATCAAACAAAAAATCAAAGGCACTGGAAAGGACTTGAAAGATAGTCATTCCTTTTTGTAGGATAGTGTGCTGATCTAAATATCCAATTCGGACATTCTTTGCCCATTCTATTTTGCCTTCATCTGGCATCAATTTACCGGTGATAATGTTCATAAAGGTAGATTTACCCTCGCCATTGGCTCCAATCAGGCCGATATGTTCTCCTTTTAGTAAGCGAAAGGAAACATTGCTAAAAATAGCCCGATCACCAAAACCGTGGGTGAGATTTTCAACATTTAATATACTCATAACATATTTACTCCATGTGGGTGAATTTATAACAAAAGGAGTATATCATGCTACCTTTCAAATATGCAATCATAAAACGGCTTAATGGTAAAATTGGGTATGCGAATAACAGTATTGGAAATAATGATTATAAACCGATTAAGGTTGAAAGGAGGAAATATATGAAGGGAGTATTGTTTTATATCTTATTGCTGTCCCTGACACTTAGTTTGGTGGCATGTGGTAATGGAAAAAGTACACAACAATCCCAGACTGAATCACAGACCAAAATACAAGGAAACACCTATGGTAATTCTGATTTACAGAATTTAAAAACGGCAGTTGTGGATGTGTTAGGAGAAAACTACTGGCCTAACATGTCGGTAGATACTGAGGAGCTTGCGGACGTGTATGGTATTACAGAAGATATGTATGATGATTATCTGGCTGAAATTCCTTTGATCAGTACAAATGTGGATACCCTAATTATTGTTAAGGCAAAAGAAGGACAAGTCAGTGCAGTGGAGGAGGCATTGAATGCCTACAGAGATAACATGGTGAATAGTACTTCTGAATATCCTATGAATTTAGGTAAAATACAGGCTTCCAGGATAGAGGTTTTTAATAATTATGTATGCTTTGTTCAGTTAGGTGCCGATGTAGTTGATGCAATGGATCAGGGTGAGGATGTTGTAATTAACCAGTGTCAGGAAGAAAATGAAAAAGCATTGGAAGCAATTAGAATAGTATTAGAAAATCAATAGCAAGGATAGAGGACTAAAAGCTCCATTCATTCCGAATAACAGACGTCACATTTTCTGCACAAAACGGTTATTGTTTGGAGCATTTCTTTGTGCTATCATATGTTACATATGAAATAAAGTAGCAGCCTGAGATTTACTGTATGAATAGCATGTAACCCATGAGTTTATTTAGGAGACAGAAGGATGACTAACAAAATAGAAGCAGTTGTGTTTGATATGGATGGTGTCTTGTTTGATACAGAACGTCTTTGTACAGAAGCCTGGAGAGAGGAAGCAAATTTAAGAAATCTGGGAGACATGGAGAAGGCCATAAAAGGTTGTGTGGGACTAAATCTTACCGATACCAAGGAATTTTTTCTGAAGGAATATGGAAATGATTTTCTTTTTGATGAGTTTCATGCTAACGCAGGAGTGCGATTCAAAGAAAAGATTGAGAGAGAAGGGCTCCCCATCAAAAAAGGAGTTAAGGAAATCTTGGCTTACTTAAAAGCTGCCGGGTATGCAATTGCATTGGCCTCCTCAACCAGTAAAAAGGGAGTTCTGGGACATTTACAAAGAACAGGCTTAACTAGTTATTTTGAAGAGATTATCAGTGGCGATATGGTAGAACACAGTAAGCCTCAGCCGGATATTTATCTTATGGCATGTAAGGCATTGCATGTGGATCCACAAAATGCCATTGCTATTGAAGATTCCCCTAATGGTATCAGGTCAGCATATGCTGCTGGTATGAAGCCAGTTATGGTACCTGACTTAATAGCTCCCACTTCTGAAATAGAATCTCTTTTATATGCAAAGTGTGATAGCCTTCTTGAGGTAAAAGAATTATTGCAGAAACAGACCCTGGAAGGGCAGGAGATATTACGAATTCCCCTGGATACATTATGTAATACCAGGGATTTGGGTGGAATATGTACAGTTGACGGGAAAAGAATCAAAGAACATAGATTGCTCAGAAGCGGTGCTCTTTACGGATCCACAAAAGAAGAGCAGCGGGTTCTTTTTGAAGAGTATCAACTAAGAACCATTGTGGATTTAAGGACTGGAGCAGAGAAGCAATTAAAGCCGGACCCACAGATACCTGGGGTCTCCTATATTGATAATCCCATTCTGGAGGAGAGCACTCTGGGCATTACCAGAGAAAATGAAGATTCCCAGGATGGAAACGGAGTGGTAAAAAAGGTCATTGCTTCCATGCGTGATGGTGGGATCACGCCATTGATTTACATGGAAAATATGTATAGAAATCTGATTACAAATACGTTCTCCAGAAAGCAGTATCGGAAATTTTTTGAAATTTTACTGGCCCAGAAAGAAGGTGCTATTCTTTGGCACTGTAGTGCCGGCAAAGACAGAGTTGGAGTTGCTACTATATTACTTTTATCTGCTCTTAATGTATCTCCCAAACAGATTATGGCAGACTATTTGAAAGTGAATGTATTTGGTAAGAAGCAAGTGGATGCCCTGTTGGAACAATTAAAGGAATCGGAAGAAGCAGCTCGACTTTTGTTTTCAGTTGATCCGTCATATGCAGAATCGGTATTTTCTGCCATGGAAGAAGAATGTGGCAGTATCGATATGTTTTTGGAACAGGAGATGGGCTTAAACAAAGAAAAACGAGACCAATTAAGAGAAATGTATTTGGAGTAGGAGAATGTGATGGCGACATTAGGAGTTCCACAGAATACCATAGCGGTATTGCAGAAATATCAAGTTAACATTCAGAAGAAATATGGACAAAACTTTTTGGTAGATACACATGTTTTAGAAAAAATTATTGATGCAGCAGAGATTACTAAAGATGACTGTGTGGTAGAAATTGGCCCGGGTATTGGTACCATGACTCAGTATTTGGCGGAGCGTGCCGGAGCAGTAGTCGCTGTTGAAATTGATAAAAACCTCATACCAATCTTACAGGAAACACTCTCAGAGTATGAGAATGTTACTATTATCAATGAAGATATTCTGAAAGTAGATTTAAATAGGATTGTGCAGGAACAAAATCAGGGAAAACCCGTAAAGGTTGTTGCAAATCTGCCTTATTATATCACTACGCCTATTATTATGGGATTATTTGAAAACCAGGTTCCATTACAGAGCATTACCATTATGGTACAGAAGGAAGTAGCTGACCGTATGCAGGTAGGGCCTGGAACAAAGGATTACGGAGCCCTTTCTTTGGCTGTTCAGTATTATGCAAAACCGGAAATAGTAGCCATTGTTCCACCCAATTGCTTTATACCAAGACCGGGTGTTTCCAGTGCTGTGATCAGGTTAAGTCGTTATCTGAAGCCTCCTGTAGAAGTAACGGATGAGAAGATGATGTTCTCTCTTATTCGTGCATCCTTTAATCAGCGAAGGAAAACTTTAGCAAACAGCTTGGGCAATGCACAGAATTTATCTGTCTCCAGAGAACAAGTGGTTAGTGTTCTAAACGAGATGGGACTATCTCCCACAATTCGCGGAGAGGTATTAACGCTTAAACAGTTTGCAGAACTTACTAATTTATTAATAAAATCAGATTTTTTGTAATAACAGTCAAATATGTGTTATAATATAACATAATTTATCTTATTTACGACAATATTGTGGATAGGGGACCACGGATTTGGTATTAAAAACGCCAGAGAAACAATAGAGAAATATGGAGGAAAACTAACATATACAATTAACGAGGGATGGGTTATAGCAGAAATAGTCTTTTGAATATAGTATGATAATAAAAAACAAGTTATTCGTGATTAATGTCGTTTGTCCTAAATAAACGTCGTTCATAAAGAATAACTTGTTTTTAAGTTTTATAGTGATAATCTTATACCTAAAGGGGGGACAGGATGAAACGAATAATAGTACGTATTATATTATTATGCAGTATGTTTTTAGCAGCATGTGGAAATAAGAATGCAGAACAAACTGAAAGTAGTATTGGAAAATGTGATTGGACAAGAGGTTTTACAGCAGCTGAGAAACCGGATGAGCAGTTTTATTCAGCGATAGCGTATCAGGATATGCCGCATGAAGCTGTAAAAGATGTAATATCTGAAGGAAGAATACGTTTGACGGTAACGAAAAATAACTGCTTTTATACTTTGCGAACTTGCTATACAAAGAGCGGACCAGTGGTGCTTCTGGAAAAATTTATGCCGGTAGAATCCTCTCTTGATGCTATGACTGTAGATTGTACAAAATGGGAAGTAGATAATAGCGATATACGGGGATTTGATATATGCGGAGAAGGAGAAAAGCAGCAATATGTTTTTATTATGGGGACGGATACGATAAAGGATGAAGAAGGAATTGCAGTTCCTACTAAGATTTGCATTATATATACAGACCAGAATCTGGTTATGACGAGTAAAACAGATATTCCGCAGGAAAGTGAGATTACCTCTTTCAACATTTTTGTGGATGGTGATGGGTATGTATATATTATTTCAGAAGACGGATATAGTATTCAGATTTTTGATAATAAGGGAACACTAGTGACCGAGTACAATTTTCCACAGGAAGAACAACAGTTGGTGCCTATCGGAAATCCGGTAAAAACGGAAGATGAGAGAGTCATAATCCCGGTGGTGGAGAAGGGTTCCGACTATACAAAGCTTTTATGGCTGAATGAGGAACATCAGCTATCTGAACTGGCATCTATAGAAGGTGATATTTCTAGGGTATGCTATGCCATGAAGGAAGATTTTTTCTATTATATGAGTGAGAATGCAATTATCAGATGGGATGTGAATAGTGGAAAGTGCAGTCAAATCATGAAACAGGAGGATGCAGGAGCTTCTTCCAGGGATAGAATCAGTCTGATAATTCATGACAATAATTCTATTATGTTGAGAATATTAACAAAGACAGAAGACTGGGTAGTAACCTTTTCAACTGATGCTGTTGAACAAAAAGAAACAGTAAGGCTGGCAAATATTAGTGCAGAAAATAAGCTTCTGAATAATTGTGCAGCTAATTTCACCAGAAAGAATCCACTATATCCGGTGATGGTGGAAATGGCAGATGAGGGTGAAGAGGAGAACTATCACGACAAAATCTTTATGGAAATGATTGATGGGAAAGGTCCTGATATGCTCTATGTATCATATGAGGATATGAAGATACTGGCAGATAAAGGTATACTGGCAGATTTATCTGACTATATATCAATGGAAACCAAAGAACAGATAATACCCGGTGTGTTGGAGCTTGGTACAATAAATGGTGTGTTTTCTGGAATTGCACCAAATATCTGTGTGAATACCTTACTGACTGTAAATGACACGTGGAATGAGGATACCTGGAAGTTTGATAACATATTGAACTTATTAGAGCAAAAACCTGAAATACAGGAACTGATCAGCTACCAAAATGGAGCTATGCACCCCAGTATAGTCTTATATAACATGATAGCACAGGATATGGCTCATTCACCATATATTGACTGGGAAGCGAAACAAAGCAGATTTGAAGAGAAGGATTTTATGAAGGTACTACAGCTGGTTCAGAAATATGCGAATGGTATTGATAACGGCATGCTCGGAGAAAAAAAGGTGGTGCAGGGAATCAGTATGGCATTTTGGTCACCTGTGACTGAGGCATATGTGGTATATAGTTATATTAGTATGCTGGGAGACGCAGGACATGTGGTAGGCTGGCCATCTCTGACTGGAAAAGGAAGTTATATTCAGACAGAGGGTATTTTAGTGGTAAATGGACAGGCAGGTAATAAAGAGGCCGTCAGTGCCTACTTAGAATATCTCCTTGGTACAGAAAGCCAGGCTAAAATCAGTGGGTCATTAAGTGTAAGACTGGATATTACAGATACTACTGTTAAATATAGAGAGGAAACTGGTGAATATTTCTGGCATACGGTAGATGGTAACACAATATTGGATAAGAAAAAAGACGGAACTACTTATAATGAGGAATACAAAGACTTTTTGAGGAATTGTACTCCCTGTTATCCCAATGAGGAGGTTTATAGCATTATTGAGGAAGAATCAGATAGATATTTTAATGGAGATGTGGATGCGTTGACTGCCGTAAGGATGATTGATAACAGGGTTCAATTGTATCTGAATGAAAAGGATTAGTAGGAATGGAACGAAATTCCAAATATTGACATAAACGATTTTGCGTATTATAATTCACACATGCCTTTTGGCATAATAAAATGTGTAGGGAATTTACCCAAGGGAGAAAAATGAAGAAATTTAGTAAGTTAGTGGCAGTAGTAATGGTTTTAGCAATGGTATTTTCATTGTGTGGATGTGGAAATCCGGCTAAGAAACTTTATGGTTCATGGGGACTTAATTGCGATTTTTCTGAAATGCTTTCAAAAGAACTAGGAGAAGATTATGCAGATTTTAGTTGTGCTTTTCCTATGACCATTCTGTTCAATTTCAATGAAGACGGAACCTTTCTTATGAGTGTAAATAAGGATTCTTTTTCTGAATCTTTAGACAAATGGTTTGCAGAATTTATCACATATAATGTGGACATATTGTATGCAGAATTTGAGAAACAAGGCATTGACAAAGCAACAGCTGATGAACAGATTCAAGCACAATTTGGCTGCTCCATTGAAGAGTATATGACACAGTTGATCGAGGAATCTGTGGATGTTGATTCAATGGCTGATGAAATGACTAAAGACGGAAATTTTGTAGTGAAAGGTAACCAATTATACATAGCAGAAACCGGTGAAGAAATGGATAGTGTTACTGGAAATCCTTATAAGATTACTACAGATACCTTAACCATCGAGATGTCTGCTGAAGAAGAAACTGCGGAAATCATTCCCGGAATGGAATATCCCCTTACCCTAAGCAAAATTCAGTAAGAGTACATCATTTTCGACATATAGTTACCAAATATCGAGGAAAAGCACAATATCTTGTATTTTTTGTGCATTTTCCTCGATTTTTTTTTGACATGACATAGCAGATTATGTTAAAATTAGTAAGTAAAAAAGTGGGACAATATATGCATTTAATCGATATGGAATCAGTAATATGACTAAGAAAGGCAATCGCCGTGGATAAGTACGAATATAAAATCAAATCTGAAGAGATTAAGTCATTAATTGCAAAAAGTGAATATGTAGATGCCGCTACCATTGCAGATACCATTGACTGGTGTCGTGTAAAAAGCGTCATGATGTTATGCATCATTAGTGATTTATATAAAATAAACCGTCGTTTTGAGGATGCAAAAGATATGCTTTTGATGGCATATGATAAGTATCCGGGAGGACGCTCTATTATTTATTCTCTATGTGAGCTATCCATAAAAATGGGAGAATTTGTTCAAGCAGTAGAATACTATAAGGAATTTGTACAGATTGCACCTAAGGATAGTGGACGTTATATTCTGCAGTACAAGTTATATGAAGCACAGGATGTAAGCCTGGAGGAAAGAATTGCAGTACTGGAAGAACTAAAAACCAAGGATTACGGCGAAAAATGGGCATACGAGCTGGCTTATCTATATCATAGGATTGGTCTTGCTACCAAATGTGTAGAAGAATGCGATGAATTAATTCTATGGTTTGGGGATGGTAAGTATGTAATAAAAGCCATAGAACTTAAAATGCTTCATGAATCACTGACAGAAAAGCAACAGGAAAGATATAGCGAATTAAAAGGAATCAATCAAGGAGGTAGCTCTTTTCGTGATAGAGGGAATCCATCCAGTGAATCGGTAGCAGAACCGGATTTGACTGATGCACCTACAAAGGAAATCCCTCAGCAGGAATTAGATATCCAGGTTAAGCTGATGAGTGTAGGACAGTATGATACCATCAATATGCAGAAAGAACTAGCCCAGAATATGAAGGACCTATGGGAAGGACCTTCTTTTGAGGGTTCGGCCACTCCGCCACAATCAACCGAAACCAAAGTCGAAGAAGTTTTCTTTGGGGAAACCGGAGAGATGGATCACACTGCTTCACAGGTGATGGAAGCAATGAAAAATGAAACAGTGGGTGTAGCAGCGGAACCGACTGCAACTCTTGCAGGGGATATGAAGGAGTGGAGTATCGGAGAGCCTCCTAAGCAATTTCAAAAAATTCTGGGTATGGATAATGATGGTCAGATTAGTATGGTCATGCCTGAGTCAGAGCAGATTGAGAAGCAGATTACAGGTCAGATTTCCTTTCAGGATGTGTTGATTGAATGGGAAAAAATGAAGAAGGACAGTGAGCAAAAGCGCATGGAAGCAGTTCGCCAGCGTGTTATGCAGCAAACGGGAGCCATGTTTACAGAGTTTGAAGCTGCTACCCGTGACGGTTTACTGGAACAGCTGGAAAAGAGTAATGCCAATGGTTTGAGTCAGCAAGAGGAAACCATTGATCAATTGGAACAATCTGAGGAAAATACTACATTGCCCAATTCTGAAGAGGCAGAGTTTGACGACATGGAAGAAACAGAAGAATTAGTAGATATTGAAGATACGGAAGAAGTAGTAGAAACTGAAGAGCTAGAAGAATTTGAAGAACTAGAAGAAACCGAAGAATTGGAAGAAACTGAAGAACTAGAAGAAACCGAAGAATTAGAAGAAACTGAAGAACTAGAAGAGATTGAAGCTACAAAAGAGGAAGATAGCACAAAAGATCAAGCGGATGTAGAAAGTAACCAAGATGAAGAGCGGTCTGAAGCAATAGATGAGCAACAAGATACAGAGGAAGAAAATGAAGGTAAAGACTTAAAAAATGAGAATCATATTGCGAAGTTAGCAAAACAGGATAAGTCGAAATCACGTACTTTATCCTTGGAAGAGAAGCAGTTATATGGAACCTTTGCCTTAAATAAGAGTACTAGAGAGCAGATTATCTTTGCAATTGATAATATCAGTATGGCTTCTTACACCGGTAATGTAATCATTACCGGTGATGATGAAGCTGATGCATTGAATCTTGCTATGAGATTATTGAAGGAAGTGCAGTTATCAGATGATAATTTCTCAGGTAAAATTGCAAAAATCTCACCCCGGAGTTTGAGCAGTAAGGGTGTGGAGGAAACATTCAAAAAACTTGGAAATGGAGCATTGATTATACAAAATGCCGGAAGCCTGGATAGTGTAACCATTGGACAGATCAAAAGTGCACTGGAGCAGGAAAACAGAGGTCTTATAGTGGTATTGGAAGATACCAGACAGGTAATGCACAAGCTGATTCGAAATCATGAGATACTTTCAGAGAGTTTTAATATAGAGATTAACATTGAGCCACTTGATGATGCTGCATTGGTTGCATATGCACAAAAGTACGCAAAGGAGCAGGAGTATTGCATTGATGAGCTGGGTATTCTGGCTTTGCATACCAGAATAGCAGAGAGACAGACAAGTGATCACTCTGTTACAATTACTGAAGTAAAAGAAATTATGAATGAAGCGATTCACCGCGCTAATAGAAAAACCCTGGGTCACTTTTTTGATATCCTGGTAGCAAAACGATATGATGAAGAAGATATGATTATCTTAAGAGAAAAAGATTTTATTTAAGATAGGAGGATCGCCATGGGTAATGAGACTGTGATGATTTCCGAGGCAGACCAGTATTTATTTGCGCAGGGAACACACTATGAAATATATAAAAAGCTGGGAGCCCATTTTTCAGTAGAAAACGGGGTAAAAGGTGTCTTTTTTGCAGTATGGGCACCTCATGCAGCAGCTGTACATGTTGTAGGTGAGTTCAACGACTGGAATGAAGACAGCCATTCTATGGGTAAAATTGATCCTGGTGAGATTTTTACCTTGTTTGTTCCAGGAGTACATGAAAATACGCTATATAAGTACATGATAACG
The DNA here is from genome assembly GCA_035271185.1 of Lachnospiraceae bacterium. GTDB lineage: Bacteria > Bacillota > Clostridia > Lachnospirales > Lachnospiraceae > Acetatifactor. The sequence continues at coordinate 25,356 of DATERV010000087.1, read as the reverse complement.
ACGCAAACAGGAGAAAAATTATTTAAAGCAGATCCATTTGCTAATTTTGCAGAGATACGTCCTGGAACAGCATCAAGAATTACAGATCTTTCAGGATTCCCCTGGGAGGATGATAAATGGCTTGCAAAGCGTGAAAAGACTGATGTACAGTCCCAGCCAATGTGCATTTATGAGTGCCATATTGGTTCCTGGATGAAGCATCCTGATGGGACTGAAGATGGATTTTATACATACCGTGAATTTGCAGATAAACTTTCAGAATATTTACAGGAGATGAAGTATACCCATGTGGAGCTGTTGGGAATTGCAGAGCATCCTTATGATGGTTCCTGGGGATATCAGGTTACCGGGTATTACGCACCCACTTCAAGACATGGATCTCCAAAAGATTTCATGTATTTGGTTAACAAAATGCATGAAATAGGTGTGGGAGTCATTCTGGATTGGGTACCGGCGCATTTTACCACGGATGCCCATGGTCTCGCCGGCTTTGACGGTGAATGTTTGTTTGAGCATCCAGATCCCCGTCTTGGAGAACATCCCGAATGGGGAACTAAGATTTTTAACTACGAGAAAAAAGAGGTGACGAACTTCCTGATAGCAAATGTTCTATTCTGGCTTAGGGAATTTCACATTGATGGTGTCAGAGTAGATGCGGTAGCATCCATGCTTTATTTGGATTATGGTAAAGAAGAAGGACAGTGGTGTCCCAATAAGTATGGTGATAATAAAAACCTGGAAGCCATAGAATTTATCAAGCATTTAAATTCTGTTGTCAGGGGAACCTATCCCGGATTTATGACTATTGCTGAGGAATCTACAACATGGCCCATGGTTACAGGTCGTTTGGAAGATGGGGGCTTAGGATTCACTTTTAAGTGGAATATGGGCTGGATGCATGATTTCTGTGAATATATGAAGCTGGATCCCTATTTTAGAAAAGACAATCATTATTCCATGTCCTTTGCCATGACATACAATGAGAGTGAAAACTATGTTTTACCCATTTCCCATGATGAAGTGGTTCATTTGAAATGTTCCATGGTAAACAAAATGCCCGGTTACCATACAGATAAATATGCGAACCTTCGTGTAGGATACACCTATATGTTTGGCCATGCCGGAAAGAAACTGTTATTTATGGGACAGGACTTTGGCCAGGAGCGTGAATGGAATGAAAAACGGGAATTGGACTGGTTCTTGTTAAAGGAAACCTTGAACAGCGGTTTAAAGTCATATGTGTCAGAATTGTTGAAGCTATACAGAAAATATCCTTGTATGTATGCCATAGATAACAGCTGGAAGGGATTTGAATGGCTGGATGCAGATGACAAAGAAAGATGTACCTATAGCTTTGTAAGAAAAACCGATGATGGGAAAAACAGTCTTTTGTTTGTGCTGAATATGACACCAATGTGTTGGCAGGGCTTTCGTATTGGAGTTTGGGCCAAAACCAAATACAAACTGTTGTTGAATAGTGAAGAGGAAAGATTTGGAGGGAATGGAGATAAGCTGCCTGCTATGATAGAAGCAGATGAAATACCCCAGAATGGCAAGAAGTATTCCCTCTCTTTAGATTTAGGACCCTACATGGCAGCAGTATTTGTTTTCTAAGGGTTAAGAAAAAGAGAAACCATGACGAAATAAAGGATGAGCGTAAGGATACGTTCATCCTTTTTTATACCACGTTAATGGAAGGATAGAGTCATGAGAATATCTTTTGATCATACAACACCTGCCAATATAGATAAGGTAACAACTGCATATCAGACCACTGTGTCACAGACAGACAGGATACATGGTGGTTGTGCATTGGACATTTCTGGAACAGTTACGGATAACGAAGCATATGGCATCCATGGAAGGACAGCCGAGGAAGTGATGCAGGCAGCGGGGAGTGAGGATGTTACCCTGTACCGTAACTATATGACGGTAATGTCCAATTCTATGTCAGATGAAGATTTTTCAAAATTGCTGAAAGAAGGCTATGATCCATCTGACACGGATATAGAAACAGCGGTTACCATTGTAGACACCATAAAGGCTGAGTTAATTAAGGCTGGTGTTAATATTACAGGTTATACAGATAATGTAAATATAGATAAATTGACTGAAATAACCGGAAATCAGGCTTATGCCATGGATCTGGTTCATGCTTTTACCAAAGAGGATATTCCTGTCACGGATGAGAATGTACAACAAGCCATGGAGGCTTTTCAGAGGGGAAAGCAACTGACAGAGTTATCTGATGGTACAAAAAAGTACATGGTACAAAATCAACTGACGCCTGATATTGATAGCATGTATTTAGCAAAACATGCAGGAGCAGCTGACGCTAATCGTCAGCCACAGGGATATTTTCAAGATGAGTTTCCCGGTTATTTTGCAAAAAAAGCTAATATCAGTGATGTAAGCGGGTTGCAGGAACAGATAGAAAAGGTGATTAGTAAATCCGGATATGAGGTAAGTGACCAGAAAGTACAGCAAGCTTTATGGCTGGTCAATAAAGGAGTGCCGCTTACAAAAGATAACTTGGAATACCTTAATAAAATCGAGGACATTTCTCTTCCCGCAACAAATCAGGAGCTTTTCGGCGCCATTGCCTCCGCTATAGCAGAGGGGCATACACCCGGTGAAGGCCAATTAAGTATTACTAAAAGTGTATACCGTAAGGCAGCAGACTGTATGAATTTTTATGAACAGCAATATAAATTCATAGCACAGCAGCCGGAAACACCGGAAAATAGAAAGGCCAGACTGCAACTAGAGGAAGTAAGGCTGCATATGACGGTAGAAGCCAATGTAAAGCTTTTAAAGAGTGGCTTTTCCATTGATACAGCCCCAATTGAAGAAACCATAGATGCACTAAAAAAATTAGAGACAAATCAAAGCGGGACCGTTAGCATGAAGATCGACACCGCAAATCTATGCAAACAGACTCTCACTAAGACAAGAGAAATTCCTTATTTACCGGCTACGGCTTTGGGAAGTATTCTTTCAGCCGGAAAAACACTTACTGTAAACTCATTATACGAAACAGGAAAGAGTCAGCAAATTGAATATGAAAAGGCCGGAGAAGCTTATGAAACCATGATGACACTTCCCAGGGCTGACTTAGGAGATAGCATTAAAACTGCATTTCGCAATGTAGATGCCCTTCTGGAGAATATGGGACAAGACCTCACAGATGAAAACAGAAAAGCGGTCAGAGGATTATCCTATAACCATATGGAGTTGACAGAAGAAAATCTGCTGGCAATAAAGGGTGCTGACAAGGTAGTACAACGAGTAATTGAGAAAATGACCCCACCTGCAGTCCTGTCAATGATAAGAGAAGGCTTGAATCCTTTGACCACTTCCATGGAGGATTTAGAGGATTATTTGTCAGGAATGGATGAATACACCCAGGATAGTAACAAATTCAGTCAATTTCTTTATCATTTAGAGACAAGCAAAGGTATCACTGAAGAAGAAAAACAATCCTTTATCGGTGTGTATCGACTTCTACATCAGATTCAAAAATCAGATGGTGCAGCGATTGCAAAGCTGGTTAATACACAGGCGCAGATTAATTTTGAAAATTTGTTATCTGCAGTACGGACAGGAAAAATCAAAGGTGTGGATGTGCTTGTGGATGAGAATTATGGCACGTTACAGGAAGCAATAGAAAAAGGTGCCACCATCGATACTCAAATCGAGTCATCTTTTCAAAAACAACGGGCAGAGGAAATTCGCACCATAAATAAGGTGGGCGATCAAACCATTCGACTATTAAAACAGCTGGAGCAGCCTATCACTATAGATCATTTATTGGCAACAGACAGCATCAGAATAAATGGCAGCAAGCCTTTTAGAAAGTTGGCTGAAACAGCAAGTGATTCTTGGAAGCAGATACTTTTGACAAGTTCTTTGGAGAACAGTTTTGCAGATAAAGATACCTTTCAGGGTACCTATGAGAACTTTATGAGTGAAAGCCAGAAATTAGCCCAAACGCTATCTTTTGGTGAGAATATGACAAGTGTGGATGTAAGAGCCATGCAGCTTACCTGTAAGCAGCTACATATAGAAACAATGCAGGCTGTTATGGAGGAAGAGTATGCGATTCCTCAGGTAATCGATGGAGAACTGACTGCCATTCATTTAAAGCTGGTACATAATACAGAAGAGAGCGGAAAGGTTTCTGTTTCTATCGATACAAATCAATATGGTAAACTCGCCGGTGAATTTCATATGAGTGCAGAAGGAATATCCGGTCTTTTTGCTGGGCAGGGACAAGAGGCAATTGGTATTTTACATGAAACCGTAACAGTTCTGTCGGAAAAGTTATCCCATGAAAAAATTGCCTGCAATTCTATCCAGGTAGTAGACGGATATTTAAGTGATAATGAAAATAGCTTTAGTAAGGAAAAATTAGAAACAAAGAGGTTGTACAGATTAGCGGGCATTGTTATAAATGCCTTGAAAGAAACCATTTAGCAGGAGGATCAAGATGAGAATTAATTACAACGTGTCAGCAATGATATCCAATAATGCGCTTTCCAACAGCGAAATCTTATTGTCAAAGTCGCTGGAAAGGCTTTCTTCCGGATATAAAATCAATAATGCAAAGGATAATCCTGCAGGTTTAGCTATGGCAAAAAGGATGAATGCCCAGATAGAGGGGATGTCTCGTGCCGGAGATAATGCCAATGATGGTATATCCATTATTGAAACAGCAGATGGCGCTCTTTCCGAAATACAGGATATGGTGCAGAGAATAAATGAACTTGCTGTAAAGGCATCCAATGGGGTGCTATCGGATGGCGATCGTGCTAACATTCAGGATGAAGTGGAACAGCTTTATAAAGAGATTGAAAGAATAGCGGAAGGTACCGAATTTAACAGCCAGAAAATACTAAACGGAGAGTTTGATCAGAAAGCATATACTGATGTGGAAGATGTAAAGGTAAGTGATTATTCTGATGAGGTAACTGCTAAGAAGTATGATATGACAGGCGTGTCGGTGACATATGATCCAGATGGAAATGTGAATTCCTTTACAGCAGCCTATTCCGCAGATTTCCCCAATGATATTGCGGTAGCAGGAATTAAGGATAACCAGATTATGTTAAAGGGTAGTGGCGGATTTGAAATGAAACTGGATTTAGATGCAGTTGCTAAAAAAGGCACTACTGACATTGGTGACTTAACAGTGGACGCTACCGGAATTGGTTCCATGAGACTGCAGATTGGATCAAACGAAGGGCAGATTTTGCAAGTAAGAATTCCCAGGGTAAGCTTACAGAATATGCAGCTGAATGATCTGAATTTGACAACAAGACAAGGAGCTATGGACGCATTATCCAGAGTAACCGATGCAAATCAGTTCATTTCTTCCGTAAGAAGCCGCTTGGGGGCTTATCAGAATCGTTTACAGTCCACAGTGGACAGTCTTGATATTACGGGTGAAAATATGACTGCCGCATATTCCAGAATTATGGATGTGGACATGGCTGAGGAAATGACCAGTTATACAACCTATCAGGTATTGACACAGGCAGGTACTTCCATGCTGGCACAGGCCAATGAAAGACCATCCCAGGTATTGCAGCTTTTACAATAAGCATAAATATGGTAAAAGGAATGTGTAAAGAATATGACAAGTGAAAGCAAGCAACGTTATACACTGCGAATTACACAGGCAAATAAAACAGAATTGATTCTGATCCTTTATGAAATGCTACTAGACTATGTAGAAGAAGCATATATGGGACTAGAACAGGGTGATGTTATCATATCCAGGGATGCCATCAGAAAGGCAAAGGCATGTTTAGAAGAGCTGATATCTTCACTCAATCTGCAATATAAGCCTGCGCCTCAGTTACTTTCTCTCTATCTCTACTGTAACCGTAAATTGATTAAAGCGGATGCCAGAAATGAAAAAGAACCACTATACCACATTCAGAATGTGATACAGCAGCTCCTTAAGGCATATCGGGAGTTAGCCAAACAGGACCATAGCGGACCTGTTATGGAAAACTCTCAAACTGTTTATGCAGGATTAACGTATGGTAAAGACAGATTAGCCGAAAACATGGCTGATCAGGGTTTGAATCGGGGATTTCGGGCATAATTCAGGTACTACCAGACTTTCTTTTTCAGCCAGAGATGTCAGATACGTATATCTTTTTAGCAGGGCATTTACTTCATAGATGTAACAGTCAATTAAGTCCGGATCTGTTGCATTATCAAAACCCGCGTATGCAATTTCCAATGCGTACCGGGTCTTTTTTATGTCCTCCTGCAGGGAAGGACATCCAAAATCCTCTTCTACCGGAAGGTTTTCAGCTCTTTCCTGACGAAATAATATTTTCATGATTTTCCTTTCTTACTACGACTCTTTGGTATTAAAGTATACCCTTACACTGTATAAATATTCCTGTATATCCAAAAAAATGAAAAAAACATGTAATAAAGGTAACGCTGTGCTGTAGTTAACAAAATTAGTAAAGAAGCTATTTAGGTATATTTACATGAGGGTGGGCATATTATGAGGTAAAAGTCTGAAGGATCTATGTGATGAATAATCAGATTGGGACCATATTAATTATTGGTGTTTGTGCGGGAGTATTACTGATAGGAGCCATGAGAAAAAAAGTGGAGTGGTTGTTAAACTTTGTGCTTCGTGCAGTACTGGGCACTTTATCTATCTTTTTGATTAATGGAAGCATGCTGCGATTCGGTATGGAAAGTCATGTAGGACTGAATGCGGCGACCGTATTGACATCCGGAATCCTTGGATTTCCTGGGCTTGTACTGCTATACGGCATTCATTTTTATAAAAGTATGTAGAAAAGTACCAAAAATAATATATTTGTGTTTTACTACTTTACAAAAGAAAAAGTTCTGTTTATAATCCATTTTACAACTAGCTGAACTCTTCAGCAGTTACTTAGTCTTTGGGAATGTCAGATTCTCGTATCAGGATATTTCATCCTAATTTTTTAACCAGGTCAAAATATGGACAAGGAGGGGAGTTACATTATTATTTTTATATGCCTGCTTTTTATGGCATGCTATTTTGATTATTGTCAGAATAGGATACCAAATGGTCTGATTTTTGTCAGTCTAGTAGGATTTCTTTATTTCAATTTGAAAAAGCTTAATCTTTTAGGTCTGCAAAATGAGCAAACTCAGGAGTTCTTTACAAAGCATACCCTAGATTTATTGCTTTTTAGTACAATTATTTTCCTTGTTTTATATCTGTTTTACAAGCTGGGTATGTTAGGTGCAGGTGATGTTAAGCTGTATACGGTTGCCTCCTTGTATCTGGCTCCTAATCAATTTTGGTGTTTTTTGTTGTGTAGCTTGATAATCGCTGCAGTAATAGGAGTGATTCGGCTAGTCAGGCTTAACAACCTCAGAGAACGGATTGCCTACTTCTGCGCCTATATAGTAGAGGTAGTTCATTCAGGAAAATTTTTTCTTTATCTATCCAATAAAACTGAACAAAGAAGAGCATCTGTACATTTGGCAGGACCAATGCTGGTAGGCGGTATTCTTTGTATATTCATAACGAAGTAAAGGAGTAAGCGAATGAATAAGAAAATATTAGCTTTGTGTGACAGTGAAAAAGACTATTTGGAAAGTATGACGGTTTTTTTGAAGGAACAGGATAGCTTTCCGTTTGAGCTTCATACATACACGGATGTTCAAAAGCTGGTTTCTTTTGGAAAAGGAGAATATATTGAGCTATTACTGGTTGCTGAATCAGATTTCTCCTATGAAGTTGAAAACCTTAGGACTGGGAAGACACTATTGCTCAATGAAAGTGGTACAGTACGGGGACAGGATGTTCGTAATATTGATAAGTATCAAAAGGCAGAAAACGTTTGGCAGGAATTGATGGAGAGTTATGCGTCCATGTTGTCAGATGAGGAAAAAATGCTTTATTGCAAAAAGAGAGCAAAAATCATAGGTCTCTATTCTCCTATCAGGAGATGCCTACAGACATCCTTTGCACTTACACTTGGAATAGCATTAGCAGCACAGAAAAAAACATTGTATATCAGCTTTGAGCATTATGCCGGATGGAATCAGCTATTAGATCAGAGTGTAAGGGGAGACTTGGCTGCTTTGGTTTATTTTAACAAGGAACAGGGAGAAAAGTTTTTTTGCCGATTACAGTCCATGACCCAGAGAATAGGACAGTTGTATTATATTCCGCCGGTATACGCAGGACAAAATTTAATCTATGTAAAAGGTAAAGAGTGGATGGATTTAATTAGCAAAATTGCAGAAATGGGAGGTTATGATTATATTATTTTGGATTTAAGCGAAAGTATCCAAGGAACATTTGAACTATTATCTGTATGTGACAGAATCTATACCATCATACAGGAGGATGAGAGAGCAAGGGCAAAGTTATCGCAGTATGAAGAATTGATGCATTCTTTTGAATATGATGATGTGCTGAAAAAGACAAGCAAACAACTGTTACCACAATTTACAAAATTGCCGGAGCGATTGGAGCAATATACCAGAGGTGAGCTGGCAGAATATATACGCAAATTGATAAGTGAGGATCTGGAGGTGGCATAGCTTGGATAATATGGAAAAAGTCATGGAGCAAAGGCTGCTGAAGAAGCTGGATTACTCTAAAGAGTCTTCTGATGATGAGGTCTTAGAAATGATAGATAACCTCCTTTTACAAGAAGAGACCATACGCCTTTGGAAAATAGAAGAAAGATTACAGTTAAGGCATAAAATATTTTGCGCATTAAGGCGTCTTGATATTTTACAGACACTTTTGGAAGATTTACAGATAACTGAGATTATGATCAATGGTGAAGACCATATTTTTATAGAGAAGGAAGGAAGAATCACCGAACTTAAGGATCGGTTTGAATCCAAGGAGAAATTGTTACAAATTGTACAAAGAATAGTTGCACAGTGCAATAGAACCGTAAATGAATCGTCCCCCATTGTGGATGCCAGATTGAAGGATGGGAGCAGGGTTAACGTAGTACTAAATCCAGTGGCCATTAATGGACCAGTGGTTACAATCAGAAGGTTTCCGGGCAAACCGGTGAACATGGAAAATATGATTAACTGGGGCAGCATTACCAAAGAAGCAGCGAATGAGTTAAAGTGCCTTGTACAGGCAGGTTATAACATTTTTATTAGTGGAGGAACCGGTTCGGGAAAAACGACGTTTCTCAATGTACTTTCAAGCTATATTCCATCTGATCAGAGAATTATTACGATTGAAGACAGTGCTGAATTACAGATACAGGGAATTGCCAATCTGGTGAGTATGGAAACTAGAAATGAAAATGTAGAAGGATGTAATGCCATATCCATCAGAGACCTAATCAAAACTTCATTAAGAATGCGACCTGACCGGATTATTGTCGGGGAAGTGAGGGGAAGTGAAGCGGTAGATATGATGACTGCATTTAATACAGGGCATGATGGTTCCATGTCAACAGGACATGCCAACAGTGCAAGCGACATGCTATTTCGCTTACAGACAATGATACTAATGGGAATGGATCTTCCATTAAGTGCTGTCAAACAGCAGATTGCTTCTGCAGTAGATATCATTATTCACTTAGGAAGATTAAGGGATAAAAGCAGAAAGGTGATAGAGATAGTGGAAGTGCAGGGATTTGAAAATGAGGAGATCAAGCTGCATACCTTATACAGATATCAGGAAACAGGACAAAACCCCATGGGATATGTGGAAGGAAAGTTAGTCAAGGAAGGAGCCATCACGAATGACTATAAACTTAAAGCAGCAGGTATGGGTTTATAAACAAAATAAAAGAAAATTTTTCTTATCTGAAAAAAGAGGAATCCCAATTTATTCAACTTACTTTTTTAATATGCAAGAACGGTGTACCTATCTGATATTAAGTATTTTTGTTACATTATTTCTATGTGAGTTCTTTTACAGGAGTTTATGGGCAAGCATTTTCCTGTGCCCAATTGGAGTATATGTTTATCAAAGCAATCAAATAAATAAAAAAGTGAAGAGAATTCAAAAATTAGAAACGGAGTTCAAGGATTGTATTTTGTCAGTTTCAGCTAATCTAAGAGCAGGTTATTCCGTAGAAAATGCTTTTTTAGAATCTGTGAAAGACATGCTTATATTATATGGAAAGGATAGTCTTATTACAAAAGAGTTGAGGCATATTCAAAAAGGAATCAGTAATAATATGCCTATGGAATCCATTCTACAGGAATTTGGAGAAAGAAGTACCAATGTAAAGATAGAAGAATTTGGTGAAGTGTTTTGTATTGCCAGAAAAAGCGGAGGAAATCTACCTGAGATCATTCAATCCACAGTGCAGGTAATCAGTGAAGAGATAACCATAAAACAAGATATTCAGGTAATGATTAGTGGAAGAGTCCTGGAACAAAAAATCATGAACGTGATACCCTTTGTTTTAGTTTTGTATATAGAACTGGCAAATCCGGGATTTTTTGAAGTATTGTATTACAATATCACAGGCTGTGTAGTGATGACAGTCTGCTTGGCTGTATATGTATCAGCATATCTTCTTTCTATTAAGATATGTGTTTAAGCGGGGTGAATCTATGCTACCTTTTTTAGATAAACTTGCATCAGTCATTTATCAGTTACTAGATGGACAAAATATGACCACAAATAAAACAAAACAGAATCTCTTACAGTTAAGTCCGGGAGAGTCTGAGCAGGACTTGAAAAGAAAGTATAATGTAATGAAAATCAGGCTCACAATGCTGATTGTTATGATAGGAAGTTTCACTGCACTGTTATTGTGGATATTGAATGGAAACAAAACATCACTTGTGGATGGCACCTCTATTCATAGAAATTATGCTGGAGGCGGAACAAAAGAGGTTACACTGTCAGCAAAAGGCGAAGGTGGTCAAAAGGCAAACATTGCATTCACGGTGAAGGATTGCTCCTATAGTAATGAGGAATTGATCAAGATTTATGAAGAGTTTAAGAATGTAATAGATGGTATTGTACTGAATCAAAACGATTCCTGGGACTGTATCTCAACAGATCTGAGCTTGGTTAAGAGAGTTACAGGATATCCATTCGATATAGAATGGGAAAGTAATGATAATTTGTATTTAACCGACAGCGGCCAAATTGTTGACTGGTCTGAAATGAAAGACAACAAGCCTAAAGTGAAACAAATAGAACTGTGTATGAAGGTTACATATAGAAACTTTTTGAGAAAACGCATTTATCAAGCAACCGTATGCCCCAAACAAGAGGAAAAATCATTTCAGGATATTGTTCAGAGCATGGTAGAGGAGACTGAGAAAAGTACATCCTCACAAATGGTGATAAAGCTTCCCCAGTTTATTGATGGAGAAAAAGTAGAATGGTCCGAATTATCAGAAAGTAAGAGCCTTACCATCTTCCTGTTAAGTGTTGTAACAGCTGTTGCAATATGGGTAATGAAGGACAGACAGGTTGCAAAGCTGGTACAAAAAAAGAGACTGTTACTGGATGAGGAATACCAGGCAATTATTAGCAAACTGACCCTTTATCTGGGTGCAGGAATGAACCTTAACAGTGCTTGGATTAAGGTAGCAAGGGAAGGCAGGGGTAATCCAGTATATAATGAAATGTTGATTACATGTAGGGAAATGGAAGGAGGAATACCAGAAAAGGAGGCTTATGAACACTTTGCAAGAAGAGTAAGGCAACAACAGTATGTCAAATTGATCACATTCCTTGTACAGAACCTGCAAAAGGGAAATACAGAAATACTGTTATTGTTGAAACAGGAATCCTTGCTGGCTATGGAAAATTATCATGCCTTAGCGAAAAGAAGGGGGGAAGAAATGGGAACAAAATTACTATTTCCCATGGTATTAATGTTGGGAATGGTTATGGTACTTGTCATTGTGCCTGTTTTTCTGGCAATGTAGGGGGGAACGTAAGGTGTTCCTGATTCATTGGTTAATACGAAAGGCACGCTGCCGCTTAACGCCTTTCTTTATTAACCGATGAACTCGCAGACGATTGCAGAAATTCAAGGGGAAATAAGGAAAAAGATTAAAATAATAAGATAACTCGTGTACCTAATATATAGTACCCGAAGTACCCGAACAGAGATGATTATCAGTTGGGGTACACCTATAACTCGTGCACTTTCCCCATAGTACCCGAAGTACCTGAACAGAAGAGAATGATATATCATTGTTCATGATAAAACCGAAAGGAGCATGAACAATGAAAGTAGTAACATTTGAAACATGTGATGGTAAGACCAGATACTATCTGGCAGATGATAATGAGGTACCGGTAAGACCGGTATTGAATTATCTAAGATTTGAGGACAACAGGTGTCTGGCGAGGAATACACTGAGGATGCACTGTATTCATATGAAACATTTCTACACCTTTATGGAACAGAAAGGTCTGGAATACACGGAAGTGACAGTAGACCATCTCGCAGAGTTTATTGCATGGATGAAATATCCAAGCATATCGGAAAAGGTAATTCCATTAATGCTTGAGCCGGCATTGAAGGCACAGACAATCAATGCCATTGTAGATACGGTCCTTGGATTTTATAACTATCTGTTACTCCATGAGGAGTATGAAAATCAGCTGTCTCAGAAACTGATCAAGTTTGTGAAAAGCCCGGCGAGGAATTACCGTTCTTTTCTCAGCGGTATTGCAGATAAGAAGCGTGAAAAGAGATACATGCTGCACCTTCCAATTCCACAGCAGAAAATCAAGACTGTACCAAAAAAAGATGTGAACACGCTTATGAAGGAAACCAATAACATCAGGGACTACTTCCTGCTCTACCTTGTTTTTGAAACAGGAATGCGCATTGGAGAGGCATTATCGCTGTGGATTGAGGATTTTGATATATCGGGCTGCACCATTACGATTCATGACCGGGGAGAGATGGAGAATCTTTCAGAAATCAAGACCGTATCGAGTCCGAGAAAACTTGACTGTACGCAGAACCTTATGGAAGTGTTCACAGAGTATGTGTGCTTTTTCCATACGGAAGGCATAAAAACAAACCATGTATTTATCAAACTTCAGGGAAAAAATGCTGGAAAGGCAATGGATTACAGTGATGTAGACAATCTATTCCGTAAGCTGCGCAAAAAGACGGATATTTATATCACGCCGCATATGTTCAGACATACATCACTCAGTATGTTAAATGCGGCTGGCTGGGAACCAGAACTTTTGAGAGTCAGAGCCGGTCATAAAAATATATACACGACTCTGAACACCTATGTCCATCCCTCCGATGACGAAGTATCTGAAGCCTTTAAAAAGGTATCTGAGAATCTTAAGATGCCCGGAAGGGAGGCATTAGAGTAATGGGAGCACTAGCATTAGCATATGAGTCGGATTCCCAGTATCAGGATATATGTAAATATCTTGGCACTGAGAATGGCTTTTGGATAAAAAATGATATCTGGAAAGGAAGTGATGCTGCTTTTGAGGAAGCCGGTATCGTTGTAGATGAAAAAGCAAGGAATTGGATCATAACTGATTTTTCCTGCTTTGAGAACGAGCGGTTGAAGAATGAAGCAAAATATTTGATCCTTGTCCGACTGAAAGAGAATTCACTTTCAGCACTCAGCTGTAGCGCGAACTATCTTCGTGCAATCAGAAATTTAGGAAAATCATTAAAAAATGAATCCTTATCTTCTTTCAGAGATGTTGAAGGAAAAAGTATCTGGCTTTTAAATGAATCGATAAGTGAAAGCGAGCAAGGGTTATTTAATAAGCTTAAGAAAGCTGCTGTAGTATTAATTCAAGGGCTGTACGATGAACGACCAGAGTTAGAGAAAAACATATGGCATGCGCTCCTTATACCCGGAGTGAAGTTGTCAGCAGCAATAAAAAGACAGAGCCCATCCATGTCATTCGAGGAAATCCCTGTTTATTACAGGGAATCCGTAAAGAGATATATGAAATCCCTGATATACCGAAGAAGCTGGAGCTTTTGTAAGGAACTGCTTATGTATATCAGATATTTTTACAAAAGCTTCTATGGGCATAGATATGAAGATGGGTTTCAGGAAGAACTCAAAAGAACTGATATAGAAAACTACCTTGGATGGGTTGCAGAGGATTATGAGAATAATAATGCAACCTTCAGAAGTAAAGCAGTTTCTTTCATAAGGAACTGGCTGGATTTTATCCAGTTGGCAGAGTTTGAATCTGCACCCCAAAAAGATATCACTAGGCTTATATTTGAAGATGACATACCAAGGCGTGAGCGTGTATCTGACACTTTAGAAAAGATTAAATATATACCAGAACCGATCAGGATCGCACTTGATACAGCAATAGAAAAGATAGACCCACCTGAGATGAAAGCGGTATATATCCTGTTAAGAGAGACAGGCTGGAGGGGGACAGATATTTTAAATCTTAGATATGATCAGTGTCTTGACTATGTATGGAACAACCATAATGGGGAGTATGTACCGTATCTGTATGATGAGATCACAAAAACGGGAATCCCAATGCATAAGATTCCAATTTGCACTGAAGTAGCTGAAATGGTAAGAGGGCTCATAGATGAAGCAAAGTCCAAAAGTACAGAGGATAACAATCCCGATAGATATCTATTTAACACTTATGAAGGCAAAAGCAAGGGACTGCCCTACAGTAAGCCGGAATTTGCAGCTGCTGTACAGGAACTGATAGACCGTCAGGAAATCCGTGACGGAAAGGGAGAGATTTATCACTTTAAGACACATTCCCTAAGGCACACAAGAGCTATGGAGTACACAGAGCAGGGAATGCCAATAGGCATTATACAGCAGATACTTGGGCACTGCAGTCTTCAGATGACGCTACATTACAGCAAGGTATCTGAGGACATGCTTTATAAAAAATGGAAGGAAACAGAGAAGCTTGAACTGTTCCAGCCTGCCACCCCACCGCCAAATCCGGACTACCCGAATACCGAAGAAATTCATTATGAGTTTGTGAGGAAAAGCCTTGATGCTGTAAGAGTTCCATTTGGAACCTGCTTTAAGCCGTCAAAGATCGGATGTAAAAATCAGACACAGATGTGTCTTGGTTGCACGAGCTTTTGCTCAACCCAAGAGGATCTGCCTGCATATGATGCAGAAATCAAAAGGGTAAAGGCACTCATGATTATTGGAGAAGCTATGGACAGACCAGACTGGGTTGATAAGAACAGGGTATATCTGGAAAATCTTGAGAGCATGAAAACCAGAATCCTTCAGGAGAGAATCATTCATAAGAATGGAAATCTCAGGGAGGATACAAATGGCTGATAATACAAAGTATCTTGAGTCTAGCTGGAGTAAAAGATCAATCATGGCTAAAGAAAAAGCACTCAAAGCGGTAGCGCAATTAAAATCACATAAAGAGCCTGTTAATTTTAGCAGTGTTCATAAATCGAGTGGTGTTTCGAAACATTTCTTATATGAGAATGAGGAAGTAAAAGCTGTAATAGAGGCAGAACGCAGCCAGGAGGAAGCCGGAAAAACTGCGTGGCACAGTAAGTATGATAAAACATCCAAATCTAAGGATGTCATTATAAAAACAAAAGAAAAATATATCATAAAGCTTGAAACAGAAAATGCGAAGTTGCGTAAGGAAATAAACCATCTAAGATCAATGATATATGAGAAAAAGTAACTGTTCGGGGACAGTGTCCCCGAAGAAGAAATGTAGTGTTTCTGGGGCTTTAAGCCCTGGGTACACGAGTTTTAATCAGGAGGAATCTGGTATGGAAGAACAGAGTAGGGAAGTAACAACAGAATTAAAGGGTTTTAGACAGTTTATACAGGAGGAGGATGGTATGGGGACAGTTGAGGTGATTCTCATTATTGTGGTACTGGTGGGGTTAGTCGTTATTTTCAAATCACAAATCACCACCATTATCCGTAGTCTGTTTACTAAAATCACTTCTCAGACAGATCGTCTATAGGAGGCCCATACCTTAGTGCAAAATAGAAAAATAAATAACTTACATGGTTATCTAACCGTTTATCTGTCACTAATTTTGACTGTTATGATTTCGCTATGTCTGACCCTAATCTTAGGTGTAAGAGAAAACACAAGAAGAATGCAGATAGAGTGTGTAACTGACATAGGAATGAACAATATACTGGCTGAGTATCATAGAGAGCTGTTCAAGCAGTATGGTTTATTTTTTATTGATACTTCATATGGATCCGATGTGGCTTCCTATGAGGAGACAGGCAGGCATCTGAAACATTATGTTCAAATGAACCTTGAAGGAGATGACATATTATTATCATCTTTACTTTATCGAGATCTACTAAAACTAAAGGTGAATAAAGTTGGAATATTGGATGTTTCTGTAGCTTCAGATGAGGAAGGTGAAGTACTGAGAAGACAAGCTGTTGATGTAATAAAGCAAAAGAGTGGAGTTTCCTATGTTCAAGAAGTTCAAAACTGGTACACAATTGTTCAAACATATAAATTGACAGAAAGGGATGTGTTTCAGGAGCAGAAGGAAGCAAGAACAAAGTTGGAGAGTTGGAATGGCACAATAGTCATGGATAATGGGATGAAAAAGGAGGTACAAGTTGCAGTACCAGGTGCTAATATTACCTCCTTTTGGGAAGCGGGAGTGTTAAGTCTCGTAGTTGATGATATTGCGACGCTGTCAAATCAGTCTGTCGATCTAAACTCCTATATTTCAGAAAGGACCATTTTGCCCGGTACGGGGATTCCAGAATCAATTGTTTTTGAAGACAACTGGGTAGATCAACTTCTGTTTCATGAGTATGTTTTGTGCTATACGGGTAGATATGATCAGCAGAAGGATCACTCCTTGCTAAAGTATCAGACGGAATATATTCTAACGGGTAAAAATAATGATCTACAGAATTTAAAAAGTATTGTGTATAAGTTATTGGCTTTGAGGGCGGCTGCTAATATGATTTATTTGACAAATGATGCAGAAAAGATGAAGCTTACTGAACTGGCAGCACAGCTACTGGCATCACTTATATTACTTCCCCAGACAGCACCTTTATTTCAAACCGTATTAGTACTGACCTGGGCAATGGCTGAAAGTCTCTACGATGTGACACAACTGTTTCACGGAAACAGAATACCACTGATGAAAACAAAATACAGTTGGCATTACAGTTTGGAAGAAATATTGAGCTTAAATGGTATGGTTATACAAAAAAACCCGAAGTCTGGACTATGCTATTCTGATTATCTCCGTATCTTGCTATGCCTACAGAAAAAAGAAACAACTACATTCAGACTAATGAATATTATGGAAATGGATATTCGACAGACAAAAGGAAACAGTTTCTTTAGAATGGATGGCTGTATAGATAGCATAAGGGCTGTTATAGAATTTGCAGGTAAAGATAAAAAAACATATACCATAGAAAGAACCTATGGTTATTAGCGGAAAGAGAGTGGGGATGTTCCCTTTATGAGAAACACTATAGTAAACAATAAAAAATACAGCACAAATCAACCTTCTCAAAAGTGGCACTCACTATGGAGGTGTACCCCAGACACCTCCATGAACTCCTCAAAAAAACAAAACAAACTCTTTATCAAATTTCCCATAAAGGGAATATCCGGGCTCTCTTTCCCGAAAAGTTGTTGTGGCAAGTGTGCCAGTATGACAATAGAAGCTGCAATTGTGTTGCCACTATTTCTATTTTTCTTTCTAAATCTCTTATGGGTAATAGAAGTCTACCGGCTTCATAGTACGTTACTTTCTGCCTTACGTGAGACGGGGTACCAGTTAGCTGTATATAGTTATGCCTACGATGCAATTATAGATGAAGAGGATGATAGTGGGTTGGAAGCAATCATCGAGAATATTGCTTTTTCTGAACTATATGTACGTAGTCAAATTGAAAAATTGACAGGGGAGGAGTATTTACAACATTCCCCACTTACAGATGGAAAGAAAGGCTTATTGTTTTTAGAAACTTCCATCTTACAGCAAGATGATATCATTGACCTTGTAGTAGTATATCAGATATCTCCTTTCATTGAACTGGCAGGGTTTTTAAAAACCGGCCTGTATACCAGGTATTATGGTAGAGCCTGGACTGGATATGATGTTGATCAGCAAGAAACATTACAAAAGGAGCCGTTTCTTTATGTTGCCGAAAATGGAACAGTTTATCATACTGATCGACAATGCACTTATATCAGTCTTTCAATAAAAGAAGTTTCTCGTTTCAATGTTACTAAATTGCGAAATGAATACGGAGAGAGTTACCGAGCGTGTGAAAGTTGTGTTTTTGCTAATCCTGGTACAACCTGTTATGTGACTCAATGCGGTGATTGCTTTCATCAGAGTAAGAATTGCAGTGGCTTAAGCAGGTACATATATCAGATACCATATAGAGAAGCAAAATATAAGTATCATGCATGTCCACGATGCGGGAGGTAAAAATGTTTGAAATAGGTATGTCTATTCTTTTAGTAGCTGGTTGTTGTTACTTTGATCTAAAGTACAAAAGAATTCCGGTTGCACTATTAGTGACGGCAGGGATTGTGTCTTTAGCTGATCTTATTATGCATGGAGTCCTTGGAAGCTTACCTAATATTTTCCTTAGTCGAATCATAGGAATGATTCCGGGTACCTTGTTGTTACTTCTTTCTCGGCTGACAAAAGAAAAAATAGGTCAGGGCGATGGGATTCTTTTGATTATTTTGGGCCTGTTTATGGGTTTTGACGGTATCTTGGTAATTTTATGCATTGGTTTATTCCTGCAATCTCTGTTGGCATGCTTTTTGCTTATTATAAAAAAGGCTGACATACAGACAAAAATTCCGTTCGTTCCCTTTTTGCTGGCAGGAAATATAATGGTATTTGTATATTGGATGTATTTTTGAGGGTAGAGTAATGAGTTATGTAAAAAAACCAAACGGATATATGACATTGGAAGCTTCCTTAATTATGCCTTTTGTACTGTATATATGTTTACTAATTATTTACACAGGTTTTTTCCTTTATGATCGCTGTATTTTCATGCAGGACTGTTATCGAATTGCATTGAGGGGGAGTAGTGTATATAGAGACAACAATCAGGATGTATATAATACGGCTTATGCTTATTTAGATAAAATAACACCTCAAAAATATATAACAAAAAATTATGAGTTTAACATCCAGGTGGATAAAGGCGTAACAGTTAAAGCGAGTGGTAAATATGTCATGCCATTTTATAAAATGCTTTGGCTGGAGGGTAATGAAACATGGACGGTTAACTTGGAAGCTGAAAGTAAGTGTATTAATCCAACTATAGTAATTAGATTGTGTCGTGAGCTTCAGGATAATAGCTCTAAAAGGGAGAAATAGAATGATTCATACTGAGTATGTAAACAGTTATAACCGTAATTACATTAAGATACCCATACATGAAAAAAAAGGAGAGAAACTGAGGTATCAATATCAAATTTTAACAACCAGAAAACTGGAGGGTGTTCTCACAGTTAATCTACATAATACAAATGAAGAACAAGGGCTTTATTATGATATAACATCTCTCCAAAATATAAAGACTCTTTTAACCAGAGAGAAATTAAATAGGGAATGGATAGATTCTTTGACTGCAAATCTACAGGTCGCACTATGGTCGCTAGAACAATATCTGTTAGATGAACGTAATCTACTGGTTCAAGCTAACTATATCTTTCAGGATATAGAATCAGGAAAAATTTATTTCCTGTATGATCCTTATTATATAGAAGAGAATGAAATGGATATGGATTCATTCCTGAGTTTTCTTGTTGAAAACGTAGACCAAGGGGAACCGGAAACAGTAGAAGCAATCTTTTGTATCTATGCAAAGTGGGAGAGTATGAAGGACCAGTTTACATTCAATACTTTCTTGCTATTATGGGAAAAAAGTAAAGTGACAATAGGGCGCTCAGAGGTTGTGGCAGAAGATGAGCATTATGAGGAAGGTTCTGTACTAAATAACAAGCAGGAAGAGACCATGGTTACAAAAAAGAGGAATATATCGGAATTTCTTTGGGGAAGGGGGAGGCCTTTAAAGGTGGAGGAGTATAAAGCTACAACTATGCAGAATACTTTAGATGTTGAAGTGCAAAAACCCATGGATCAAGAACAGATTAGGACGGAATATATGGAAGTATCTGAAACAATGGAGGAAAGAAAACTTTTTGGTAATGGGAAACAGAATAGGAAAGTGATTTGTCTAGACAAATTGCCCCTGGTAGTTGGAAAAAAAAGCAATATAAGTGATGTTGTGCTTCGAGATACCACTATTAGCAGAATGCATGCCAGGTTTACTGAGATAGAGGATCAGCTTTATCTGGAGGACTTGAATGCAACGAATGGCACCTTCAAAAATGGGATTCGGCTAAAACCGTATGAAAAAGTGGAAGTATTGAGGGAGGATGAAATCAGGCTGGGAAATTTGAGCTTTACGTATCGTTGACAGTAAAAGAAATAGGTGATACCCTAAAAAATAAGTACTGGAAAAGGAAGTATTATCCTATATGAATAATAAATGGCAGAAAGTAAAAGTGTCTCCGTATATAACAATCCTTTTGGTAGCAATTAATGCAATCATTTTTCTTTTGTGTACTTTTATAGGAGACTTGTTATATAATATTGGTGGTTTAAGTCCCCATTCTTTTTTTGATTTACAACAGTATTACAGGGTTGTTTCAGCCATGTTTTTACATGCAGACATTAACCATATCATCAATAATATGCTTCTTCTGGCTGGCTTGGGTGTCATGCTGGAAGGTGAGATGCATCATTTCCGTTTTTTGCTTTTGTACTTCTTATCAGGATTAGGCGGTCAGGTTGTTTCGCTGGTATATAAGGGGTTGAGTAACGAGTGGTATGTCAGTTCTATTGGCGCAAGCGGCGCAGTATTTGGACTGGTAGGTGTTTTGCTGGCAATGTCACTTTGCTGGAAAAGAAAAATAGCCACTGTAACATGGCAAAGAATACTGATTGTGGTGGCATATTCGATTTATAGTGGAATCAGAGCTTCCAATATAGATAATGCAGCACACATAGGTGGATTTATGAGTGGTTTTGTTCTGGGGTTAATAATGTGTTTGATAGAAAGAATATATATTAATAGAAGAAACAGGCAACCCATATGGAGAGTGAAAAGATGAAAGTTAACATTTATTATGGTGGCAGAGGCTTAATGGATGACCCAACACTATTTGCAATTAATAAGATGCAGGAAGTATTGGAAGAACTGCATGTTGTAGTGGAAAGATATAATTTATATGAGTTGAAAAATCGAATTACTACCTTACCTCAGACATTAAAGTCAGCGGATGGTATTA
This sequence comes from Lachnospiraceae bacterium, assembly GCA_035271185.1. Lineage (GTDB taxonomy): Bacteria > Bacillota > Clostridia > Lachnospirales > Lachnospiraceae > Acetatifactor. The sequence continues at coordinate 4,052 of DATERV010000087.1, read as the reverse complement.
TTTTAGCTTCTACGGTGGAGTGGTATGGAATTGGTGGATATATGCAGCAGTTTTTAGATGCCTGTTGGTTATATGGAGATAAGGAAAGAATTGAAAAGATATACATGTGTCCCGTAGTTATGGCAACAACATATGGGGAACGGGAAGGCAAGCTGAATCTGTCAGTGGCATGGGAGATTCTTGGCGGGCTTCCCTGCAGTGGAATCTGTGGATATATTTCGGATACCACTATGTTAGAAATGAATAAGGAATATATTACCATTATTGAGAAGAAGGCTGAGAATATGTATCGTACAATCAATCAGAAACTAGCCAGCTTTCCGGCAAGTAATCAGGCTGTGAAGAAGATGGTTTCCAGCACGAAGAACATAGATCTCACGCCACAGGAATCAGAGCAGCTTTCTCAATATGCCTCAGATGATAGTTATGTACAGCGACAGAAAGCAGATATACAAGAACTGACGAGTATGTTTAAGGACATGATGGGGGATTCTGATGCAGAAGAGGAAGAGTTCATAGAAAAGTTTAAGAAAGCGTTTAGACCTCAACCTGGATTTAAGGGTATTTATAAGATATATATCGGAAATAAAAAGGAACCATTACAGTTGAAAGTGAATGTTACTGAACTCAATTGCAATTATGGTATGGATTTACAGCCAGATATAGAAATTCGTATAGACAAAACCACACTAAATGATATCATGTATGGCCGTATGACATTCCAAAGAGCTTTTATGTCAGGAGTGATGAAGATGAAGGGTGAGTTTAAGACATTACGTGTCCTTGACCAGTTATTTCTATTTGAAGAGATGAGAAAAGAGGAATAATCAATGAAAAAAGAGGATTGTATTTTTTGTAAGCTTGCAAATGGTGAAATTCCATCTACGACACTTTATGAAGATGAACAGTTTCGTGTGATTTTAGATCTTGGGCCTGCCACAAAAGGGCATGCACTGATTCTTCCAAAAGCTCACTATGCAAATATTTATGAAATTCCGGAGGATACCCTATCCGGTGTCATGCTCCTGGCAAAGAAGATGGCTATACGTATGACAGATCAATTACATGCAGATGGGTTCAACCTGGTTCAAAATAACGGAGAAGCTGCAGGACAGACAGTCATGCATTTTCACATGCATCTGATTCCAAGGTATGATCATGATGGACAACATATATTGTGGAAACCACAGACCATATCCCAGGAAGAGATGGAAGAAGTGAAAAACCAGATAATAGATTAGAACTGGATAAAGGAAAAGGATTTTTTTATGAGAACAATTGATGTTTCGGATATCACGCATAATATAAAAGAGATGTGTATTGAAGCAAACCACTTTCTTTCTGAGGATATGAAAGAAGTAATGCAGCAAGCGGTAACCAGGGAGAAGTCACAGCTAGGTTGTCAGATACTAAACCAGCTGCAAGAAAACTTAAAGATTGCCGGGGAGGATATGATTCCCATCTGCCAGGATACAGGAATGGCTGTTATCTTTATGGAAGTTGGACAGGATGTACATTTTGTTGGTGGATTACTGGAGGATGCAATCAACGAGGGCGTACGTCAGGGTTACACAGAAGGATTTTTACGTAAGTCAGTGGTTAGGGATCCGATTATTCGGGAGAACACAAAGGACAATACGCCTGCCATTATTCATTATGAGATGGTGGCAGGAAGTGAGGTAAAAATCACAGTTGCTCCAAAGGGTTTCGGAAGCGAGAATATGAGCCGTGTCTTTATGTTAAAGCCGGCTGATGGGATAGAAGGCGTCAAGAAGGCTGTTGTTACAGCAGTAGAAGATGCCGGACCCAATGCGTGCCCCCCGATGGTTGTGGGAGTTGGGATAGGGGGGACTTTTGAAAAATGTGCAATTCTTGCAAAGAAGGCATTAACAAGGCCTGTGAATTGCCATTCTGAAGTACCTTATATAAGAGATATGGAAGAGGAACTGCTACAGAAGATTAATAAGTTAGGAATAGGACCGGGTGGACTGGGCGGTACTACTACTGCATATGCTGTAAAAATTAATACCTACCCTACCCATATTGCAGGGCTTCCGGTTGCTGTCAATATCTGTTGTCATGTAAATCGCCATGCAATAAGGTTTATTTAACAGAAAGGTGAGATACTACTCATGGAAAGATATATTACAACACCCCTGACTGCAGAAAAGGTGAATCAGTTAAGAGCCGGGGATAGTGTTTTTATAACAGGAACCATATATACGGCCCGGGATGCTGCTCATATGAGGATGCAGGAGGCACTTGATGGGGGAGAAAATCTTCCAATTCAGATGAAGGACAATATTATTTATTATATGGGACCATCACCTGCCAGAGATGGTAGACCAATTGGATCTGCAGGACCGACTACAGCAAGCAGAATGGACAAGTATGCCCCGGCATTGTTGGAATTAGGCCTAAAGGGAATGATTGGGAAGGGTAAACGATCAAAGGAAGTATTAGATGCGATGACAAGAAACCAGTCAGTGTATTTTGCTGCTATTGGTGGTGCCGGTGCTTTATTGTCGAGAGCCATAACCTCTTCCCAGGTGGTTGCTTATGAGGACTTGGGTACAGAGGCTATTCGTAAGCTAGAGGTGGTTGATTTCCCTGCCATAGTGGTGGTTGATGCAAAAGGGAACAATCTGTATGATACTGCGGTCAAAGAATATAGAGAGCTACCATAACAAACAAGTTTATCATGATCGATGTCCGAATAGTGTATGAGGAGATATGATATAAATGAAGAGAATCATACTGATGATATTGCGTCTTTTTTTTACCACTCCATATTATGTATTTAGAATAGGAAAGTTTGCCAGAGATAAACGACCTTATGATGAAGCTTTTTCTTATATTCAAAGGATTACTAAGAAAGTCATCAAAGCCGGTAGGGTTACCATTCAGTCATATGGTATGGAAAATTTACCAAAGGAAGATGGATTTATAATGTTTCCCAATCACCAGGGACTTTTTGATGGTCTAGTTTTTTTGGATTCCTGTCCTAGGACATTTGCCTATATTACAAAGAAGGAAGCCAGAAATGTTATTCTACTCAAGCAGGTAGGTGACGCATTGGGATCCATAGCCATTGACAGAGAAGACATCAGGCAATCCATGCAAGTGATTAACCAGGTTACTGAGGAAGCAAAGAAAGGCCGAAACTTTTTGATATTTCCGGAAGGCACCAGAAGCAAACAGGGTAACCAATTGTTAAATTTTAAAGGAGGAAGTTTTAAAAGTGCTACAAGAGCGAAGTGTCCGATTGTACCTTGTGCATTGATTGATTCCTTTAAGCCATTTGATGAAAGCTCAATTAAGAGGGTTACAGTGCAACTTATTTATCTTTCCCCTCTTTACTATGAGGAATATAAAGAGATGAAGACCCATGAAATTGCTGCTGAAGTTAAAAAACGAATTGAAGATGAAATAGCAAGAAGACTGGAAGAAACTCCAGTATAAAAAAGCATTGACAAAGCAGTATTTCATATGTATAATAACATTTGCGTTGTTGATACAAACAATGCATAAATACTTGACAGAGGCAAATTCGGATTATGGAGAAATACTCAAGTGGCCGAAGAGGCGCCCCTGCTAAGGGTGTAGGTCGGGTAACCGGCGCGAGGGTTCAAATCCCTCTTTCTCCGTTTTAGCAGCTAAAGTCAAGAAGGGAAGTGCAAAAGCACTTCCCGATTTTTCGCCTAAGGGCCCTGAAAAAATAATATCATATTTTGAATAATATATATATTGACAAACAGGATGACTTAGGATATTATAAAAGTCCACCGCGGAAACAGACAAGCGTTGGAAATAAAAAAAGTGTTGACAAAAAAAACTCCACATGATACTATAAGTGAGTTGCGGCTCGAAAGGGCAAGCAGTCAACAAACAGTAGTGAAAGCCATCCAAAAGGCTTTAGAACCTTGACAACTAAACAGCAATGCAACCCTGAAAATTCTTAAAGAGAATATTCAGAACAAAGTCCAAGAGAGAGATCTTTTGGCAACCTAAAAACAGTAATAACGGTTAATTTTAGCTAGAGTTAATCTTTA